>NZ_JALQDZ010000054.1:0-169663 GCF_023630985.1 Caballeronia sp. ATUFL_F1_KS39 | reverse complement strand
TTCGTCACGAGCGGCGTGCGCCTCGGCTCGCCCGCGATGACCACGCGCGGCTTCGGCACGAAGGAAGCGGAGATCGTCGGCAACCTGATCGCCGATGTGCTCGAAAGCCCGGAAGACGCGGGCAACCTCGAACGCGTTCGTCAGCAGGTCGCGGAATTGACCAAGCGCTTCCCCGTGTACGGCTGATCTGAACCGGTTATAGGCGTGATCGGCGGGCTTCGCTGTCTTCGTGCAGCGAAGCCCGCTTTCGCTTGACATCGACGTCTAGTTTATTGGACACTCCGTCCACTATGCTAGATACCGTCAAGCCTTCCGCTGAAGCCGACATCAACCAGCGCATCGCGGATCGCGTCCGCGAGTTGCGTGCCGCGCGCGGCTACACGCTGGACGCGCTCGCGGCGCGCTGCGGCGTGAGCCGCTCGATGATCTCGATGATCGAGCGCGGCGCGGCCAGCCCGACCGCCGTCGTGCTCGACAAGCTCGCGGCGGGCCTGGGCGTATCGCTCGCGAGCCTTTTCGGCGGGGAAGCGGAAGGCGCGCCCGCGCAACCGCTCGCGCGGCGCCGCCAGCAATTGAAATGGCGCGATCCCGAATCCGGCTATACGCGCCGCAATCTATCGCCTGCGGGCTGGCCGTCGCCGTTTCAGCTCGTCGAAGTGGACTTTCCGCCGGGCGCGCGCGTCGCGTATGAAACCGGCGGACGCGAATCGAACATGCACCAGCAAGTCTGGGTGATGAGCGGACGCATCGACATCGTGATCGGCGACGAGCTTCACGCGCTTCAGCAAGGCGACTGCCTCGCGATGCGCCTCGACCGCCCGCTCATCTTCAGCAACCCGGCTTCGAAAGCGGCGCGCTACATTCTCGCCATCGGCGACGCGTCCGCGACCTGATTCATCTTCAGCCTGAACGGATATCGAATGAACACCACCGATCCGCACGACGACGTGCGCCTCATCGATTGCAACGAGGCCGAACACGCGCCGGCCATCCTCGACATACTGAACGAAGCCATCGTCAACTCGACCGCGCTGTACGACTACGTGCCGCGCCCAGCCGAAGCCATGTCGATGTGGTTCGCCGCGAAACGCGCGGGCGGCTTTCCCGTTGTCGGCGCCGTCGATGCGTCGGGCAAGCTCATGGGCTTTGCGAGCTGGGGCACGTTCCGCGCGTTTCCCGCCTACAAATACACCGTGGAGCACAGCGTCTATGTGCATCGCGATTGCCGTGGCCTCGGGCTCGGCGAGCGGCTGCTGCGCGAACTGATCCGGCGCGCGCGCGAAGCACAAGTGCATGTGCTCGTCGGCTGCGTCGATGCGACGAATGCGGGCAGCATCCGCCTGCATACGCGGCTCGGCTTCACGCATTCGGGAACGATCACCGAAGCCGGGTTCAAATTCGGCCGCTGGCTGGATGCGGCGTTCTATCAGCTCAAGCTCGAAACGCCCGTCGCGCCGGTCGACGGCTGACGCATAACATCAAGTAATGGAACGCGGAAAATAAAGCGCGTTGACGGTGTTTATGGGCGATCCAATACTTCGCTCATCGCCAACGCACTCTTTTTCGCGCCATGAATTCCGTCGACAGAATTTTTGCTCCCGCGGTCGATCTCGACGATCGCCTCGCCGATGCCGCCACCTGGGAACATGGCGGCAAGCTATGGCCGAGCGGCGAGCAACAGACGCTGACGTGCTGCCGCGTCGTCGACGAAACGCACGATATCAAGAGCTTCGAATTCCGCACCGCCGACGGCCTGCCCGTGCGGTTCGAACCGGGCCAGTTCATGACGGTGTCGGCGAAGGTGCAAGGGCAATCGGTCGAGCGTTGCTACACGATCTCCTCCGCACCGACGCGCCCGTTTTTGCTCTCGATAACGGTGAAGCGCGTGCCGGGCGGAACGATGTCCAACTGGCTGCACGACAACATGAAGCCCGGCAGCGAACTGCGTGCATACGGTCCTTCCGGCGCTTTCACGCCGAGCGTCGCGCCCGCGACGAAATCGCTGTTTCTGTCGGCGGGATCGGGCGTCACGCCGCTCATGTCGATGACGCGCGCGAGCATCGACCTTGGGCTGGATCGCGACATCGTGTTCATCCACAGCGCGCGTACGCCTGCGGATATCGTGTTCCGCGATGAACTCGCGCGATTCGCGAAGCTCTCGCCGCGCCTGCGCGTGTTCTTCGTGTGCGAAGGCATCGGCGACGAGACGCAGTGGCAAGGTCCGATCGGCCGTCTCAGCCTGCAATTGCTGTCGCAATGGGCGCCCGACTATCTGGAGCGCGAGGTCTTCACGTGCGGCCCCGTCGGCTACATGAGCGCGGTGCGGACGTTGCTTCGCGAAGGCGGTCACGATCCGGCGCGCTATCACCAGGAAAGCTTCGATATCGGTGCGGGCGTCGCGCCCGCGCCTTCGCCGAACGAAGCCGGCGTTGCGCAGGAAACCTTCACCGTGAAGCTGTCGCGCTCGTCGAAATCGTTCACGATGAACGCATCGCAAACGGTGCTGTCGGCGGCGAAGAAGGCGGGCGTCGCGGTGGCGTCATCGTGCAGTCAGGGCATGTGCGGGACGTGCAAGACCAAGGTGCTCGAAGGCACCGTCGACATGAATCACAACGGCGGCATTCGCGAAAGGGAAGTCCAGAAGGGATTTCGCCTGTTGTGCTGCAGCCGTCCGACTTCGGACCTCGTACTGGAACTGTGAGGAGACGCGCACATGGCGGTCGAAGACCCGGTGCGGACGATGCGCGATGTCAGAACCTATCGGCTCGCGCGCGTGCTTGCGCAATTGAAGCGACACGAATGTCCCGCGATCCTGCTGTACGACCCCGTCAATATCCGCTATGCGACGGACACGTCCAACATGCAGATATGGACCGCGCGCAATCCGTCGCGCTACATCATGGTGTTCGCGGATGGCCGCATCGTCGCGTGGGAGTTTCATAGCTGCGAGCACGTGTGGGACGGCATCGAGTTGAACGTCGAAATGCGCGGCGCGGTGAGCTGGATTTATTTCAGCGCGGGCCACGAAGCGGAAAGCCGCGCCGAAGTGTGGGCGAACGAAATCGTCGATGTGTTTCGCGCGCACGCGCGCGGCGACAGCCGGCTCGCGGTCGACCGGCTCGATCCGATCGGCTCGGCGCTGCTCGTCAATCGCGGCCTTACCTTGCTCGACGGTCAGGCGATGATGGAAGACGCCCGCGCGATCAAGTCGGCGAGCGAACTCGTGCTGATCGGCGAATCGCTGCGCGCGTGCGAGGCCGGTATCGAACGGATGCGTCGCGAGCTTCGGCCCGGTATGACCGAGCAGGAGCTATGGGCGCATCTTCACTTCGAGAACATCCGTCACGGCGGCGAATGGATCGAGACGCGACTGCTCGCGTCCGGCGAGCGCACCAATCCGTGGATGCGCGAATGTTCGTCGCGCGTGCTGCAAAACGGCGAACTGCTTGCCTTCGATACCGACATGGTCGGCCCGCACGGCTACTGCTCCGACATTTCGCGCACCTGGACGGTGGGCGACACGCGTCCATCCGACGAGCAACGCAAGCTGTACGAACTGGCTTATTCTCAGGTGCATTTCAACATGGACCTGCTGCGTCCGGGCATGACCTATCGCGAGTTCTCCGAGAAGGCGTGGAAGATTCCCGCGCCGTACGTGAAGAACCGGTATAGCTGCATCGCGCATGGCATCGGCATGGTCGATGAAGCGCCGGCCATCGCGCATCAGGTCGATTGGGACAGCGCGGGCTATGACGGCGTCTTCGAAACGGGGATGACGCTGTGCATCGAAAGCTATATCGGCGCGGAAGGCGGATGTCAGGGCGTGAAACTGGAGGAACAAGTGGTGCTTACGGAGCACGGCTGCGTGCCGCTCACGGCATGCAGCTTCGAGACCGACTGGTTGTGACGGAGAGCGCTTCATGAATCGTCGTGCGCAGAACGTGGCGGCTTACATCGCCATCGCGGAGAAGCTGTTTCAATCGGAGAAGCTGCCGGAAGCGGGACGTCGCGTCGCGGCGCGCGTGTTCGAGCGGTTGCAGACGCCATCCGACGATGGCGCGCGGCATCGCACGCGCTATCCCGCATGCGAATGGCTCGACGCGACGCTCGCGCCTTTCATCGACGATGACACCGGCTTCGGCACCGCCGCGCGCGCGATCAAGGCGCTCGAACCCGATCTCGGCTGGTCGCGCCGATCATCGGGCCTGAACGGTAGCGACGGCTATATCGATGCACACGTGCACGGCATGATCTGCGGTCCCGGCGGCGCGGAGAGCCGTTATGACGTGCAACTGGGCTTCTCGCTGATGCTGCCGCATACGCGTTATCCGGATCACAGTCATCCGCCCGAGGAAGCTTATGTGCTGTTCACGCCGGGTGAGTTTCGGCAGAACGGCGGAGAATGGCGCGATCCGGGCATCGGCGGCGGGATTCATAACGTGCGGAATAATCCGCACGCGATGCGGTCGGGTGATGTGCCGTTTTTCGCGATCTGGTGTCTGTTGACGAGGGAGGGGGATTAGGCGGCTTTCGAAGCCCCGCTCAGCGGGGCTTCGCTCACCTCACTTCCCCGGCGTCAACACAACCCTGAACCGCGCCTTGCCGCTCATCATCCGTTCATACGCCTCGCCCGCGCGCGACAGCGGATATTCCTCGATCATCGGCTTCACGCCCGACAGCGCGCTGAACGCGAGCGTTTCCTGCGAGTCCGCCGCCGTGCCCGACGGCCAGCCCTGCACCGAGTTGCGCCCCATGATGAACTGCGTGATCGGCACCTCGACCGGCTCTTCCGATATCCCGACCATGATGAGCTTGCCGTTCAGCCCCAGCCCGCCGATGGTCGCGCTCATCGCCTTGCCGCTCGTCGCCGTCGCGAGTATCACGCGCGCGCCGCCGAGCGCCTTGAGCGCGTCGGCCACGTTCTGCGATTCGCTGTCGATGTAATGATGCGCGCCGAGTTGCTTCGCGAGCGGCGCCTTGTCCTGTCCGCGCGCGATGGCCACCGTCTGGAAGCCCATCTTGCGCGCGAACTGCACGCCCAGATGACCGAGCCCGCCGATGCCGAGCACCGCGACCACATCGCCCGCTCGCGCGCCGCTGTTGCGCAGCGCATTGAACGTGGTGATGCCCGCGCAAAGAAGCGGCGCGGCATCGACGTCGGAGAGATCGTCGGGCATACGCGCGAGCGCTTCCTGCGGCGCCACCATGTATTCCGCGTAGCCGCCGTCATAGCTGATGCCCGGCACCAGCGCGCGCTGGCAAAGCACGAAGTCGCCGTGCCGGCAATGCTCGCAATGGCCGCAATGCCCGCCGTGCCAGCCCACGCCGACGCGCTGACCCTTTTCCCATCCTTCGACGTCCGCGCCGAGCTTCTCGATCACGCCTGCGATCTCGTGTCCCGGCACGCGCGGAAACTGCAGACCCGGCCAGAGTCCTTCGACGGTCAGCGAATCGCTGTGGCAGATCCCGCACGCCTGCACCTTGATGAGCACGTGTCCGGCGGGCGGTTCCGGCACATCGCGCTCGACGACTTCCAGCGGACCATTCGCTTTCGTTACCTGCACTGCCTGCATCGTTGGCATCGCTTGCTCCTTGTCATGGAGAAACACGCGCGGCGCACCTCGCGCGCCGCAATCGGATGAGACGGCCCGGTCAATCGCACTCCCGAGCGCATCGTCGAGAAACGTCGGAGATTGCGATTGTGACAGGGTTCCGCCCGATGCATCGGCCGCGCGTCCATGCGCGCGCTGACCGCGATGCGCCGCCTTTACGCCGAACGCAGCGGACGGAAGCCCGCGCGAACTTCATCCGTGAAGGCTTGCGGCTGCTCCCATGCCGCGAAATGCCCGCCTTTCGCCAGACGGTTGTAGTGGATCAGCTTCGGATACGCCTTCTCCGTCCAGCTTTGCGGCGCGGCATAGATCTCGTCCGGAAACACGCTCACCGCCACCGGAATCGCAACATGCTTCGGCGCGAAGAAGTTGAGCTTGTTTTCCCAGTACAGCCGCGCCGATGAAACGCCCGTGTTCGTCAGCCAATAAAGCGTGATGTTGTCGAGGATGTCGTCGCGCGTGAGACCCTCCGCCTGTCCGTCGAACACACGCGCGATAAGCGCCTGGCTCGCCGCGTCGTGATCGATCATCCATGCCGCGAGACCGATCGGCGAATCCTCGATGCCATACAGCGTCTGCGGCCGATTCGCCATTTCCTGCGCGTAGCCGAGGCCGTGTTTGTAGAAGTAATCGAGTTGATCGAACGCGTGCTTTTCATCGCCGGCCAAACCCGCGGGCGCGGGATTGCCGTACTTCAGCGCGTTGGCGATATCGTCCGGCACCGTCGCCGGCATATTCGTGTGCATGCCGATCAGTTCCGGCGGCGCGATAAGCGCCATCTGCTCGGTCACCGCGTTGCCCCAGTCGCCGCCCTGCGCGACATAACGCGTGTAGCCGAGCCGCTGCATCAGCGCGATCCATGCGCGCGCGATGCGCTGCGGGTCCCAGCCGGTCGTCGTCGGCTTGCCGGAAAATCCGTAGCCGGGCAGCGACGGAATCACGACATCGAACGCATCCGATGCATTGCCGCCATGCGCGGTCGGATTCGTCAGCGGATCGATGATCTTCAGTTGCTCGATGATCGAGCCGGGCCAGCCGTGCGTGACCATCATCGGCAACGCGTTCGCATGTTTCGAGCGAACGTGGATGAAGTGGATGTCGAGTCCGTCGATCTCGGTGACGAAGTTCGGCACCGCGTTGATCCGCGCTTCGACCTTGCGCCAGTCGTAAGCGGTCGACCAATGGCGCGCGAGTTGCTGCATCGTCGCGAGTTGCACGCCTTGCGAGGCATCGGCGACGGTTTCGCGTTCGGTCCAGCGCGTCGACTGCACGCGCCGCTTCAGATCGGCGAGTTGCGCATCCGTTGCGTGGATGCGAAGCGGGCGAATCGCGGTCTTGTCGCCGCTCTTCACTTGCACGATGTCCGCCGTGCTCTGGATCGAATCGGCGAATGCGACGCGGCTCAATGCGCTCGCCGCGATGCTCGCCGCCGCGACGCCGATGAAATGACGGCGCGAAGCCGTCCGGAGAGGAAGATCGTTCGACATGACAAGCTCCTGAATGCGTGTGCGAGGAGGAGCGATGTGTGCCGCAACGAATCAGAATCACTGAACCGCACTTGCAGGCCGCCCTTCGGCAAGCCTGGGATCGTCACCGCCTCGATGCGCCGCGAAGGGTTTTCGCAGCAGGTGACGCGATTATGTGCATGTGCACACTCGACGTAAATGCAGCCGGGGTTACAACAGAATTGTCGGGCGGGAAAGAGTCCCGCCCGACATCGCTTATGAATCACCGCGCCACGTTCGACGCCACACGCGCACCGTTCTGTCTGCGCCGATAACTCGTATCGCGCGATGCAAGCCAGTAATAAACCGGCGACGTCAGCAGCAATCCAACGATCCACGACAGATCCGCGCCGTCGAGATACTTGGGCACCGCGCCCGCATACATCGGCGTGTTCATGAACGGAATCTGCACGACGATACCGATCGCATAAGCGATCAACGCCTGCGGATTGAATCGTCCATAGATGCCGCCGTCTACCTGAAAGATCGACTGGATGTCGTACTTGCCTTTGTGGATCACATAGAAGTCGATGAGATTGATCGCGGTCCACGGCACCAGTACGACGAGCAGCGCAAGCACGAGATCGACGAGATTCGCGACGAAGTTCGTCGATGCGCCGATCGCGCCATAGCAGCACGCGACGAGAATCACGACCGACAACACGGCGCGCGCTTTCGCCGTCGGAATCCAGCGATACGCGAACGTCTGCAATGACGTGATCACCGCGAGCACCGCGCCATACAGGTTCAACGCGTTGTGGCTGATGACGCTCAACAGGAACAACACGAGCATCGGCAGGCCGAGCGGTCCGGTGGCGAGCTTCACGGCATCCATCGCGTCGGCGCCGGGCGGCACCGCGAGCACCGCGACCGCGCCGAACACGAAGGCGAGCGTCGAGCCGATCGTGCAGCCGAGATACGTCGCCCAGAACGTCGACGAGACGCGCACGGTCGCCGGCAAATAGCGCGAATAGTCGGACACGTAAGGCGCGAACGCGATCTGCCACAGCGCGGAAAGCGATACGGTCGCGAGCCAGCCGGCGAAGTTGAAGCCGCCGCGCGTGAGGAAATCGTCCGTCGAGACATGCGTGAGGATGTAGCCGAAGCCCACGCAAATGCCGATGCCGAGGACCCACGTCCCGATGCGGTTCAGGATATGAATGAACTTGTATCCGATGATGCCGATCAGTCCCGATCCCAGCGCGCCGATCACAATGCCCACGGGCACCGACACCGACGTCTCGATGCCATGCAGCGACTTCCCCGCGAGCACGATGTTCGACGCGAAGAAGCCCACGTACATCACGCCCGCGATGACGGTCACGAGCAACGCGCCCCACGATCCGAACTGCGCGCGGCTCTGGATCATCTGCGGAATGCCCATTTGCGGCCCTTGCGCGGAATGCAACGCCATCAGCACGCCGCCGACCGCCTGTCCGACGACGATCGCAACGATGCCCCACAGCAGGTTCAGATGAAAGATCTGCACGCCGAGCGCGCCGGTCACGATCGGCAAGGGCGCGATATTGCCGCCGAACCATAGCGTGAACAGGTCGCGCACTTTGCCGTGACGATCCTCGGGCGGCACATAGCCGATGGTGTGCTTCTCGATCAACGGAGAAGCGTTGCGTGGTGCACTAGTCAAAGTCGTCTCCAGTTTGTGCGCGGCAAAGCGATGCCCTGACGCGCATCGCGCCCGTATCGCCTGCGGCGTGTGAGAAATCAGGCTGTGGTCGAAAGATGATCGGCGAGGCGTATCAGCATCGCGTCGCAATCGTGGAGTTGTTCGAGGGTTACGTACTCATCGGGCTTGTGTCCCTGATCCATGCTGCCGGGACCGCATACGACAGTCGGAATGCCTGCCTGATCGAAGAGTCCACCTTCCGTGCCGAACGCCACCGTGCCGAATTCCGACGATCCGCTCAAGAGCGCGACGAGACGCGCCGCTTCGCTTTCGGGCGATGTCGCGAGTCCGGGATACGCGGATAGCGCTTCGAGGCGAACGTCCGTCTCGGGTTCAATGGCGCGCATCTTCGGCAGCAGTTCGGCTTGTGCGTACGCCTGCAAATCCTTGGCGACCGTGCTCGCTTCGAAGCCGGGAAGCGCGCGCACTTCGAAATCGAATTCGCATTCGGCCGGCACGATGTTGAGCGCACGACCGCCCTTGATGACGCCCGTCTGCACGGTCGAATACGGCGGATCGAAGCGCTCGTCGTGATGCTCGGGCTGCGCCAGCCGTTCGCCGATTTCTTCAAGCCGATTGATGAGGCGCGCTGCATATTGAATCGCGTTCACGCCATACGGCGCATAGGCGGAATGACAAGGCGCGCCTTTCACCTGACAACGCATCGCGAGCTTGCCCTTGTGACCGAGCACCGGCTTCAACGATGTCGGCTCGCCGATCAGACACAGAACGGGCTTGTGCGCGCGCTTCTCCAGTTGCGCGAGCATCGGCCGCACGCCGAGGCATCCGACTTCCTCGTCGTATGAAAACGCCAGATGCACGGGCAATCTCAGTTCGCGCTCGATCAACATCGGCACGGCGGCCAGCACCGACGCGAGAAAGCCCTTCATGTCGGCTGTGCCGCGGCCATAGAGCCGTCCATCTTTTTCCGTGAGACGGAATGGATCGACGGTCCACGGCTGGCCATCGACCGGCACGACATCCGTATGCCCCGAGAGCACGATGCCGCCGCGATCGCGCGGTCCGATCGTCGCGAACAGATTCGCCTTCGTGCGCTCCGCGTTGTAGAACAGCTCGCTTTCGATGTCGAACTGCGCGAGGTAATCGCGAACGAACTCGATCAGCGCGAGATTCGAATCGCGGCTGACGGTCGCGAAACTAATCAGCTTGTCGAGCAGATCGCGGCTCGTCGTGTCACTCATCGCCCGGCACTCCGTAGCTCGGCGCAGCGGTCGGGTTCAATGCGCGCGTCACGTAGTCCTGCATCTGCGGCTCGTACGCATGCCACAGGTCATCGAGCTTGCCGATGGGATCGTCATCGGCCCAGTCGACGCGCAGATCGACGAGCGGCCAGCTTTGCTCGCCCGCGATCTTCAGCGCAGCCGAATGCACCGGCCCCGCTTCGCCGCCCGCCGCGATCGCCGCATGCATCGCGGCAAGCAGACGATCCGCAAGCTGGCCCGATGCGTTCTCGAATGCGGGAATCATCGCTTCGATGACATGCACGCCCGCGAGCATGTTGCCCGCCGCGACGCATTGCCTGCCCGCGACCGCGTGATACGTGCCGAGCGCTTGCTTGCCGCTGAAGAACGCGGTGTGGCCTTGCGCATCGACGACCGTCACCTGCCGATACTCGCTCCATTCGTTCGCGCTCAACGCGCGTGCGAGTGCGGCGTTCGCATCGAGCTTGGCGCTTTCGATGTAATCGAGAATTTGCGGACCGAGCGCGGGCAGCGTGACGTTCTGCGTCGCGACGACGCCCACGCCCGCGCGCACCCACGGACAGCGCGCGCCCACCGCGATGCTCGACGAACTGATCGCGATGCCGAGCTGCCCGGTCTCTTCACATCGTCCGACGATCGAGAATGTCATGCGCGCTCCTGAGGCGGCGTCCATCCATCGGGGATGACGGCGATCACATCGATCTCCATCAGCCATTCAGGTTGTCCGAGCGCGACGACGGTAAGGCCCGTCGAAATCGGAAACACGCCCTTCAGCCATTTGCCGACTTCGCGATACACCGGCTCGCGAAAGCGCACATCGGTGAGATAAGTCGTCGTCTTGACGATATGCGAGAGATCGCTGCCCGCTTCTTCGAGCAACTGCTTCACGTTCTTCATCGCCTGCTCGGCCTGCGCGCGCGGATCGCCGAGACCGACGAGATTGCCGTCGAAGTCCGTGCCGATCTGACCGCGCACATAAACGGTATTGCCCGCGCGAACGGCCTGGCAGAGATCGTTATCGAGGGTCTGATTCGGGTACGTATCCTTCGTGTTGAACATGCGGATACGGGTATGCGTAGGTTGGCTCATCGAATGCACCTTGATTCCGGATAGTTTCTGATCAGTTGACGCCCATCTCGCTGACCTTGTGGACGCGCGATGCATCGGCCACGCCTTCTTCGCGCTTCGTCTCGACAGCACGTTGCGGCGCGTCGTAATAAGCGAGGTATCTGCGCTGCGTGACGATGTGATCGGCGATATGTTTCGCGTCGTGCCACACGCCCCAGATGAACGCGGAGCCGCGCCGCGAAAGCCACGGCAAGCCGAGAAAATAGATGCCCGGTTCTTTGGCGACGCCACGTTGATGTTTCGGCTTGCCTTTGTCATCGAATGCATCGACTTGCAGCCAGTTGAAATCGACGGCATAACCGGTCGCCCAGATGATCGACGTAATACCCGCTTGCGCGAGATCGAGTTCGAGAAGCGGATGCGTCATGCATTCCGGGTCGGCGGGAATATGGCGCGCTTCGGGCTCCTCGGGCAGATCGAGGCCGTTGCGTTGCGCATAGGCATCGGCGGCATCGAGCAATGACAAATAGTTCTCGTCGCCGCGACGGATGTTATCCGCGAGATCGGCTTCGAAGCTCACGCGCGTATCGTCGAACGATTTCGTCAGACCGACGAGCGTGATGCCCTGATGCGCGAGGCGCCTGAAGTCCACCGTATGGCCGCCGCGCGCGCCGCTCACGGCAATGGTCACATGCTCGCGGCCCGGCTTCATCACTTCCGCGTCCCATTCGCCGAGCACGCCGAGCCACCAGCAGAAATCGCGTCCGCGATATCCGCGCGGCGGACGATCGTGCGCGCCGACCGACAGATACACGCGCCGGCCCGCGCGCTGCAATTCATCGGCGATCTGCACGCCCGACGATCCCGCGCCCACGACGAGCACGCCGCCTTCGGGCAGTTGCTGCGGATTGCGATAGTCGGCGGAATGGATCTGCGTGAGCTTTGCGGACGACGGCGCGATCGGCGGAATCACGGGGCGCTGAAACGGACCCGTCGCGACGACCACGCGATTCGCTTCGATGGTTCCGTCGGATGTATCGACGGTAAAGCCCGGCCGCCCCGCATTGCGCACGACCTTCTTCACTTCGACGCCGGTGCGAATGGGCGCATCGAATTTCTTCGCGTACTCGACGAAGTATTCCGCGACCTGATCTTTCGATGCGAAACCATTGGGGTCGAAATCCGCGAACTCGAGATTAGGGAAACGATCGTGCCATGCGGGACCATTGGCGACGAGCGAATCCCACCTGCCCGTGCGCCAGCGTTCGGCGATGCGATCGCGTTCGAGCACGAGATGCGGCACGCCGAGCTTGCTCAGGTGTTCGCTCATCGCGACGCCAGCCTGGCCCGCGCCGACCACGAGCGTGTCGATAGACGTTGTTTCCACTGTCATGGCTATGTCCTTCTGAAAGGCCGTTGTATCCGTGATGTCTTCGTGAAAATCTACGCGTCCCGATCGAATCCGAAAAATATATTTAAAAAATGCACGGCATCGGATTTGGCTATGCAATGAATTTTGAGCACTTCACAATGCGGCTCATCGAAGCTCCATTTCCCGAATGTCATCGATGGAAAGCCATCCCTTGCGCTATTCGCTGCGGCAATTGCGCTACTTCGTGGTCGCTGCCGAAGCCTTGTCCTTCACCGCCGCCGCGAAAAAACTGCATATTTCGCAGCCGTCGATATCGACCGCCCTCGCCGATCTCGAAGCATCGTTCGGCGTGCAGCTATTCATTCGCCATCATGCGAGCGGTCTGTCGCTCACGCAGGCCGGCCGCGATCTGCTCGGGCAAGCGCGCAATCTGCTGAAGATCGCGGAAGAACTGCAAATGGCCGCGAAAGAAATGGATGGCGGCATGACCGGCTCCATCGCGCTCGGCTGTCTCGTGTCGCTCGCACCGCCGTTGATGCCGGGGCTCATCAGCCGCTTCACGGCAGGGCACGCGGGCATTTCGTTTCGCACGGTCGAAGCGCATCAGGACGGCTTGTTGCGCGGCCTGCATGACGGTTCGCTCGATATCGCCCTCACCTATAGTCTGGACTTGACCGAAGACATCGCGTTCACGCCGCTGCTTTCGTTGCCGCCTTATGCGATCTTGCCGAAGACGCATCGGCTTGCGCGAGCGCGCAAGGTATCGCTCGCCGATTTGCAATCGGAGCCTTACGTGATGCTCGATCTGCCGCATAGCCGCGAGTATTTCGCCGCGCTCTTCGATGCGGTCGGCAGCCGTCCCGTGCCCGCGTTCCGGTCATCGCAACCGGAAGTCGTGCGCGGCATGGTGGCGAACGGCCTCGGCTATAGCATCCTCAACTTTCCGCTGAAGTCGAATCGCACGGTGGATGGCGAGGACTTCGTGATTAAGCGCTTCAAGGACAACGTCAACGCGACTACGTTAGGCATCGCGCAATCGCGCACAATGCGTCCGCGGCAAGTGGTGCATCGCTTCTCGTCGTTCTGCGAGAACTATATTAGGCGACTGCATATCGATACGTGAAGTTATCGGCGCTGCATAGATAAAAGCTTTGCTTTGTATCCGAAAACAATATTTTGGCTGGCAATTTGGCTTGATAGATTGATGTCCATGTCGAGCGCAATGCGGTCAAAGCCCGCGCCAGCGCGCTCTCACGAGTTGAGACAAGGAGGGCTTCATGATCGCAGTGGACACGCTCATCGACCAGTTACGGTCGAACTGCGAACGACCATTCAGCGATGCGCACGCCATGCCGCCTGGCGTCTATACATCGCCCGACTTCCTGTCACTCGAAGAGCGCGAGATCTTCGCGCATGAATGGCAATGCGTCGGCCGCGCGAGCGCGTTGAAGGAACCCGGCGATTACCTGACGGCGCAGATCGGCGCGCAGCCGATCGTCGTATTGCGCGACGAGCAGATGCAGCTCAAGGCGATGTCGAATGTGTGCCTGCATCGCATGTCGGTGCTGCTCGAAGGGCGCGGCAACAAGCGGCGCATCGTGTGCCCGTATCACGCGTGGAGTTATGGACTCGACGGCGAATTGAAGGGCGCGCCGCTCATGGACCGGCAAGAAGGCTTCTGCAAGGAAAGTTATAGGCTGCCCGCCGTGCGCTGCGAGGAATGGCAAGGCTGGATCTATGTGACGCTCGATGAAAGCGCGCCGCCCGTCGCAACGCAGCTAGCCGAACTGAGCGAATTGATCGGCGCGTATGGCATGACGGACTACATCGAAACTTTCTATGAAGAGCATGTGTGGGATACCAACTGGAAGATCCTCGCCGAAAACTTCATGGAAAGTTATCACTTGCCAATGCTGCATCGCGCGACCGTAGGGCCGCATTCGAAGCTCGAAGAGATGGAATGTCCACCGGGTTATCCCGCGTTCAACTATCACTGGATCACGAAGGAAGCGAGCTTGCCCATTGGCAATGCTCATCCGGATAACCCGCGTTTAACGGGTCATTGGCGCAAGACGACCGCACTGCTCGCGATCTATCCGACGCATCTCGTCACGCTTACGCCCGGCTATTTCTGGTATCTCGTGTTGCAGCCGCGCGGCGTCGGGCAAGTGCATATCCGCTTCGGCGGCGGTCTCGCGCCTGAATTCATCGCCGACGCGGAAGCGAACGCGCATATGTCGACATTGAAGAAGCTGCTCGACGAAGTGAACGCGGAAGACAGGCGCGGCGTGGAAGCGGTGTTTCGCGGCGTGCATGCGCCGCTCGCGAAGCCCGGAAATCTGAGCCACCTTGAACGGCCCAATTTCGACTTTGCGCGCTATATCGCGACGAAGCTCGCACAGCACTGAAAGACAGGATACGAACACGATGTCAGCCCCTTCCTTCATCTCCTTCTCCGGCGTGAGCAAATCGTATGACGGCGCGCATTACGTCGTGGAGGATTTGAACCTCGACGTGCGCAAGGGAGAATTTCTTTCGCTGCTCGGTCCGTCCGGCTCGGGTAAAACGACGACGCTGATGATGCTCGCGGGCTTCGAAACGCCGACGCAAGGCGAGATTCGTCTCGATGGCAGGCGTCTCGACGACAAGCCGCCGCATCAGCGCGACATCGGCATGGTCTTTCAGAACTACGCGCTCTTTCCGCATCTGACGATTGCGGAGAACGTCGCCTTTCCGCTTTCCGTGCGACGCGTGAGCCGCGCCGAGCAGAAGACGCGCGTGAAGCGCGCGCTGGAGATGATCGAGTTGCCCCATCTCGCGAACCGGCGACCCTCACAGCTTTCCGGCGGGCAGCAGCAGCGCGTCGCGCTCGCACGCGCGCTCGTGTTCGAACCGAGCGTCGTGCTGATGGACGAGCCGCTCGGCGCACTCGACAAGCGCCTGCGCGAAACGATGCAATACGAAATCATGCGGCTGCACCGCGAGCTTTCGCTGACGATCGTCTACGTGACGCACGATCAGGCCGAAGCGCTGACGATGTCGGACCGGGTCGCCGTCTTTTCCGATGGCCGCATCCAGCAGGCCGCGACGCCGAGCGAGCTTTACGAGAACGCGCAGAACGCGTTCGTTGCGAACTTCGTCGGCGAGAACAACGGGCTCACGGGGCGCGTCGTCAGTGCGAACGGCGAATGGGCGACGCTGGCGCTATCGGACGGCAGCGTCATTCGCGGACGTTGCGAGCACGGCCTGCGCGCCGGCGATGAAGCGATGCTCGCGCTGCGCCCCGAACGCGCGCACATTCCCGGCACGGAAGACGCGCACGCGGACGAGCACAGCAACGTCGTGCGCGCACGCGTCGAGGAACTCGTGTACTGCGGCGATCATCATCGCGTGCATCTGAAGCTCGGCTCGCGCGATTCCATCGTCGTCAAAGTGCCTAATACCCAGCGTCACGCATTGCCCTGCGCAGGCAGCACGATCGATATCGCGTGGCGTCACGACGACTGCAAGATTCTCGCGATGATGGCGCCAAAAAACGCGCCCGCGATTGCCCCGAGCACACCGCCCTCACCTTCTCTCATCCCGACCGCACCCGCAGGAGCCAACTGACATGCGCAATCACATCAAAGCACAATGCGCCGCACTCGCAGTATTTGCGTTTGCAACTATCTCGACACAGGCGGCGGAGACACTCTCCGTTGTGACGTTCGGCGGCGCGTTCGAAGCCGCCGCCAAGAAAGCCTGGTTCGAACCGTTCACGCAGGCAACGGGCGTGAACTTCTCGACCGAATCGTATGACGGCGGCCTCGCCAAGCTCTCCGCGATGGAGCAGGCGAAGAACACGACGTGGGATCTCATCGATCTGGAAACCAACGACGCGATCACCGCATGCGATGAAGGCCTGCTGCAGAAGTTCGACAAGAAGACGCTCGGCAAGACGAGCGACTTCATCCCCGGCTCGATCAGCGATTGCGCGGTTGCGAGCATGGTGTGGTCCACGGTCTATGCCTATGACGCTAGCAAGCTGAAGACCGCGCCGACCACTGTCAACGACTTCTTCGATTTGCAGAAATACCCCGGCAAGCGCGGCCTGCGCAAGTCGCCGAAGGTGTCGATGGAATGGGCGCTGATCGCCGATGGCGTCGACCCGAAAGATGTCTACAAGGTGCTCGGCACGCCCGCCGGCGTCGATCGCGCGTTCAAGAAGCTCGACACGATCAAGAAGAACATCGTGTGGTGGGAATCGGGCGCGCAGGCGCCGCAACTGCTCGCCGATGGCGCGGTCGTGATGGTGCAGGCCTACAACGGCCGCATCGACGACGCCGCGAAGAAAGACAACAAGCCGTTCAAGGCCGTGTGGGACGCGCAAGTCTACGACTTCGAGTGGTGGGCTATTCCGACGGGCGCGAAGCACGCCGATACCGCGGCGAAGTTCATCGTGTCGCAAGCGCAGCCGAAGGCATCGGCGGATCTCTCGAAGTACATCGCGTATGCGCCGCCGCGTAAGGATGCGGTCGCGCTCGTCGACAAGCAGCGACTCGCCGACATGCCGACCGCGCCGGATAACTTCAAGCGCGCGGTGCAGATCAACGCGAACTTTTGGGCCGACAACGCAGATCAGATCAACAAGCGCTTCCAGGTCTGGCTCACGCAATAACGCTGTTCATGGATGAGAGTAACGACATGCCTGCATCGATTCACGCGCACGCCGCCGGTTCTCCGACGAGAGCCGATGGCCGCGCCTCGTATCAAAGAGCGCGCCGCCGCGCATCGGTGCAGGCGTTGTTGCTTGCCTTGCCGCTGATCGTGTTTTTGCTGTCGACGTTCATCGCGCCAATCGCGATGCTGCTTGCGCGCAGTGTCGAGAACAAGGAGGTGCCGGACAGCATGCCGGCGCTCACTCGTGCTCTCGATGCCTGGGACGGCCGCGGCGTGCCCGATGAGCATCTGTTCGCGCTGCTCGCCTCGGGCCTGAAGGATGCGCAACAGAACGGGCAACTCGGCACCGTCGCGCGCAGGCTCAACTTCGCGCAGCCCGAGTTTCGCAGCTTGCTGATGCGGACCGCGCGCAGCGTGCGCGAGGAGACGCCGCCCGCGTGGAAGCCGGTTTTGATCGACATGGATGAACGTTGGAATTCGCCGGAGATCTGGCGTCTGTTGAAACGCGCGGCTACGTCGCCGACGCCGGACTATCTGCTTGCCGCCGTCGATGCGCAAGTGACGCCGCAAGGCAACGTCGCGTTCGTGGCGGATAACTCGTCGGTGTATCGACAGGCGTTTCTGCGCACGATATCGATCAGCGCGTCCGTCACGCTGCTGTGCCTCGTGCTCGGTTATCCGGTCGCATGGCTGCTCGCGAATCTGCCGACGCAAAGCAGCAACCGCCTGATGCTTTTCGTGATCGTGCCGTTCTGGACGTCGCTGCTCGTACGCACGACTGCGTGGTATGTGTTGCTGCAGCCGGGCGGTGTCATCAATGGCCTCTTGATGGGACTCGGTCTCGCGACGCATCCGCTGCCGCTCATCTTCAATCGCACGGGCGTGTTGATCGGCATGACGCATGTGTTGCTGCCGTACATGATTCTGGCGATCTTCTCGGTGATGAAAGGCGTGTCGCCGGTCTATCTGCGCGCGGCGCAATCGCTCGGCGCGCATCCGTTCACCGCGTTCGTGCGCGTGTACATACCGCAGACGTTGCCGGGTGTCGGCGCGGGATGCTTTCTCGTTTTCGTGCTCGCGCTCGGCTACTACATCACGCCCGCGCTGCTCGGCGGCGCTGGCGATGAAATGATCAGTCAGCTCATCGCGCTGCAGACGAATACGCAGCTCAATTGGGGGCTTGCGGGCGCGCTCTCGGCGTACCTCGTGATCTTCACCGCGATCTTCTATTTCCTGTTCAACCGCATCGTCGGCATCGACCGGTTGCGCTTCGGTTAAGGGGCCATTCTTCCATGACGGAATCACGCAACAGGGTGCTGACCGAACGCATCGCTTCCCGATGGGTGCGCGTGCATACCGCGCTCGTGCTGTTCTTTCTCGTCGCGCCGATTCTTGCGATCATCCCTTTGTCGTTCAATTCGGGATCCTACTTTTCTTATCCGTTGCAGGGGTTTTCGTTGCGCTGGTATGAGCAGGCGCTCACGAGTCCCGACTGGCAGCGCTCGCTTTTGAACAGCATCGGCATTGGTGCGGCGTCGACGTTGATCGCGACGTGTCTCGGCACGCTTGCAGCGCTCGGCCTTTCGCGTTCGCAGTTTCCGCTGCGCTCGGTCATCATGCCGATCATCATTTCGCCGATGATCGTGCCGATTGTCGTTGTCGCGGCCGGCTTCTATCTGATCTTTGCGCCGCTCGGGCTCGTCAACTCTTATCCCGGTGTGATCTTCGCGCATGCGGCGCTTGGCACGCCCTTTGTCGTGGTTACCGTGACGGCGTCGTTGTTGTCCTTCGATCAAAGTCTCTTGCGTGCTGCGTCGGGGCTCGGGGCGACGCCGTGGATCGCCTTCCGGCGCGTGACCTTGCCGCTCATTACGCCGGCTGTGGCTACCGGCAGCGTGTTCGCGTTTGCTACTTCGTTCGATGAAGTTATCGTCATTCTCTTTATCGGCGGGCCGGATCAGCGAACCGTGCCGCGGCAGATGTGGAGCGGTATTCGCGATTCCATCGATCCTTCCATTCTTGCTGTTGCTACGATGCTGATCGTGTTTGCTGTTCTGCTCTTTGCCAGCATCAATTGGTTGCGGGGGCGGGCTAGTCGGGCTCTTGTTTGAAGTTTGAATCGAGTTTTCTTTTTTGTCGCCGGATCCCGTTTTCTTTGTGGTCTATTAGCACTAAGAAAGCGGGATCCAGCGACAGAACCAAAAACAGCTTAAGCCAACGCCTCGGCCGCACGCCGCGGCAACATCCGATCAAACTCGCGCTTAACGATGCCATAGCACTCACAAGCCCGCTCCTCGAGTCCCGCACGATCGAGAATCTTGATACACCCACGGCTATGATGAATCAGCCCCGCATCGTGCAGCTTGCCAGCCGCCTCCGTCACACCTTCACGGCGCACGCCGAGCATATCGGCGATCATCTGCTGCGTCACACGCAGTTGATCCGACGGCGTGCGATCCGTCTGAATCAGCAACCAACGGCACAGTTGCTTCGACAGCGAGTGATGACGATTACACGCGGCCGTCTGCGCCACTTGCGTCAGCAGGGCTTGCATATACAGCAACATCACGCGGCGCAGAAAGTCGGAACGGCCGAAGTGCTCACGTAACGCACCCGCGCTCATGCGATACGCAAAGCCCGCACATTGCACCTGCACGCGCGTCGGCATCGTGTCGCCGCCCGTCAGCACCGGAACCCCCGACATTCCCTCACGTCCCACCGCCGCGACTTCAACGGAACCGCCGTCTTCCATCGTATGCAGCAGCGAAATGATCGCCGTAGTCGGGAAATACACGTGGTGAATGCGCTGCCCGGAATCGCACAACAACTGCTCCGTGCGCAACTGGACCAGCTCGAGATGCGGTGCGATAGCCTGCCATTCCTGCGCCGGAAGCGCGCCCAACAGATGATTGCCGTGCAGATCGGATTGAAGTGTCAACATTTTTCTTAGTCTCGTGCGTTTGCGCTTCGCGCTTTTGATTTCTTCTGGCTCGCAACAGGATTCGCGCATGCATCTGATGGCATACATCGAACCTGTTGCGTCCAGCCCCGTAGTACGAACCCGCTGCTTCTTCTTGTTTGATACCGCAGCGATGTTCGTGCGTGGTCATACATTAGCGAGAGGTGTGCCAGCGAACGCCAATCCTTATACCAACAGGACTTTGCGCGATTCCCCACGCAAAGCGCCGAGAACGTGCGCTCAAGTACGAAGAAAATTGATTCACCCGTGAAAAGCGACCTTCAGACGGATCGCGGGCGATGGCAGCAGAACGCCAAACGTTTTCGTCTGGCGAATGTCTTGTCAGAGCAGGCTCCGCCGATGCGCTCATCTAGCGAAACGAAGCCAATCGGAGGCTCGAAAGCCTTGTCGTAGCAGAAACAGCCCGCACGCGAAAAATGTTGCAAAGGTGGTTAACGGCGATGCGAGTCGTTTTTAAAGCCCCGATGCCGAGTCGCGCGAAAGCCTTATGCGACAGGCGTCCGCGGGATTCTCAAAGGCTTGGCACAGGATGCGGACGTGAACCGTCGCGGTTTCGCGGCGCGGCGAAAAATGTTGCATCGTCTAAACCTCGGTGAATTTCGAATTCGGCAGCCGCTTCAAACCTTTGGCGCATGAATGTGACTCATGCCACGTTGAACAACCTTCGTTTGTGCGCAAGCATCGCTACCGGCACCATGCGTGACATACCCACTTCTATCCGCATGGAGCGAAAAGATGAGCGACGTCATGGAGACCCCCGCAAAGACCGCCGATCAGGCCATCGATCTCAAGGGCCGCGTATCGATCTATCAGCCGGAGCAGCAAGGCTTGATCTTCCCCGAGCTGCCCACGTTTGCGAGCCACGCGGAACATCGTCAGTACCTGAAGGAGCGCCTCGTCGCCGCGTGCCGCGCCTTCGCGCTGCAGGGCTTCGATTACGGGTTCGCGGGCCATCTCACCGTGCGCGATCCGGAGCATCCGTCGCTTTACTGGACCAATCCGATGGCCGTCCACTTCGCGCAAGTGAAGGTGTCTAACCTGATCTGCGCGGATCATCAGGGCAACGTGGTCGAAGGCGATTACGCGGTCAATCGCGCGGGCTTCGTGCTGCACGCGGCCGTGCATGAGCAGCATCAGGACATCGTCGCGATGTGCCACGCGCATACCGTCTACGGCACCGCCTTCGCGGCGCTCGGCAAGCCGCTCATTCCGATGTCGCAGGACGCGTGCGCGTTCTTCGAAGACCACGTCGTGATCGGCGATGAAGCCGGCAAGGTCGCCGTCGAAGTGAAGGGCGGCAACAAGGTCGCGAATGCGTTCAAGGGCGTGAAGGCCGCGATCCATCAGAATCATGGCCTACTCACGGCGAGCCGTCACAGCATCGATTCGGCGGCGTTCTGGTTCGTCGCGCTCGAGCGTTGCTGCCAGCAACAACTGATGATCGAAGCGACCGGCATCACGCCCAAGCTCGTGCCCGAAGACCGCGCGCGCTATAGCCGGGAGCATGTGGGCAGCGACTACATCGGCTGGCTGCACTTCCAGACGATCTGGAACGATCTCGTCGCCACGCAGCCCGACATGTTCGACTGATTCCATTATGTTGCAGCCCCTCGCCTTCGGAGAAAGGCGAGGCGATTCCCCATGACTACGTCGAGACAAGCGTTCCCGGCGTCGCCTGGGTATCAGCGCGCGGACACATCTGAAGATGCCGACCGATCTAGATCAATCGCATCGTCACAGCCGCCAAGACAAGGTAACGTCCGAGCTTCGCAACCGTGACCAACGCGACGAATGGCAGAAGAGGCTCACGCATCACCCCAGCCAGGAGAGTAAGAGGATCACCAATGACGGGCGCCCAACTAAGCAAGAGCGACCATTTCCCTAAACGTTGATACATGCGCTGCGCGCGGTCCAATTTCTCGTCTGACACTGGAAACCAGCGGCGGCTCTTGAAGCGCTCGATGTATCGCCCCAAAACCCAATTGACCAGTGAACCCAACACGTTGCCGATCGTCGCGACCAGTATCAACGTTGCAGTTGAATAGCTTTTACTCAGCAGCAAGCCCACAAGCACAGCCTCCGATTGAAGAGGCAGAAGGGTGGCTGCGCCGAATGCGGCAAGAAACAATCCTCCGTATGCCGACAGCGTCAGCATGTCTTGAAGGGCATGCCAGCGCCTCGAATCGCTATTGCCATGGGTCTGTCCGAACTAGCTATTGATCGGCGAATAAATAGATGAAGCGAAAGATCGCTAACGTTGCCAACGCGAGCAGAAGTTGGTTCGCGATTCTATCGTATCGGTTTTGGAACTCTGACAATCGCGGTTTATCCCTGAAACGCTCTCGCGACTGTCTTGCCTCCACATGCGGTTGCATTCGGTCCTGATGCCGAAACGGCTCGTGAATCGCTGATTGTTCCTGCTGGCTCGAAACAGGCGATGCGATGTGAGTCGCATCGCCTTTTTTGTATGATGGCGGACCATCCCTCGCAACCGTCCAAAGGACCATCATCATGACCGCCGCAACGCAATTCGATCAGGTTTCCGTCATCAAACGCGCCAATGTCTACTTCGACGGCAAGTGCGTGTCGCACACGGTTCTCTTCGCCGATGGCACCAGGAAAACGCTCGGCGTGATCCTGCCGGGCACGCTCAACTTCGGCACCGACGCGCCCGAGCTCATGGAGGTGCAGGCAGGCCAGTGCCGTATTCGGCTCGACGGCAGCGATGAGTGGAAGACGTATAAGGCGGGCGAATCGTTCTCGGTGCCGGGCAAAAGCCGATTCGATATCGACGTGACGGAAACGCTGGATTACGTTTGTAGTTATCTTTGATTGGCGTGAAGGGGAAATGCGGTGTCGGGTAGGGATTCCGCACCTCATGATTCTTAGAGTGGATTTCGGCAAGACGAACTCCGTCCAACTTTTATGTCTGTCCACGTTTCGTGTACACTGACCAAAATTGGACGCCCAACCCGCCGATGCCACCCACCGACCAACTCGCCGAAGCCGCCGCAGCCGCCTTCACGGAGGCGACCGGCTTCGCCGCACGCAGCGTCAAACCACCCGCGCGCGGCGGCTACGACGCCGCCATCGAATTCCGCGTCGGCGGCGCGCGCTTCAAGCGCCCTGTCATCGTGCGGGAAAACATCGACCGGTTCAGCGCGTTATCCGCGTTCAGCGCCTCGGTCGCGCAGAACGGCGGCGCGAAACCTGCGCTCGTCACCGCGCATCTCTCCCCCGACATGATCCGCGCCTGCCGCGATCTGAACGTCGATGCCCTCGATCTCGCCGGCAACGCGAGCGTCATCGAAGGCGATGGCGTCGTCGTGATCGTGTCGGGCCGTCCGCGCGTCGCGCACGGCAAGGCGCGCCGCTCGAAAACCTGGACGAAGTCGACGTTGCGCGTCACGGCCGCCCTGCTCATCACGCCCGCGCTGCTGCAACGGGGCTATCGCGATATCGCGCAACACGCGGGCGTGAGCCACGGCACGGTGCAAAACGCGGTGCGGGCGCTCATCGATCATCGCGATGTATTCGAGCGGCCCGACGGCGCCGGCCTGCAAATCGCCGACAAGGAACGGCTCATCGACGAATGGGTGACGCTGTATCCGCGGCAATTGCGCGAATCGCTGCTGATCGGGCGTTATCGCGCGGAGTCGAACGACTGGTGGCGCGACGTGCCCGGCCTGCCGGGTCAATGCCAGTTCGGCGGCGAGCCGGCCGCAGCGATACTCACGGAATACCTGAAGCCCGCGACCGTCACCGCGTATTGCGCCGACGCCGCGCCGCGCGAATGGGTCAAGGCGGCGCGGTTGCGGCCCGATCCCGCCGGAAACGTCGAATTCCTGCGCGCGCCCGTGGCGCTCGCGCCCGTCGATGGTCTTCCGCCGAACGTCGTCGCGCCGCTCATCGTCTATGCGGATCTCGTCGCGAGCGGCGACCCGCGCAATCTCGAAACCGCCAGGATGCTGCGTGAACGCTATCTTGCCGCTTGAACTGCTGCCGCATCGCCCGCTCGCCGGCGTCTTTTCCGCGATGCTGCGCGAAGTCGTCGCCGCGTCGCACGCGACGAACATCGCGTGGTTCGTCGGCGGCGCGAGCGCGCGAGACATCCTGCTCACGCACGTCCACGACATCGAGGCGACGCGCGCCACCGCCGACGTCGATATCGGCATCTCGATTCAAAGCTGGACCGGCCACGACGCGCTGCGGCAAGCGCTCGTCGCGTCGGGGCATTTCACCGCGCCGAAAGGCTCGGCGCATCGGCTGAATTTCAACGCGCCGCAGACCGGCGAGCGCACGTGGCTCGATATCGTGCCCTTCGGCGGCGTGCAGGACGCGCACGGCGAAATCGCGTGGCCGCCGGATGGTTCGGTGCGGATGAACGTCGCGGGTTTTCGCCAGGCGCTCGATGCGGCGCTCGCCGTGCGCGTCACGCGCGATCTCGTCGTGCCGGTCGCTTCGCTGCCCGCGCAGGCAATGCTGAAGATCGTCGCGTGGCAAGACCGGCACGCCGCCGACCGCAAGGACGCGATCGACCTGCTCTTTCTGATGGCGCGTTACGCTCAAGCCGGCAACCTCGATCGTCTTTATGCCGATGCCTTCGATCTCGTCGAGCGCCACGGACACGATCCGGATATCGCGGGCGCGGCGCTTCTCGGCCGCGACACGGCCGCGCTCGTCGATGAAAACCTCCGCGCGCAGATTCTCGCGATCCTGCGCCCCGGCGATCCCGCGCCGCCGATCCTCACGCACATGCTCGGCTCGCGCATGCCAGTCTTCGAAGCGGATACGTCGGAACGCGTCGCCGCATTGTTCGACGCATTCCGCAGCGCGTTCTAGCCGTTGCGAAACAGATAGCTGTACGCGTTGAGCGCGGGCACCCCGCCGAGATGCGCGTAGAGCACTTTCGAGCCTTCGGGGAATTCGCCGTTGCGCACCATCTGGATCATGCCGTCCATCGATTTGCCTTCGTAGACGGGATCGGTCAGCACGCCTTCGAGCCGCGCGCACAGACGGATCGCCTCGAGCGTGCCTTCGTTCGGCAGGCCGTATTCGGGGCCGCCGAAGCGCGTATCGAGAATCACGTCGTCGCGCGTGATGTCCTGGCCGAGATCGACGAGTTCCGCCGTGTGCTTCGCGATCCGCAGAATCTGCTCGTGCGTCTGCTCCGGTTTCGCCGATGCATCGATGCCGATCACGAGCCGCGCGCGCCCATCCGCCGCGAAGCCGACCACCATGCCCGCCTGCGTGCTGCCCGTCACCGAGCACACGACGATGTAGTCGAACTTGAAGCCCAGCTCCGCTTCCTGCGCGCGCACTTCCTCCGCGAAGCCGACGAAACCGAGGCCGCCCAGCGGATGCTCCGAGCAACCCGCCGGCACCGGAAACGGCTTGCCGCCCGCCGCGCGCACGCTTTCCATCGCGTCCTGCCAGCTTTTGCGGATGCCGATATCGAAGCCATCGGCGACGAGGCGCACGTCCGCGCCCATCATCCGCGACATCTGGATATTGCCGACGCGGTCATAGACGGCATCGGAGTAATTGACCCAGTTTTCCTGCACGAGCACGCACTTCATGCCGAGATGCGCCGCGACCGCCGCGACCTGGCGCGTCTGATTCGACTGCACGCCGCCGATGGAAACCAGCGTGTCGCAGCCTTCGGCGATCGCCTCGGGAATCAGATATTCGAGCTTGCGCGTCTTGTTGCCGCCAAACGCGAGGCCGCTGTTGCAGTCCTCGCGCTTCGCATACAACTCGACCTTGCCGCCGAGATGCGCGGACAGGCGCTTGAGCGGCTGAATGGGCGTCGGTCCGAACGTGAGCGGATAGCGGGGAAAACGTTGCAGATTCATGTCGGCATCCTCGTGATGGTGGGACTGCATGGACAGAATCGTAGAGATTCTCGCGACGGATCGGGTTGCGAAAAAATGCCGTTCGGCCTAACGTTTTTGGACGCGAGACGCTGTTCGCTAACTTTTATTTCGCACAAGAGCCTGTTGAAGCAATGAAAAAAACCGCATCCGCTCCAAACCCGCATCCGGCAAGCGTCCAGACCGATCGCGTCGATCGCGCGATCCTGCGTCAGTTGCAGCGCGATGCGTCGATCTCGAACGTCGCGCTCGCGGAGAAGGTCAATCTGAGTCCGCCCGCGTGTCTGCGGCGCGTCGAGCGGCTGCGCGAAGCGGGGCTGATCCGCGCGACCGTCGCGCTGCTCGATCCGAAAGCGCTCGATGCCGGCATGCTCGTCTTGATCGGCGTGATTCTCGACCGCTCGACGCCCGATTCCTTCGACGCCTTCGAGAAAGCCGCTCAGAAAGTGCCCGGCTGCATGGAATGCCACGTCGTGACCGGCGAATTCGACTTCTTCATGCTGATCCGCACGCGCGACAGCGAAAGCTTCAACCGGCTCCACGCCGAAAAGCTGCTCTATCTGCCGGGCGTGCGGCAGATCCGCACGTTCGTCGTGTTGCGTGAGGTGCTTTCGACGACGGCGTTTCCAATCGGCGAATCGGCGGGAACGCGGGCGGTGTAGCGTCGGCGACACTTTTGCGAAAGACCTGCTGAAAAATTACGCTACGATTCAGGGTTTTCCATGTCCGGGCATCCCGTTTCGTTGTGACCGCGTCTGATTTCAAAGCCTGGGCCAAGGCGATTCTGGCTCGCCTCGCGTCGCGGCTGCGTCCGCATCTGCGTGCGCGTTCGCTGCTCCTTCTGCCGGCGCTCTTCCTTATCTATGTGCTGGTGCTGATTCCGTTCACGCCCGGTATCCGCGATATCCGCCGTGCAAAAGTCGATCAGCCCGCGCAGATCTATTCCGCCGACGGCAAGCTCCTCGCCGAATTCAAGCCGACGCATCGCGAATGGGTGAGTCTCAAACAGATTTCGCCGCAGGTGATCGACGCGCTCATCTCGACCGAAGACCGGCGGTTCTATCAGCATCACGGCATCGACTTCCGGCGCACGGCGGGCGCGGCGCTGCGCACGTTCTCGGGCGACCGGCAAGGCGGCTCGACGCTCACGCAGCAGCTCGCGCGCAATCTGTATCCCGAGGAAATCGGCCGCTCGCAGACGCTCACGCGCAAGCTGAAGGAAGCGATCACGGCGTTCAAGATCGAAGCGCTCTATTCGAAGGACGAGATTCTCGAAACGTATCTGAACACGGTGCCGTTCCTGTACAACGCGTACGGCATCGAAATGGCCGCGCGCACTTACTTCGACAAATCCGCTGGCCAGCTCGACGTGCTCGAAAGCGCGACGCTCATCGGCATGTTGAAGGGCAACAGTTACTACAACCCGGTGATCAATCCGGAGCGCGCGCTCGACCGGCGCAACATCGTCCTCGGGCAGATGGTCAAGTTCGGCCACTTGCCGGCGACCAAACTCGACGCGCTGAAGAAACGTCCGCTGCGCATCGACTTCGAGCGGCAGACGGAAGAGCCCGGCCGCGCGCCGCACTTCGCGCAGCAGTTGCGCAAATGGCTGATCGGCTGGGCCGACGACAACGACTACAACATCTATTCCGATGGCCTCGTCGTGCGCACGACCATCGATTCGCGTCTGCAGGCGATGGCGACGAACGCGCTCGCGCTGCAGGGCAACCAGTTGCAATCGATCGCCAACGCGGCGTGGGGCGGCCGCGCCGGTTGCGCGAACGCGAACGCCGATCTCGGGCACGCGTTCATCCGCGAGACGGACGCATACCGCGCGCTGCGCACGGGCGGCGCGAACGACGCCGACGCCATCAAGAAACTCGGCTCGGACCGCGCCTTCATGCAGGCGCTGTGCGAGGACAAGACGCGCGTGCAGGCCGCGTTCGTCGCGCTCGATCCGCGCAACGGGCAGATCAAGGCGTGGGTCGGCAGCCGCGATTTCACGCAGGATCCGTTCGATCACGTCGCGCAGGCGCGCCGCCAGCCCGGCTCGACCTTCAAGCCTTTCGTCTACGGCGCGGCGTTCGAGCGCGGCGCGAAGCCGGCCGATACGATCGTCGATCAGACCGTCGAAATCCCGATTCGCGGCGACGAAATCTGGCGCCCGACCGACGACTCGCCGCCGTCGGGCCGTCCCGTGAGCCTGCGCGACGGCATCGCGTATTCGAAGAACCGCATCACCGCGCAGTTGATGGAACAAGTCGGTCCGGGACGCGTCGCGCGGCTCGCGCGTGACATGGGCGTGCGCGACAGTCATCTCGACGTGGTGCCGTCGCTCGCGCTTGGCACGAGCCCGGTGACGCTGAGGGAAATGGTGTCGGCGTACGGCACGATCGCGAACGACGGCAGTTATATGGAGCCGCTGCTCGTCACGCGCATCGAGAACAAGGTCGGCGAAGTCCTCGCGCAGTTCGAGAGCACGCCCGAGCGCGCGCTGTCCGTCGATGCGACGCGCAAGCTCGTCGATGTGATGCGCGACGTCATCAACCGCGGCACCGGCACGACGATCCGCACGCGCTTCGGCATTCGCGCGGATGTCGCGGGCAAGACCGGCACTACGCAGGACAACGCCGACGGCTGGTTCATCCTGATGCATCCGCAACTCGTCGCGGGCGCGTGGGTCGGCTTCAACGACAGCCGCGTCACGCTGCGCAGCGATTACTGGGGCCAAGGCGCGCACAGCGCGTTGCCGATCGTCGGCGACTTCATGCAGCGTTCGCTGCGTTCGCATCTGATCGATGCCCGCGCGCGCTTCGATACGCAGGAAGCGCCGGGCATGTGGCAAACGATGCTCACGAACGCAAAAACCTGGTTCGACGAGACGTTCTCGAAAGCGCCGAAGCCGGGCAAGCCGAAAACCGCGCAGACGGCGGCGCAGCATCCGGTGCGTCCGAAGCGGCCGCCTTCGGAGCCCGCCGCCGAAGTGACCGAAGAGCCGCCGCAACCGCCAGTGTTTACGACGATGCCGCCGATCCTGCCCACGCCCGGCGAAACTGCAAGCTCTCCGGCGCCCGCTTCCGACGTGCAACCGTAAACGCTTACGCCGCCCGCGAACAAAGGCGGGCTTGCGTAGACAGTTAGTTGCGAGCTAGCGACGAAAGACTTGCCTATCGGCCGAAATGAGCGCGCGCGCACAGAGCACGCGCACAAATGGTGCTCCGATTCACCAAGGCGAAACAAACGCATTCAAAGATTTCGCCGCGCACCCCGGCGCGCTGTGGCCACATGCGCCCGCCAAAAGTCTCGCGCACTGCGAGACGTCTATCTCATTCCAGGCTGGTTTCGGAGAACAAGTTGAACAAGCGATTTCCTCGCCTCAAGCGAGCCCTCGTGGCCACCGCGCTCGCCTTGCCGCTTACGTCGTCGAGTTTTGCGCAGAACGTCAGCGCTACCCTGCCGTGGACCGGCACCTGGAGCACCGCGCCGATGATCGTCGGCGGCGGCGGCTTCAATAATCAGACGATCCGGCAGATCGTGCACACGAGCATCGGCGGGACGGCCGCCGGCGTCCAGTTTTCCAATCAGTACGGCAGCGAGCCGCTCGTGATCGGCGACGTGCGCGTCGCGTTGCGCGCCGACGGCAAACGCACCGTGCCGGGCAGCGACAGGGCCGTCACCTTCAACGGTCAGCCCTTCGTGACGATTCCGCCCGGCAAGACGGAGATGAGCGATCCGATCGCGATCGCGGTGCCGGCGATGTCGGACATCGTCGTCAGCGCCTATCTCCCGCAGCAGACGCCATCGGAAACCACCGGTCACGCCGAAGGCCTGCAGGACGTGTACGTCGCGCCCGGCGATGTCAGCGCCGACACCGAATTCGCGGGCGGCGTGGTCAACGCGCTCGGCGCGCAGTCGTATTACTTCCTCACCGACGTCGTCGTGCAGAACGCCAGTGCGACGGGCGCGGTGGTCGCGTTCGGCGCGTCGATCACGGACGGCATCGATTCGCCGCCGAACACGAACGGCCGCTGGCCCAACCTGCTCGCCGCGCGTCTGCAGCAGGCGGGCATGACGGTGGGCGTGCTGAATCAGGGTATCGCCGGCAACGATTTCTTCACGAACGACGCGGGCGATGCCGGCCTCACGCGCTTCCAGCGCGACGTGCTCGACAAGTACAACGTCAAGTGGGTCATCATTTCCGACGATGCCGTCAACAACCTGATCGGCGGATCGCCGCCGACGGCCGCGCGCCTGAACAGCGCGTTCGCGCAACTGACGCAGAGCGCGCACGCGGCGGGCGTCAAGGCGATCTGCTCGACGCTCACGCCGTTCGAGGGCGTGTCGCCGTGGACGGCCGACATCGAAGCGACGCGGCAAGCGGTGAACGCGTTCGTCGCGACGCCCGACAGCGGCTGCGACGCCGTGCTCGATCAGGCCGCCGCGCTCGGCGATCCGGCCAATCCGCCTGTCATGCTCGGTGCGTACGACAGCGGCGACCATCTGCATCCGAATCAGGCGGGGCTGCAGGCGATCGCCAATTCCGTGAATCTCAACTGGCTCAAGTAGGCGGCGCGGAAAAGCAAAAAACGCCATGCGGAAAATTCATCCGCATGGCGTTTTTCATTTCATCGCCGATTACGACTTGACGATCGTCGGGTTCTGCACGTTGATGCGCGGACCCGCGTTGTCCCACTGCTCGACGATCAGCGGGTACTTCCACTTCGGATTCGTGCTGCTGATCTGGCCGTTGACGATGTAGCCGTCGAGCGACAGACCCTGAACCGCGAACGAACCGCCCGGGCTGGTCGTGTCGACGTGGTTGTTGATCGCGATCGTGACCGTCTTGCTGATCGGACCCGGCAGCGAGCCGAACCACACGTTGATGCCGCCGCCCTTGCAGTTCGCCGTCGTCGGGCTGTTGATCGTGATGCTCTTGAACACGGCCGAGTTGTCGTTCGGTTCGAAGTCGAGACCGCAAGCCGGCGCCGTGCCGGTGATGTTCTGCCAAATCGGGCTGTTGAACGTGATCGTGTCGCCCGAGATGATCGACACACCCTGACGGCGGCAGCCGTCGGCCTTGTGGTTGTCGACGACGAGGTTGTACGTCGGCGTGTTCTTCTTGCTCTGGCTATCGTTGATGTAGATGCCGTCGCCCCACGTATTGATCGTGGTCGGCGCGATCAGGTGCACGTTCTGTGCGCCGATGATCGAGAAGCCCATGCCGTGCTCGCCGCCCGAAGCCGAGTTCAGCTCCTTGCTGCCGTCGAGGTACGCGTTTTCGACGATGACGTTGCTCACGTCTTCGATGAGCATCATCTGGTAGATGTCGGCGTTGTGCGGGAGCAGCTTGATCGAAGCGCCCGACGCAAAGCGGATGTGCGTGTTCGTGCGCAGCTTGAGACCCGTCGTGTCGATGCGGACCTGGCCCGAGATCAGGAGAATCTGACCGACGGAACCGTCGATGGCGGCTTGCAGCGCGGCGCGGTCGTTGGTCGAGCCGTCGGCCTTCACGCCGAACGACGATGCGTTGATGGTGCCTGCGGTGTTCGTGCTGGCGGCGTTCGTCGAGCTTGCCGCGGCCGGAGCGCTGGCGGTCGTCGTGGCGCTTGCCGACGAAGCCGAGCTCGCGGGCGTCGCCGTCGAGGCGCCGCTGCCGGTGTTACGGCGTCTCCAGCGATCGGCGACCGAATCGGGGGCCGCGCTGTCGCTGCCGCCGCCGCATGCGGCGAGCACAAACGCGCCGCTACCCGCGATAAGCGAGGTCAGGAGTTTGCGACGGGTTGCGATACGCGTGTCGACGACGGTGTTGTCTGCCTGGGTGTCTGCCTGAGTGTTGTTCGAAAGCATTGTCTTTCCGAGTTGGTTGTGCGTTGTCGACGGGCGGACCCGTTCATGCGACTACGGCCGCACGCAACGTTTCTTTATGGGCGTGAGATGACCAACGCAAATTCAGCAGGCGCAAACGATTGCGCCGCTCAGCGCTCGACAGCCGCACACGGCGACTCCGAAAGGCATCTCGGCGAAAAACATGACGACTTCGGGATTGGACGAACCAGAGTCGGGAGAGCCAGATAATCCGGAAGTACCCACTCAACCCCGCGCTTGATTGGCCCGCGAACGGGCTGATGAAGCGCTGAAGTCTGACGGCAGTAATTACCGTCTTTTTTAAATCCTACAGATTGTTACGAGGCGTTTCTACCCGGCGCTTGTTACAAAATGTACGCTTGTAACTTATTATTTTGCTTTTTCGCGTCTTTATTGCTGTGCATTTCCGCTTTTAATCGGCGGCGAGTAAATTAATCTACCGCTTTTTTAATGTTAATACGGTAGATGAATAACACCACTTCAAACCAGTTGAGGTACGATGACTAATAATCATCTGAAGAATCGATTATAACGACACGAACGTTCACCCGCCGAGAGCGCGACCGATCGCCTCGGAAGGCCCGGTGGGGCTTGCAGAGCGCCTTTCGTATGCCGAAACGAGCAACGATCCGCCGATTATTTCGCCTTATTGACCGGTCAATCCGCCGACGATTATCCAGACGCGCACCAAAATTGCCGCTTCTGCACGGTTGCAGTCCCAACATTACATTCAAGTAAGCACCGTCTTAAACGATTTCATCCGACGAATCGGATTTTGTAAGTGCGGTCCAAAAACTTTTTTCATTCAAAAGACGAAAGACCCTACAGGGCTTACCCTTATCGGGTTTTTACGAATCGGATCATTTTCCGCTGAATCCCGCGCGCAGCCTGGGATTCGAGCGAAACGCTAATGATCTGATTAAAGAAACCGGTTTATTCAACAGACAAAACAGGCGAAAGTTGGAATCGTTTCGATTGCCAGCCGGACATATGTTCCGTTTCGCACTGATCCGGTTGGACAGAAAGACTAGTCTCGGATTTGGTGCGCTCAGCACAGTTGGGGGAACGGCCGATTCCGGCCGGAGGTATTACAAGAAATCACACGACCAGCGGATACACCGCGATGAAAACCTTTGATCTGATCAAAAGCGATCTCTATCGCTATACGGGCGAGTACAGCGTCATGCTCCTTCTCGAGCAACTGATGCTGAACGAAGGGTTCAACTACATGTTCTGGCTGCGCCTCGCGAGCGCCGCGTCGTCGCGGCCCATGCGCCTCGTGCTCAACCACATCGTGCGTCTGAAGCAGCGCCGCTTCGGGTTCGTGATCAGTCCGCGCACGCGCATCGGGCCGGGCTTCTATATCAGTCATATCGGCACGATCGCGGTAAACCCGACGGCGGTCATCGGCGCGAACTGCAACATCTCGCAGGGCGTGACCATCGGATCGAATCACGGCAAGGCGGCGACCATCGGCAACAACGTGTATATCGGGCCGAACGTCTGCATCATCGAAGACGTGACCATCGGCGACAACGTGACGATCGGCGCGGGCAGCGTCGTGACGAAGGATATTCCGCCGAACGTCACGGTGGCCGGCTGCCCGGCGCGCATTCTGACCGACGACGCCACGCCCGAGCGGGCGGCGCGCTACATCATGCGTCCGTGGCAGACAGGCGCGGTATGAAGGACCGGCTTCGGCATGGCGAGGTGCCTTAGCGAACAGTCACGCCGCCCGTTTTGGTGCACGCTCTCCTCTCTCACGCGAAAGCCGCGGGCCTTCGCGTGATTTCTGTCGCATGGCGCTTTCGTTTCGACGTCAGGCCATGCGGCGAAAGGCTCCCACGCAGGAGGACCCGTGCTGAGCGCAGCAGTGCAATCGGTGAGACGACGTCTCGGCGGCGTGCATCAGGATCACAAGAGAATCGCAAGAAGCGCGGTCGTCCTGCTGATCTTCGTGATCGCCGGGAAGTGCATCGGCGCGTCGAAGGAAATGGCGATCGCGTATCGCTACGGGATCAGCGGCACGGTCGACGCCTATCAGTTCGCGCTCACGCTCGTCACCTGGCTGCCGACGATGCTCACGAACGTGCTCGCCGTGCTGCTCGTTCCCGCGCTCGTCTCGCTTCAGGAAGACAAGTCGCAGCGCAACGGTTTTCTCGGCGAGCTGGAAGGCGTGGGCCTCGTGCTCGGCCTCGGCTCGTCGCTTCTGCTATGGCTTTTCTGGCCTTATCTCGCCGATGTCATCGCGGGCAGTCTCGCCGAGTCCACACGCGACATGTGCCGCGCGATGATCATCAGCATGACGCCGGTCGGCGTGCTGACCTTCACGATCTGCATTTCGTCGTCGCGGCTGCAGGCGTCGGGCAAGCACATCAACACCTTGCTCGAATGCGTGCCGGCCATCGGCCTGCTGGTCTTCGTGCTTGCCGCGCGCAACAACGAATCGATTTTTCCGCTCGTCATGGGGACGTCGCTCGGCTTCGTCGTGCAGGCCGCGTGGCTGCGCGTGCTCGCCAGGCGCGCCGACACGATGCCCGCCCGGCCGCGCGTTTCGATGCGCGCGAAGCAGTGGCCATCGACGATCCGCTCGATGGGCATGCTCACGATCGGCGCGGTCGTCGCGAGTCTGTGGCTTCCGATCGATCAGTACTTCATGGCGCAGCAAGGCGACGGCGCCATCGCGACGCTCGGCTACGCGAACCGGCTGCTCTCGCTCGTGCTCAGCATGGGCGCGCTTGCGATCACGCGCGCGACCTTGCCGATTCTCGCGGAGATTCTTCATCGCGGCGATCATGCGCGCGCACGCAGCACCGCGCTGAAGTGGTCCGGCATCATGACCGTACTGGGCCTGACCGGCAGCATCCTCGCGTATGCGCTCGCGCCGTACGTCGTGAAGCTGCTGTTTCAGAAAGGCGCGTTCACGGCCGACGACACCATCGCCGTCACCACGCTCTTTCGCTACGGGCTGCTGCAAGTGCCGTTCTACTTCGGCATGTGCGTGCTCGTGCAGCTGTTCGCGAGCGAGACACGCTATCGCGCGATCTCCGTCATTTCGCTGATCGGCTTCGCGACGAAGATCATCGGCAACGTCATTCTCGTGCGCTACTACGGCGCGCAGGGCGTGCTGCTCGCGACCGGCATCGGCGCGATCGCGGTGCTCGCGAGCTATATCTTCTGGACGCGCTATGCGCCGCCGTTCACCGGCAACGACGCGCAGCACGATACCGGCACGCCGCAATAAGCACCTGCTTTCAACCTTGTTCGAATACGCGCCGGAACATCGGCACGAGGAAGCGGTTGCCGTATTCGCTCATGTGATGGAAGTCGGAGTAAAGCGGCCGGCCATCGTGCGAGCCCATGCACTTGCCGTCCGGGCACAGGAACGGACGCGGGTCGAGCAGATGGATGCCGCATTGATCGTGTGCCTGATGCATCGCCTGCAGCAACGCGCCATTGCGCTGAACGTAATCCGACATGGTGATCGACAGATCGGGCGCCTTCGGATCCCGCATCTTCTCGCGCGCGAGCGTCAGCGGCACGTTGAAGTCGAACTCGGGAATCGGTTCGACGAGATAGACCGGGCGAATCTTCGAGATGCGGCAAACGGTCGATAGCAAGTGCTCGCGATACAACTCCGTCGTGAACGGCGTCGATGTCTGCGCCGGCTGCTCCGGATTGACGAACGCGAAGTCGTCCATCGTCGGACCGGACCAGTACTGCGACCAGTGATTCGCGATGATGACCGGCGTCTTCGCGCTCTGATCGCGGCTCAGGATATCGATGTACTTGCGGTCCTGATCGAAGCAATCGCCATTGCCGCGGCGAATGCCGTAGATCGTCGGGCAACCTTCTATCGTGATGAGCAGCACATCATCGGGCTTGCCGTTCGGCACGGCGTCGACGACCGCTTCGGCGATCGCTTCCGCGTGACTGTCGCCGAGCACCACGACGCGGCTCTCCTTCTGCTTGTTCGCGACATCGCACGGATCGATCATCATGTGACACTTCGTGCGATGCGGATTCGTGTCGTAGGTCTCGCTATCGGCGATGAACACCGAACGGTCGAAGCGATTCGGCACGCCCTGGCTCGCATAGATGCTGCCGCCGCCGATTGCCAGCAGCAGCGTGAACGCGAGAATCGGACGCAGCGTGATGAAGCGCGGAAAGGCGCGCGCCTCGTCTCGCGCCGGCGGCTTCCTGGTCTTCGACTCGACGAGCGCATACGACAGATAGCCCATCACGAAGCCGCCCGCGATCGCGGCCGCGCGCCAGCGCAGCGAACCTTCCCTGTCGAAGTACGTGAGCGCGACGACGAACGGCCAGTGCCAGAGATAGACCGAGTACGAAATCTTGCCGATGAACTGCGCGAGCGGATTGCCCGTGAAGATCGAATGCCTGCGCGCCGCGAGAATCACGAACGACGTGCCGAGCACCGGCACGAGCGCGAGGTAGCCCGGCCATTCGTTGTTCTCGTTGAACATGACCGCGCCGTACGCGATCATCGCGAGGCCGATGCATTCCAGCGTGCGGCGCACGGGCCTGCCCGCCGTCAACGGGAACAGATAGACGAGCCCGCCCGCGATCATTTCCCATGCGCGCGTCGGCAGCAGGAAGAACGCGGCCGTCGGCCATTTCGTCGGATCGGAGAGATAGACGCACGCCGCGAACGAAACGAGCGCGGCGCCGACGAGCGCCATCTTCGTCCCGCGTCGCCCGAAGAGCTTGCGCACGAGCAGAATGCCGAGCGGATACAGCAGATAGAACTGCCACTCGACGGAAAGCGACCACGTATGCAGCAGCCATTTCAGATGCGAGCGCGTATCGAAGTAACCCGCTTCGCGCCAGTAAACGATGTTCGAAAAGAAGCCGAGGCTCGATCCCGCCGCCTTGCCGAACGCGCGAAACTCGGAAGGCAGGAATATCAGCCAGCCGAACACACCGAGCGCGAAGCAAAGAAACGCGAGCGCCGGAATGATGCGCCGCGCTCGATCGCCATAGAATTCGAGCACCGAGAACCTGTCCTTCGAAAGGCGTCTGAAGATGATGCTCGTCATCAGATAACCGGAGATCACAAAGAACACGTCGACGCCGAGAAAGCCGCCTTTGAAGCCGGGCACATCGAAGTGGAAAAGGACGACCGCGAGAACCGCGAACGCGCGCAGGCCGTTGATGTCGTTACGAAAGTTCATCGCGCTTCCCCCAAGAACTTCTTTTTTGCCGCGCACGCGCCAGCGCGATGCAATGGACATCGCCATTGCATCGCGCCCGCCGTGCGGGTTATTTTCTAGCGTCTTGTCTTTCCTGATTACTTCGTCATACGAACAAACCGAATTCCATCTCCGCAAGCCGGCTTTCTTCCGATTGCGTCGCCCGCGCGACTTCCGCCATGGTCGCGGGCTGCATGCCGTAGGTCTCTCTCAAGTACACGTGATGCTTCAGCACCGCTTCGAGGACGCCGAGGTTCTCGGCCAGATTCGCACCGAAGTTATGCGGATGCCACCACAAGTGGAACGAACGCCCCGTGCGCGCCGCCGACGTCATCGACTGCTTGATCCGATGGATGCGCAGCCATTCGAGCGCGCGCTTGTTGCGCGCATATGGACGCAGGAAGCGGCTCGAACGCACGTCGATGAGTCCGCGAGCCGGGCGCGGATCGAACGCGTGATCGCCTGAGATATTGATGTACGTATCGACGAGACGCGCCGCGCGGCGCATCGCCGCTTCATCGGCGCGCGAGGTTTCGCGATACATCCAGCTGCGCTCCGTGCCGCGATACGCGACGAGCCCTTGCTCCGCGCACACCGACAGATACGCGTTGTTCACCTGATTGCGCGGAAACACGATGCTCGCGGGCGGATCGGCGAGACGCCGGATCGATGCGACGGATGCTTCCATGTCGGCGGCGAACTGCGCCTTGTTTTGCCCTGCTTCGAGTGCGTAGTAATGGCAGAACGTATGGCTCGCGAGCTCGCTGCCTTCGGTATCGACGATCCGACGCGCGAGCGACAGACCATAGTGGTACGGATCGCTCTTTTCGTTATCGCCGATCGAATCGAGATAACCGTTGGCGTATGGACTCAGCTTCGTATCGGTATAAGTCGGCCGGACGTCGGGCAGATTCGCGAGCAGGTCCTTTTTGTTATCGAACAGCAGCATGCCGACCGTCGCCCACGTCGCCTTCACGCGATACTTCGTGAAGATGTCGAGCATCGCCGGAATCGCCTCGCGCACGCCGAGAATGTTCTTTCCGTATGTGGCGATCGAGCGATGGTCGCGCACGCCCCACATCAGTTCGAAATCGAGCGAAATCAGGAAGTAGGACATCGTCGTCAGGGCATCAGGAAGTAGTGATAGACGCCTTCGAAATAACTCTTCGTGGCGTCGGCTGCGACGGCCACGAACACGCCGAAGGTGATGACCAGAACCATCGCGTTCTTGAACTTGATCTCGGGCGCGAGGAACGGCAGCAGCAGCGGCACGCAATACCAGACGCGGCCCTTCGCGAACGGAAACACGAAGAACGCAACGACGAGATACACGAAGAGTCCGACATGCATGATCGACAGCCGCGTGAATGCGCGCTGACGCTGCGTATCCTGCGCGCGCCACGTCGAGTAGAGCACCATGACCGATGCCATCGTGTAGAACAGCAGCAGCGACAGCAGCTTGATCGTGAAGTTTTCCTGATAGCCCGAGTACTCGTCGATACGACGGCCGCCGTAGGTCGCAAACAGAAACTTCGCCGCCGACGCAAGCACGATCGCCACCACGCTCACCGCGACGAGCGCGCGCGCTTTCCTTTGCTCGCCGATGAAACCGGCGGTCATCAGGAACGCTGTAGGCACCGCGAAGGTCGTGTGCACGAAGCTCGCGAGCCCCATGCCGATGGTCGGCTTATTGAAGCGCAGCGCGAAGAGCATCGCGATGGCCAGACCGAAGCCCTGGCGGATCTGGAACAGACCGACCGTAGCGAGCGCATACGGAATCACGAGCCACAGAACGAGACCGATGAGCGGCCTGCGCGTCTGCAACAGCGAATACATCACGACCAGGTTAAGCAGCACCACCGTAATGCGGATGCCGCCTTCGGGCGACACGCCGAACGCATTGAGGAGGATGACCCACGAGCGCCAGCCCAGTTCTTCCGTGATAAGGCTGATGAGAAAGCCCATATCCGACTCGCGGTTCTGATAGAACTGCACAAGCCAGTGCCAGTCGGTCGAGCGGAAGTACTGGATGTACGCTTCCTGGTCGAAGATCAGGCCGACGCTGCGCTCGCGGAACGCGACGATCGAGAGCGCCGTGGCCGCGAGCACAAGGAACGCCCAGCCGGATGGCGTCATGAAGTACGCGAATCCGGTCATGCGTCGTATCGGTTCGCTCTGCGCGCTCTGTGCGCTTTGCTGCGCCGTATTGTTCATTGTCGTTGCTTGCATCGTATTGGCCTTTTTTCCGCTTTAGTTATTGTGTGTGGGCGCGGCTTTCATGGCACGAGCCTCAGGTTGGTGACGATGATCTTCGGTCCCGCCTTGTCGTAATCGATGCTTTCCACTGTCGACATCTTCGGACTCACCCATGTCGGCGAATGACTCGCGATCTGCCCGGACACCTTGCGCCCATTCAGCTTGAGCGATGACACGGCGAACGCGGCATCGCTCGCGCCTTCGTCGCGATGATTCGTGATGCCGATATCGACATGCTTGGGCATCGGCCCGACGATCTCCTCCAGCCAGACGATGATCCCGTACCGGCAATTGCGCGTCGTCGGATTGACGATGCGAATGTTCTCGAGAATATCGGCGTTGCTGTTCGGCTCCGCGTCGAGCCCCGCTTCCGGCTGCGTGCCGCCGATGTTCTCCCACAGCGGATTCTCGAACACGATGTTGCGTCCGCTGATGATCGACACGCCTTGTCTGCGGCAGCGGTCCGCATGATGATTCACCACGCGAATACCGCTGCTGTACTTAAACGCGACGTTGTAGCTGTTGGCGATATAGATGCCATCGCCCCAGCAGCCGATCGTCTTCGGCGAGATGAGCGTCACCTCCGTGCTTCCCGCAATCGAAAAGCCCATGCCGTGACCGTTTTCACGCAGCGCCGGTTTCGCGGCATTAAGCTCCTTGCTACCGTCGAGCACCGCGTTCTCGACGAGCACGTTGCTCACGTCCCAGATGCGGAAGATCGAATAGAACGACGTATCGTGCGGCAGCAGCTTGATCGACGCGCCCGGTGCGAAGCGCAGGTGACTATCGCGCCGCAGGTCGAGCCCTTTGTCGTCGATACGGCACTTGCCCGTGATGAGCAAGGTCGAATCGACGGATTGATCGATGGCCCGCTGCAGCGCGATGCGATCGTTCGTCTTGCCGTCGCCCCTCACGCCGAACGACTTGTCGGTGACGACATCGCGTTTCTGCGCCGCGCGCGCGTCGAAGCCGGCGACGCCCGCTCCACCGGCGACGGCGCCCATCAGCAGCGAGCGGATCACTTGTCGCCGGTCGACCATTACGCTTTCTCTCCCGTCACCGCACGCGCATAAGCCGTGCTCTTGCCTTCGCCGCCGCGCGAGCGTGCGCCGAGTTGCGCGAAGATCGCGTCCCACTGACGCAGGATCGCCGGCGACGAATAACGCTGCCGTACCGATGCCGCCGCCTTGCGTCCGAGCTCGGCGCGCAACGCTTCGTCCGACATCACGCGGCGCAGCGCATCGATCAGAGCGGCCTTGTCGCCGGCAGGCACGAGCAGACCGTCCTGGCCGTCGCGCGTGAGTTCGCGCGGGCCGCTCTTGCAGTCGAACGCGACCGTCGCGAGGCCGAGCGCCATGCCTTCGAGCATCGCCATCGGCAGACCTTCGTAGCGCGACGACAGCACGAACGCATCCGAGCGCGCCATCTCTTCCCAAGGCGTCGTCGTCTTGCCGGGCATCAGCACGCGCTCGTTCATCTTCAGTTGCGCGACCTGCGCTTCGAGCACCGCGCGCTCCGGGCCTTCGCCCCAGATCCACAGATCCCAGTCCGGAAACTCGGGCGCGAGCGTCGCGAATACATCGATCAGCAGATCGAACTGTTTTTGCGTGTTGAGACGCCCGACCGCGACGAGCCGCTTGCGCGCGCTCTTCTCGATGGTTTCGGGCTGCAACAGCAACAACTCGTCCGGCAGCGGATTGGGCACCACTTCGATGCGCTTCACGCGCGGCACCATCTTCCTGAACGATGCCTCCATGTTGTCCGTGAGCAGCGTGAGCAGGTCCGCGCTCGGATAAACGAAGCGGCACATCTGGCTCATGAGCTGCGAACGGCCGTCGGCGGACGGATCGATGTGCTCGCTCGCGATCACCGGAATGCCGAGGCCGCGCGTCGCGAGAATCGTCGTGATGTTCACGTTCGAGAGGAACGACACGACCACATCGGGCGCGCTTTCGCGGATCAGCGCACGCAGCGCGCGAAAGCGCGCGGGATATTGCAGCATACGCGCGCCGGCCTTCACGCGATCGGCGAGGAAGACGCAGCGCACGTTCGGCGCGAGCGGATAAAAGCACGCGCCACGGCCGCTATACGTGATGACGAGCGTCACCGTATCGCCGCGTTGCGCCCACGCATTGACGAGCGAGGCCGCGACGCGCTCCGCGCCGCCGCTTCCCATCGAACTGACCACGAGCATGATCTTCATCGGTCGTGGCTCCTCATCGTCCGGCTGCGGGAACGTGGAGTTCCGCGCGACGCGGCACCTTCACGCCCGACTCTTCGAACACTTCCTGCCACAGTGCGATGGTCTTCGACAACGCGAACGTGTCGTTGACCGACGTCGCGCACAGCGCCATGCGATGACGTTCTGCGTCGTCCTTCATCAGCGATTCGAGCGACTTCGCGAGCGCGCTCGCATCGCCGACCGGGTTCACGAGCAGGCCGTTCATGCCGTGCGTGACGATCACGCGCGGACCCGAATCGCAGTCGTAGCTCACGGCCGCGCAGCCGCTCGCCATCGCTTCGACGAGCGTCATCGAGAAGCCCTCGAAGTGCGAACTCAGCACGTAGAGATCGGCGCGCTCGTACCAGTCCGCGACGTTGCCCGCGCGGCCAGGCAGAAACACGCGGCCGCGCAGCTTCGCCTCTTCGACACGGCGTTCGAGACTCGCACGCGCAAGCCCTTCGCCGACGATCACCAGATCCCATTGCGGCAGCGCGCCGGCAATCTTCCTGAACGCATCGATGAGGCTGTCGAAACCTTTTTCGGGTGAGAGCCGTCCGACCGCGAGCAACAACTTGCGCCCGTCCTTCACGACGCTTTTCGGCTCGATGATCGGATTCGTTCGCGCGATAGGCAGCGTGAACGGCGGCGGAATCACCTTGACGTCTGTCGCGCGGCAATGCGTTTCGATCCAGTCGCGGGTTTCGTCGGTGAGCGCGACGACCTTGTCCGCGAAGCGATACGTCAAGAGCCGCAGACGCTCCCAGAACGGCGTGAGCGGCGCGCGCGGCGGATGCGTGTGCTCGCTCGCGATGATCTTGTACGGCAGCCCGATGCCCGCAAGCACGGCGAGCACGTTGGCCGTCGCCATGACGCCGAGCGCGACAGTAGGCTTCGTCTCGCGCAACACCTTGCGGAACGCGCGCACGCGCTTCGCGTTCGACAGCAGCGTACGCACGAAGCCGCCGCCCTCGACGCCGCCCGCGAGCCCCAGCTCGATGCGCTTCACGCCCGGATGAAACGGATAGACATCGCCTTCACCGGCTGTCAGCGTGACGACGGTCACTTCCCAGCCGAGCGCCGCCCACTCGTTCGCGAGATTGGCAGTGACGCGTTCAGCGCCGCCGCCGTGCATCGAGTAGATGAAAACGACTATTTTCATGCGGGCCTCGTCGCGAGTTCGGCTTCGACCGGCACGCGGCGCTGCGACAGAAAGCGGATGTACCACGGCATCGCGATCGCGAGTCCGTCGGCGAGCGGAATGGCGCTCGCATAGCCGAGCAGTTGCGCGGCCTTATCGACGTTCGCTTGCGAATGACGCACATCGCCCGCGCGGAACGGCGCATACACCGGGCTGCCTTCGTTGATGACGCCGTTATCCGCGAGCACGCGCTTCAAGCCGTCATAGAGCTGATTGAGCGTCGTGCGATCGCCGACCGCGACGTTGTAGACCTGATTGCGCGCTTGCGGCTCGGAGAGCGCAGCGAGGATGTTCATCTGCACCACGTTGTCGATGAAGCAGAAATCGCGGCTCGTTTCGCCGTCACCGTTGATCGTCACCTGTTCGTCGTCGATGAGCGCGGCCGTCCACTTCGGGATCACGGCCGCATACGCGCCGTCCGGATCCTGGCGCTTGCCGAACACGTTGAAGTAACGCAGACCGATGGCGTTCAACCCGTACGTGCGCGCAAAGACCGAAGCGTACAGCTCGTTGGCGTACTTCGTCACCGCATACGGCGAAAGCGGCTGGCCGATGCGATCCTCGACTTTCGGCAGGCCCGGATGGTCGCCATACGTCGAGCTCGACGCGGCGTAAGTGAAGCTCTCGACTTTCGCGTCGCGCGCGGCGACGAGCATGTTCAGAAAGCCGCTGATGTTGACTTCGTGCGTCGTGATCGGATCGTTCACGGAGCGCGGCACCGAGCCGAGCGCCGCTTCGTGCAGAACGTGCGCGACGCCTGTCACCGCGGTGCGGCAATCGTCGATATTGCGGATATCGCCTTCGATGAAGCGAAAGCGCGCCCATTGCGCGGGCGTCACGAGCGAGCGCACTTCATCGAGATTGCGCTGATGCCCGGTCGCGAAGTTGTCGAGCCCGACGACGTCCTGGTCGAGCTTCAGCAGCGCTTCGAGCAGATTCGAGCCGATGAACCCGGCGACGCCGGTAATGAGCCACTTCTGCGGCGTGCGCGTCAGTTGTTGACGGATCGATTCGTAACGATCAGACATGAAAGTCTCCAAATTTGCCGACGGGCGCGGCGTGTTCGCGGCGCTCGTCTTCGATCGCGATCGAGGGAACCAGCTCGCGATACACGGCGAGCGTCTTCTCGATGACGATGCGTTCGTCGAAATTCTTCAGTGCCTTCTCGCGCGCGGCGAGGCCCAGCTTTCTCGCGAGCGCGCGGTCGTCGTCGAGCTGGCGGATCGCATCGGCGAGCGCGCGTGCATCGCGCACCGGCACTTGCAAACCATCCACGCCCGACTCGCTGACCACTTCGCGGCAGCCCGGCGCGTCCGTCGTGATGAGCGGCAGCGCGCAGCCCGCGGCTTCGATCAGCGCTTTCGGCAAGCCTTCTCGATAGCTCGGCAGCACCATCACATCCACTTCCGTGAAGAGCTTCGGCATGTCGCTCACATGACCGAGCCATTCGACGAGCCCTTCCTTCACCCAGCCCTGCACCATCGCCGTGCTCACCGATGCCGGGTTGCCGTCGTCGGGCGAACCCGCGAGCAGGAAGCGCACGGTGCGATTCTCGCGGCGCAGCATGCGCGCCGCCTCCACATATTCTTCGATGCCCTTGTCCCACACGAGCCGCGCCGCCAGCAGAATGCGCAGCGGCTTGGCCGCATCGTCCGGCGACGCCTCGCGCACCTTGAAGCGCGTCAGATCGACGCCCGATCCCTTGATCAGACGAATCGACTGCTTCTCGACGATGCGCGCAGCTTCGAACAGCTTGATGTCGTCCGGATTCTGCAGGACGAGAATGCTGTCGCGGCCGTTCAGCGCCGAGCGCATCACCGTGCGCACGACCGGCTTCAAGATACGCGCTTTCAGATCGCGGCTCGTGAAGACGTAGCCCATCCCCGCGACCGCGTTCACGCGCGCCGGCACGCCTGCGAGCTTGCTCGCGAACGAGCCGTACACCGCGCTCTTGATCGTGAAGCCGTGCACCAGTTGCGGCTTTTCGCGCTGGAAGAAGCGCGCGAGCCAGAGCACGAGCGCCAGTTCGCGCAGCGGATTCAGACTGCGCCGGTTCATCGGCACCGCATGCCAGCGAAAACCCTGATCGCGCAGCTTCGGGCCGTATTCGCCGTCGGGTGACAACAGAATGACTTCGAAACCCGCGTCGCGCAGTTTGCGAGCGAACGAAAGCCGGAAATTAAACAGATACCAATCGGTGTTGGCGTACAGAACTACCTTGGGCATCTTCATTGCGAACTCCGAACGTCCGGTTGACATCGCCGCGGGCAACCCCCGAAATTCCGGGAGCCGAACCGCGGCGATGTTGTGCGACGGCCTGCACCGGTCAATGCCGATGCACCGAACCTCAGAGACGCATGTCGCTCGCCTCGGGCGGCAGAACGTACTTGAGGTCGCACAGCACGTGCTGCGACTTGCCGTAGGCGTGAATGCCTTCCGCGCCTTCATCGGCGAACTGCTTGTGCGCCACCGCGAGCACGACCGCATCGTAGACGCCCTTGGCGGGCTGATCGATCGGATCGATGCCGTACTCGTGATGCGCCTCTTCCTTCGAGACCCACGGGTCGTACACGTCGACCTGGACGCCGTACTCCTTGAGATCGGCGATGATGTCGACCACGCGCGTGTTGCGCAGGTCCGGGCAGTTCTCCTTGAACGTGAGACCCATGATGAGCACGCGCGCGCCCGAAATGGCGATGTCGCGCTTGGTCATCGTCTTCACGAGCTGCGATACGACATAGTTGCCCATGCTGTCGTTCAGGCGGCGCCCGGCGAGGATGATCTCCGGGTGATAGCCGATCGCCTGCGCCTTGTGCGTCAGGTAATACGGATCCACGCCGATGCAGTGGCCGCCGACGAGGCCCGGGCGGAACGGGATGAAGTTCCATTTCGTGCCGGCCGCGAGCAGCACGGATTCGGTGTCGATGTTCATCTTGTTGAAGATGATCGACAGTTCATTGATCAGCGCAATGTTCACGTCGCGCTGCGTGTTCTCGATCACCTTGGCCGCTTCGGCGACGCGGATGCTGCTCGCCTTGTGCGTGCCGGCCGTGATGATGCCGCGATAGAGCTCGTCGACGAAATCGGCCACTTCGGGCGTCGAGCCGGACGTGACCTTCTTGATGTCCGGCAGGCGGTGCGACTTGTCGCCCGGGTTGATGCGCTCGGGGCTGTAGCCGACGAAGAAGTCTTCGTTGAACTTCAGGCCCGACATCTTTTCGAGCACCGGGACGCACTCTTCTTCGGTCGCGCCGGGATAAACCGTCGATTCATAGATGACGACGTCGCCCTTCTTGAGCACGCTGCCGATGGTCGTCGATGCGCCGATCAGCGGCGACAGGTCCGGACGCTTGTAGTGATCGATCGGTGTCGGCACGGTCGCGATGAACACGGTGCAGCTGCGCAGGTCTTCTACATCGGCGCTGTACTGCATGAAGGTCGCGGAAGCCAGCTCGGCATCGTCGACTTCGAGCGTGACATCGCGCCCTTCGCGCAGCGCGTTGATGCGCGCGCGATTGATATCGAAGCCCACGACGGGATGGCGCTTGCCAAATTCGACGGCGAGCGGCAGGCCAACGTAGCCCAATCCGACAATGCCGAGTTTCAACTCTTGCGGCGAGAACATATTCACTTCTCCTCGTTATGCAACTCAGGACGTTTATTTAGTACTGCTGTTCGATTCGGGGCCAGCTGAAGCAAATGCCGGATGAGTCAGTCTCTAGTCTTCCTTGTCGGCCTTGTAGGCAGCGTAGGCGTAGCCGCCGTACTGGCGCGCCTGGGCATAGTTGCCGTAGTGCACCTTGAAGCCGTTGAGCAACACGCCGGTGACGCTTGCGCCCGATTGTTCGAGCCGCTTCACGGACTCCGAGATTTCCCCGGAACGCGTATCCCCATAACGCGCAACCAGGAAGATCGAGCCCGCGACGGGCGCCATGATCGCCGTGTCGGACACCGCCAGAATGGCCGGTGCGTCGAGCAGCACGATGTCGTATTCCGCCGATGCGCGATTCACCGATTCCGTGAATGCGTCCGACAAAAGCAGCTCGGCCGGGTCCGGCGGATAGAAGCCGCACTGGACGAAGTCGAGATTGTTCAGCACCGAGCGATGCACGGTCTCTTCGAGCGTGGCCGAACCGTTCACGACATCCACGAGACCCTTGCCGCGCGGCAGGCCGAAGTACTGGTTCAGGTGGCCACGGCGCAGGTCGCAGTCGACGAGCAGCACGCGCTTGCCGCCGGCGGCGAGCAGCGTCGCCAGGTTCGCGGAGACGAACGACTTGCCGATGCCGGGCAGCGGACCCGCGAGCATCACGACGTTGTTCGGCGCATCCATCAACGCGTACTGCAGGGACGAGCGCATCATGCGCAGGCCTTCCACAGCCGGATCGGTCGGGTAACGCGAGGCGAGCGCGAGCTGTTCCGGCTTCTTCTCGGCGATGCGCTTCGCGAGTTCCTTCTGACGCTCGCTGTCCGGAATCGTCGCGAATACCGAAAGACCCGTCTTCGATTCCAGTTCCTTCGGATCGAGCACGCCCTTGAACAGGAAGTCGCGAGCGAACGCCATCACGATGCCGAGGAACAGACCGATACCAGCCGCGATCACGAGCACCAGCGCCTTGACCGGCTTGACGGGACGCTCGGGCACTTCGGCGTGGTCGAGCAGCTCCACCGTCGGCGTGCGGCCGGCTTTGATGAGGCGCATCGTTTCAATGTTGTTGCGCAATGCCGAATAGACGTCGGTGCTCATGCGCACGTCGCGTTGCAAACGAAGCGCGCCCTGCTCGGCCTGCGGCATCGCCTTGACGCGCGCTGCCAGGTCGTTGATGTACTTCTCGGTCGCCGCGATCTGCTGGTCGATCACCACCACGCTCGGGTGCGAGGGCGAGAAGTGCACGGCCAGGTCGGCGCGACGGCGCTTCAGGTCGAGCAACTGCGCATCCGCTTGCGAAGCCTGCTGCATCACGATGCGGCCTTCTTCGTCCGGATTGAACAGCGTGCGGCTGTTGCGATACGCGTTGTAGTTGTCTTCGGCCGTTTCCATCTGACGCTTGGCGTCGGGAAGCTGCTGCTCGAGATATTCGAGCGACTTCTCGGCGTTGATCCCGCGACGATCGGCGTTCTGCTTCACGTACATGCGCGACAGTTCGTTGATCGTCGCCGCCACGAGCACCGGGTCCTTGCCTTCCAGTGTCGTGCTGATGACGCCCGACTTGTTGCCCTGCTCGGCGATCGCCAGCGAATTCTGCAGACGATCGATAGCGGACACGCGCGAGTTACGCGTCAGATCGAATTCGACGCCCTTCTCGCCGTGGATGAAGCCCACGAGCAGCGAGATGGGACCGGCGTCCGTGTCGAAACGCTGCACGCTGCCGACCTGGCCGCCGACGCCCGTTTCGACGCCCGGGCCGCGCACCTGATACTGGCCGTTGCCGAGATAGCGCAGCGTGTATTCCTTGCCTTCGTATTTCTTCGGCACGTCGAACGCGGACACGTCGATCGATTCGGCGCCCCATGCGTAACCGCCGCGGCCGAAGAGACCGGGAGTCGACGTTTCATCGTTCATGCGGGCGACCATGCCCCCGATGATCGGGAAGCGATGCGGCGCTGCCTGGATGTACAGCTTGAGCGCATCGACGACGGGACCGAGCACGAACTTCGATCCGATGACCTGGATCTCGCCTTCGGCCGTCGCACGCTGATCGAACAGCGTGGCCGCGGTCCGAACCATGTCGCGTGAGTCGGCCGGCTGTCCATTGCTCGAGTCGTCGACTCTGACGAGCATGCCGGCCTGATAAATCGGGGCCGAGAAATACGCGTACACCACCCCGATGCTGAAGACGACCGCCACGGTCGCCGCGATCATCTTCCAGTGACGGCCCAGCGTTTCGAGAATCGACGTTAGCTCGATCTCTTTCTCGCTCTCGGCCATTACGGCTGACGCCTGATTTTTAACTTTCATAGAACGTCTCGTTACAGGCTCTTATGGGACCGGCGCGGCAAGCGCACCGGATGCGGATCGAAACACCTGCGGCGCACCCCTAAGGGCGCAAACATCATTTCCTTATTCTTGAATTCAGGCCTGCATTCAGGGCCGTTAAAATCCCGCCCCGGCATTGCAGTCGTATTGAAACACACGACCCAAAAAAAGAGAAATTCCCACAGACGATTTTTGTTGTTTATCGAACCTTTCAGAGCGACCGAGTGTTCGCTTTCCCGCTTTTAAGAATTTAACGAGTATGCGGGCCATTTGAGCAAATCGAAAAGTAGCATAGGCCGCCTTGTTGTATGCGCGGCACCGCACATATAATCGCTATTAATCGAACTGCTAATTCTATGAAGAAAACCGGTTTAGCCTGGGTTCGATTTGCGGACATTTTTTCGCCCGCCGGGACGGGCTCGTCGGGCCTGTTGTGCCGGCAGCGCCGGCCCGCTGCGCTCTAACGCAGGGAAAAACGTACCGGCCCTCACAAGAATATGCGCGCGAAGGTGGGCTTGCGTACGGACAAGGCGCGAATTTCAAAAGCGCGCATTAAGTCCTTTATATGAAATCCGTGTTTTAACGCGCTATTAATTTCGGGTTTGTATGAATAATCGGGGGAAGCCCCAATAAAATCGCAGTAGGCTCGGTTTCACACATTAAAGCGCCATAAATGCGTGGACAATGGCAGGGGTTGTACCTACCATAGGCTTTCGGGTATTGATATTCGAAAAGAGATGCGCCCTCTTCGTGAGTGAAAAAAATGTTAAACCTTGCGCTTGGCTTCATCAGTTCTTTCTGCATGACGCTACTTATAGTTCGATTCGCGGGACGCTACGGGGCGCTTTCCCTGGATCATGATTTGAACGGGGTTCAAAAGAACCATTCTCATCCGGTTCCGCGGGTCGGCGGCATCGCATTGATGGTCGCGGCCTGCGTGACGTTTCCCATCGCCGCGATCTTCGGCGGCAATCCGCGCGACGAGTCCCTTTTGCTGCTGCTTTGCGCAGCGCCCGCATTCGGAAGCGGCGTGATCGAAGACCTGACCAAGCGCGTGAGCGTGCGGGCGCGGCTCCTGAGCGCGATGCTGGCCGCGCTGCTCGGCGCGTTCATTCTCAACGGCGTCGTCGGCCGTGTGGATCTGCCGCTCGTCGATCCGATCCTCGCCGTCACGCCCATTGCGATCGGACTCACCGTGCTCGCGGTCGCCGGACTCACCAACGCGGTCAATATCATCGACGGTTTCAACGGACTCGCCGCCGTCGTGGCGATTCTGATCTTCGGTTCGATCGGCTATGTCGCGCATGAAGTCGGCGATCTGCTCGTGATGAGCACCGCGCTCACGATGATCGGCGCGATCGGCGGCTTCGCGATCTGGAACTATCCGGCTGCGTCGATTTTTCTCGGTGACGGCGGTGCGTATTTCATCGGCTTCACGATCGCCGAATTGCTCGTGCTGCTGGTCGCGCGGCATCCGAACGTCTGTGCGTGGTATGCAATGGTCGTCGCGATTTATCCGCTTTTCGAAACGCTCTTCTCGATCTACCGCCGCCGGATCGTGCGCGGGCGTCCGGTCGGCGCGCCCGACGGCATCCATCTGCACACGCTCATCTTCAAGCGAGTCGTGCGCAAAGGAACGGACCCGCGTCAGCGTCAGCGCAGAAACGCGCGCACGTCGCCGTATCTGTGGGTGCTGAGCATGATCGGCATCGTGCCCGCGTCGCTCTTCTGGCACAACCCGGTGGTGCTCGCGGTGACGGCGGTCGTGTTCGCGGTGGCGTACGTGTGGCTCTACACGGCGATCGTGCGGTTCAAGACGCCGCGATGGCTCCTCGGCAGTCAGCGGCGCAGCGTCGTTGCCAGCGCGGTTGCCGAGCAGACGACACATCACAAGTGATCCTGAGCAGTTCGTCCAGACGTAATCACGAAAGGCCCCGGTCGAATCGACCGGGGCCTTTTAGTTTTAGCGATGCAGTCAAGCGGTAAAGCAGCGATGCACTGAGCCTGAGCAGTGAGGCGCGTGCAATCGACGCATAAAAAAAGGCCTTGATCGCTTCCGATCAAGGCCTTCGTCATTCGAACCGCGTCGAGCGCGGCGCATTCGATATCAGCTTGCGACGCTCGCGAGATCCGCCGTGTGCGACGCGAAGAGCGGGATCGACGATGCCTGCTGGTGCTCGAGCCACTGCTGGAACATCAGCACGTTCCACAACTGACGATGCCAGTTCTGCTCGCCCGACAGATGCTGCTGCCATTTCGCGCGCACCGTGGCGGCGTCGAAGAAGCCCTCGCGACGCAGCCGCGACGCATCGAGCAAGGCCTCCGCCCAGTCGCGCAGCTCGCCGCGCAGCCAGTGCGTGATCGGCACGCCGAAGCCCTGCTTGGGCCGCTCGATCATCGCGCGCGGCACATGGCGATAGAGCACCTGGCGCAGCGCCCATTTGGTCTGTCCGTCGCGCACTTTCATCGATTGCGGCAGACGCCACGCGAACTCCACGACGCGATGATCGAGGAACGGCACGCGCGTTTCGAGCGACACGCCCATCGCGGCGCGATCGACTTTCGTGAGAATGTCGTCGGGTAGATAGGTAATCATGTCGAGCGCCATCATGCGCTGCACGTCGTCGAGGCCGGTGAAGGCCGGCGCATTGCCGGTCATCAGCGTGGGCGGCTGGTATCCGCCGATCACGAGCGCGGCGGGGTCGTTCCATTGCGACATGAGATGCAGATACACCTCGTCGCGCGACTGGCACGACAGCAGTTCCGCGCCCTTGTGCAGCTTGTCGCCGACCTTCACGCCGCGCAGCGACGACGGCAGAATCGGCTCCATCAGGCCCGCCATGCTGTTCCAGCGCTTCGGCGAGATTCCGGCTATACCCGATGCCGCCAGCTTGCGCAACGGCGCCGGCATCATCGTCATCTTGTCCCACATGCCCGGCGCGGTCTTGTAACGCTGATAGCCGCAGAAAAGCTCGTCGCCGGCATCGCCGGACAGCGAGACCGTGACGTGCTGCCGCGCGAGTTGCGAGACGAGGAACGTCGGCACCTGCGACGAATCAGCGAACGGTTCGTCGTATAGCTCCGGCAGACGCGGAATCACATCGAGCGCCTGGCGCGCCGTCACGTACATCTCGGTGTGCTCCGTGCCGAGATGCCTGGAGACGGCCTTCGCGAGCTTGGCTTCGTCGAAATCGCTTTCGTTGAAGCCGATGGTGAAGGTCTTCACCGGACGCGACGACTGCTTCTGCATCAGCGCGACGATCGTGGACGAATCCACGCCGCCCGACAGAAACGCGCCGAGGGGCACGTCGGAAAGCATCTGCTGACGGATCGCGTCCGTGAGCAGATGCTCGAGTTCATCGACGGCGTCTTCGGCGCTGCCCGCGAAACCGCGTGCGGATCCGTTGACCGCCGCATCGACGCCCGACCAGTACGACCACACGCGCGGCTCGCGCCGTTCGAGCGAGACGGTGAGCATCTTGCCCGGTTCGAGCTTGCGGATGCCCTCGAAAATGGAATACGGCGACGGCACGCAGCCGTGGCGGATTTGCAGCGTCAACGCGCCGCGATCGACGTTGTTCTCGAACGCGGGATGCTCGCGCAGCCCTTTGAGCTCGGAGCCGAACAGGAACGCGGCTTCCTCGCCCTGCCCTTGCCAGCCGTAGTAGAGCGGCTTTTCGCCGAGCCGGTCGCGCGCGAGCGTGAGCTGGCATTCCTGCCGGTCCCACACCGCGAACGCGAACATGCCGACCGCGCGCTCTATCGTCGCCTGGATGCCCCACGCATCGAAGCCCGCGACGAGCGTCTCGGTGTCGGAGCTGCCGCGCCACGCGGGCGCGCGTTGCGTGTCTTCGAGCTCGTCGCGCAGGTCGAGATGGTTGTAGATCTCGCCATTGAACGCGATGACATATCGCCCGCTGCCCGACGCCATCGGCTGATGTCCCGCCGACGACAGATCGATGATCGCCAGCCGCCGATGACCGAGCGCGATGCCGCGCAAATCATCGGTCCAGTCGCCCGCGTCGTCGGGGCCGCGATAGGCGATGGCGAGCGCCATCTTCCGCACCGTTGTCTTCGAGTCGCCCGCGCCGAAGCCGCGTCCACCCAGAAAGCCGACGATACCGCACATATTGGTTCTCCTTACGATCCGGCCATAGGCCGCGCTTATGCGATGCTCATTTCTCTTCGACGAGCCGCAGGTAGATATCTTCGAAACGCTCGCGCGCGCGCATCATCGTGAATTCGGCGTGGATGCGCGCTTTCGCCATCTGACCCAGACGAAGGCGCTCGTCGGGTTTCATGTCGACGATGCGATCGAGTCCCGCCGCGAGCGCGTCGCTGTTTTCCTTCTCGACGACCACGCCCGTATTCGCGACGAGCATGGCCGCGTCGCCCACGTCGGTGACGACGCACGGAAGCGCCATCGCCATCGCTTCGCCGACGACATTCGGAAATCCTTCGGTGCGCGACGACAGGCAGAACACATCCATCGCCGACAGGCACGCGGGCACGTCGCGCCGCTCGCCGAGCAGCACGAAGCGCGATGCGAATCCCGTCTGCGCGATCCAGTCCGCGAGCTCGCGATTGTTCGCGTCGAGATCGCGGCCGACGAGCATGAAGCGCACATCGGGATGGCGCGCGGCCAACATGCCCGCCGCGCGCACGAAATTCTGGTGATCCTTCACCGGATGAAAGCGTCCGAGCACGCCGACGACGACGTCGCGCTCGCCGAATCCGCATTGCTCGCGGATCGCGCTGCGTTGCTCCGGCGTGGCGCACAGGCGCGCGACGTCGAAGCCGTTCGGCACGACCATCATGCGGCTCGCGTCGTAGCCGACCGACACATGCGCGCGGCGCGACGCCTCGGCCGCGCAGACGATCGTCTGCGGCACGTAGTACGACAGCCACGCGCAGATCTTGCGCAGCAGCACGGTCACGCGCGAGCCGCCCGATCGGACATCGGTGGTGCGCACGCCCCAGACGATGCGCTTGTGCGCCGCGATCCGTCCGGCGAGCCCGCCGAGAAAGTCGGCGTGATACATCCACGTCTGAATGATGTCGGGGCGTTCTTCGCGGATCAGTTTCACGAGGCGCATCAACGCGCGCGGAAAGCCGAGCGGGGATTTCATGCCGAGGCTATGAACGTCGATGCCGCGCGCGGCGAGTTCTTCGCCGATCTTGCCGGTGGTCGTCAGCGAGCAGACGACGTGACGAAATCGCGGATCTTCGATGTGCGACTCGATGAGGCGCTGAAGCATACGTTCAGCGCCGTCCGCATTGAGCGCAACGATGACATGGAGAAGCTTCATGGTCCCGGCTGCCGTTTTTCTACGATGGGCCCGTCTCCAGGCAACCGACGCGCGCGTCGCTGGCGGCAATGCTTGTACTGACGGGTGTGTTTTATGACGATGGGCTGCCTCGCCGGGGCACGCTCCGGCGAGTCATCAATGTAAGCCGGCGCGGTGGCACGCACTGTGCGACGTGCCACACGCCGGTTCTCCTGTCCGCGCGCGTCCTGCGGGCGTCAGGCGCGCCTCATCGCACCGCGCCACGGATTCCATTTGCGAAGCTGCGTCTTGAGATCGATGACCGTGATCCCGCCGACCGCATTCCACGTATGCAACCCCTGATGACCGCGCGGCGGCGTGCGAACCGACACCGTGCGCTCGGCATAGGTCGTCGTCGTGAGCTCGGTGATCTCGCGGAACGTCAGCGCCGCGCCGTATTCGCGCTCGCAATTCTGCGCGGGGCGAATCAGGCGGTTCTGGCCGTCCTTGAACAGGTTGCCCGCCATGCGCGCGAGGCGGCAGTCGGAAACGACCGGGTTCATCGGATGCGCGGTCCATTCGCCGAACGGGCTGTCGGAATAGAAAATCGACAGTTCGTCCCAGTTCGATCCGCCGTCCTCCGTCATGCTCGTGAACATCCACCATGTCTTGCCGTCGTGATGGAGCGTCGTATCGGCGGCGACGACATCGCGCATGATCACCTTGTGCAGCACCCATTCCGTCGGGAACGACGCCGCGCGGTACATCTCGATCGTGCGGTTGCCACAGGTCTCCGGAATCATGAAGACCTCGCCCTCATGCTCGAAGAGGAACGGATACGACAGGTGATAGTTCTTGTCGAGCACGACGCGCGGCGTCTCTTGCCAAGTCTGCGTGGCCGGATCGAACGCGATATGGCTGATCGTGCCGCGATTCGTGTCGTAGGGCAGGCTTTCGAAGAACAGGTGATAGTCGCCGTTCTTGCCGCGCCAGAGGAACGGATCGGCATGGAACTGCGACGTCATGCCGGGAAGCGTCACCCAGTTGCGGCTTTCGTCGCCGTCCGCGGACGGGGCATCGGTGCGCCGATACGCCAGGACCCAGTGTCCGCGCTGAACCAGCAGCTTGAGCGGCTGATTCAGCACTTTGCGGCCGAGATGGCGCAGCGCGAAGCACGCCGAAGTGAAACCCGACAGACGCGCGGGCCGAGCCTTCGGCTTGACGAGCGGAAGATCGCGCAGCGGCGGGTTCGCGTCGAGCCGCTTCTGCGCCCGGTCGACGAGAACGGCGACGCGCTGCAGGCTCGTCTGCAACGACTTCAGGAAGAAAAGCTTCTCCGGTATCGCGACATACGACTCGGCGAGCAGTCGCATTTCGCCGGAGTCGGGGGACTTCCAGACGGCCTGGATATGTGGCGTTCGGCACTGAAGCAGCGCTTTCCACAGCGCCTCGATGTTCTCGTGGCCGTCGTACAGGACGGTGATTGGAGCACGAACGTGAGCGCGTCGCGGTGTCTCTTCGGGGTCGCCGTAGAGCCGCTTCTCGATGCGCGTCCACCATTCAAGCACGGAAGGATATGCGGGTTGCGCCATTTTCTTTTCCCTCAGACAGCAGCGGATTCGCCAGTCGATAGAATTGAAATCTTTAGCTAAGCGCTTAACTGTCTTTTATATGTGTTGTGTTCCGGCGCTTTCGAAATGATGAACCTACATTTCATGATGATGCCGGCGAAGAAAGACTAGAGTCTGGGGCACGTGACTGCGGTGCGCTATCGCACACAGTTGCGACAGCTAAATAATGCGAGGGATTTTGAACGGCTGTGCCGGAATGGCTGCGCAGTGCGATGGCCGGCGCGCCGGGCGCTGGCCACGGGCCGATACGGAGGGAGACCTAACTTGTTGGCGGATCAGGAAATTTTGTCGCGGATCAAGGCTCGTCGCGGCGCACGGCGACCTCGCGCCTGCGATACCACGCAGGCCGCTTATGAGCCGGCTTGCTCATTTCATCTGCCTTATGTTTGGAAGAAGGCGAAAAGATAATTTCGAACACGGCCAGCAAAGCGAGGCCGATTATTGCGAAAAAAACAATTGCGCCTATAACACCGCCTACAGACATGCTTCCTCCGCGCTCGTACGCGTTGAATCAAGCATTAGATAAAACCTGCCGCTGAAAGTTTTGGCCGAATGAAATTTTGATTTATTCGCGGATTATATCACATCGGAAATCGGCCAATTTCCGCGTGACGGACCTATGTGGATGATTTTCGGACGGATGCGGCCCGTGCAAATCCCTGAACAGAAGGGTGAAAGCGCATCTGTTCCGTGGACCGCTCGCCGGGCAGCGCGGCCGCGCGGGCGGACGAACGGCATAGTGCGGCGCGGGCCGGGGACGCGCATCGACCGCTGCGACGCGAAGGCCGGCGCGATTTATTCGGAGACCGATGCAGAGCGTATTACACGTCGAGATGCGGATTTCGAAAGACAACGGCGCGTCATTCGAATGCGCGCGTCGATATTCCCGATTTGCCGCCAGTCGTCTCGCCTATTTGACCGACGATTAACCGATCATTTCAGCAAGTAAGAAAGCGCGTTTCACGCGAGCCCCTCTTTTTCCGCGGGTTTGTCGGACGTTGTCAAGAGAATGTCCGCTACCGCCAATAAGGAAAGGCCGACCACCGCCACGAACCCGACGGTTCCGGCGAATAGGCTGACGAGCTTCATGGTTTCCTCCGCCAGTCAAAGGGCGAATGCTTCCGTTGCTCAAGCTGCCGCTCGCGTCCGACGATACTCGCCGGTGCGCCTGGCAACCGTCCCAACGCTAGCATAGGCATAAGTTCGCCGGAAAAGTATTCATTTCGTGGCGAAACAAGGTGCCTTCGCGATTTGCGCAGACGAAAAAAGCCTCGACGCGACCGATCGGCGACCCGATTCAGCGCCCGCGCCTGCCGGCGCCGGCCGTCATGGCCGCATCGGCGTCGCCGTTTTTCCACGCGTGCCGCGCCGGCTCCCGGCTGCCGCCCATCGCGCGGGTCAGGATCGCGCGTGTGCCAGGCGTCGCACTGACTTGCGCGAGTTGAGGCGCATCGATCCACAGCAACTCATGGAATCGCGCGCCGGCTTTCGGCCGCAGATGCACCTCGTCCGGTATCGCAATGCGAAAAACATGATGCAGATGATGCGCCGACGCCTGCTGAAACAGAAACGCCGCAGCGCTCGCCTCGACGCCGGTGTCTTCGTGCAGCGCTCGGATCGCTGCAACAATCGTCAATTCGTCGTATGCCACCGCTCCGCCCGGCAGAAGCCACGGTCCGCCACGCTCCCGGACCAGCAGCACTGACTGGCGACGAACCAGCAGCACGGTTGCTCGTTCTCTCATCCCCGTCTCCGTGTTGCACCCCAATTCGTTATTGGATCGATGCTGCGATACGGCGCGCGGCGTGCCATTTTGATTTCACCGTCGCGTCGAACCTGAGCGTGAATTGACGTACACGTTCGATCTTCACAGGCTTTGTCGCGCTTCGCAATGCGTGATGTCCCACGTATGTGCGCTGCACGACGAGGCTGGCCGGCAAAAAATGCCCGCCTTTGCGAGACTTTGGGAGTGGAGTCGAGCTGCGGAGTTCCGCTGGACTGGCGGATGGCGGAGGAAAAGTCGACGCGGCCGCGCGGGTCGATGCGCGCGGCCGGCAATGCTCGACGCGATCGCGTCAGGCGCCGAACGCCGGATCGCTCATGCTGTCGCGCCCGGTTTCGACGTGACCGGCGAGACGGCGCAGGAACGCGGAATCGGTGTCGACCGTGATTTCGATGTCATACCAGCCGTGGGCGTCGCGCAGATCGACGTAGAGCTGCTCCGTGTCGCCGCCCCGCACGCGCCGCGTGATCGTCTTCGACGGATCGTAGGCATTCTTCACGCTGAAGGTGCATGCCGCGGTTCCGCGGTTCGCGAGCCGCAGTTGCAGGTTGCCGTTGGCGACGTCGTAGCCTTCGGCGACATCCGGCGCGGCCTGCTCGCGCGACCACCAGTGCGACTGCGCGCTCGCCTTGCCCGCGATCCGCCGCAGAAAGCCGTTCGGGCCGTGCACGACGAAATCGAAGCTGCCGTCCGCGTTCGCCGCGACGCTGTCCGCGAGACGCTTGCGCGCTTCGACCGTATAGGTGCGGGGCGCATCCGCGCTCGCATTGCGATACAGCAGAAAGACCGCGCCCGCGCGTCCGGTGTTGACGAAGTCGAACGAGACGGCGTCCTTCGACGCATCCGGGCGCGCGCGCACGAAAAGCTCGTACGGCAACGCGCGCGCGGCGCGCACGCCGGACTCCTGCTTCGGCAGCGCCTGCGCGGCGGGCGGGACAGGCACATAGTCGGGATGGCGCTGCTTGTCGGGCGGAACGTAGCCGCTCGTCGCCGGCAGCGTCGGCATCGCGCTATTCGGATTGCGGAAGTCGAACGCGGACGTCAGATCGCCGCAAATCGCGCGACGCCACGGCGAGATGTTCGGCTCGGCGAGGTTGTGCGCGCGCCCGAAGCGTTTCTGGATGAAGCGGATCACCGAGGTATGGTCGAAGGTTTCGGAGCATACCCAGCCGCCTTTGGACCAAGGCGACACGACGAGCATCGGCACGCGCGCGCCCAGGCCGTAGGGGCCGCTCGCGTATTTCGCGCTGCCCGGAAAGATCTCCGCGCTGGTATCGACCGTCGAAAGACCGTTCGCGCTCGACGTCGGCGGAAACGGCGGGACGAGGTGATCGAAGAAGCCGTCGTTTTCGTCGTAGTTGATGAGCAGCGCCGTTTTGCTCCACAAATCCGGATTCGACGTCAGCACCTGCAACACCTGATCGATATACCAGGCGCCGTAGTTCGCGGGCCAGTTCGGGTGCTCGGAAAACGCCTCGGGCGCGACGATCCACGAGACTTGCGGCAGCGTGCCCGCCGCCACATCGCGCTTCAGGATCGAAAAGTAGTCGTCGCCGGCGACCGCGTTCGTGCCGCGACGCGCCTTTTCATACAGCGGACTGCCGGGCTGCGCATTCTGATACTGCTTGAAGTACAGCAGCGAATTGTCGCCATAGTTGCCGATGTACGCGTCGTCGGTCCAGCCCCACGAATTCTTCGCGTCGAGCCCCGTGCCGATGTCCTGATAGATCTTCCACGAGATGCCCGCGCGCTCCAGCACTTCGGGGAACGTGGACCAGCCGTAGCCGGCTTCCGCGTTATCGACGACCGGGCCGCCGCCGGTGCCGTCGTTGCCGACATAGCCCGTCCACATGTAGTAGCGGTTCGGATCGGTCGATGTGTTCGTCGAGCAGTGATACGCGTCGCAGATCGTGAAAGCGTCGGCGAGCTGATAGTGGAACGGGATGTCGTCGCGCTGCAGATACGCCATCGTCGTCGTGCCCTTGAACGGCACCCATTGGTCATAGCGGCCGTCGTGGAACGCGCCCTTCCCGTCCGTCCATCCGTGCGGCAAATCCTGCAGGAACTGCAGGCCGAGATTCGCGGCGTCCGGGTGGAACGGCAGCACTTCGCCCGCACCGGACGCGATCGGCTGATTGAACACCGGCTTGCCGTTGGGCAGCGTCACGGCGGTCTTGTCGCCGAAGCCGCGCACGCCGCGCATGGTGCCGAAGTAGTGATCGAACGAGCGGTTCTCCTGCATCAGCACGACGATGTGCTCGATGTCCTCGATCGATCCATGACGGTTGTTCGCGGGAATCGCGAGCGCCTGGCGAATGCCGAGCGGCATCACGTTCAGTGCGGCGGTCGCGCCTGCGGCCTGGGCGGCCGCGCGCAGAAAGTCACGACGGTTCGTGTTTTTCATTCGTTTTGCGGGAAGTAAATGGATGGGTCAGTCAACCGTGTGAATCACCGGTGTCGCGAGCGGTTCCGACGCGGCTCGCGCTATCGCGGGCTGCGCCGCTTCATCGGATGCGCCTCCTGTGGCCTGTTTCGCCCAATTCTGAAGCTCGCTCGTCGCGGATGGGCCGGATGTCGCGGATGTTTCGGACGATACGTCGCGCGTGAGCCCGGCGGAGGCCGATGATTCCGTGTCCCGCTCGCCACAACCGCAAACGATTGCACTGGCGCAAACGACGAGACACGCCACGAGCGCGTGACGGCATGCAACAGTGGACATCGGTTTCTCCGGCTTCGGTCGCAGATCGATACAGCGCTGCGAAGCTTAGCCACGGCTTGTGTAAGCAATATGACCGGTCCGCGATACCATAGGCCGCGTATCGACAACAGGACGAAAAGAGCGTGATACAGCGTGACGATGCAAGCGGGGAACTTCGCAGACAGGCGCTTCTGCTCGCGATGGCGCTATCGCTCGGCAGCGCCATCGCGCTCGGGCTCGCGCGCTTCTCCTACGCGCTGCTGCTTCCGCCGATGCGGCTCGACCTCGCGTGGAACTTCGCCCAGGCTGGCGCGATGAATACGGCGAATGCGTTCGGCTACCTGCTCGGCGCACTCGCGTTCTTACGATTGTCGATGCGCGCGCCGTCGCGCACGCTGTTCGTCGCGGGCTGCGCGCTCACCGTCGTCCTGATGGCGGCGAGCGGCACGACGACCGATACCGACGCCCTGCTCGCGTTACGCGTCGCGACGGGAATCGGCAGCGCGCTCGTCTTCGTGAGCGGCGGCGTGCTGGCGGCACGGCTCGCATCGATGTCGCCGCGCGACGCCGGACTCGTCATCGGCTTGTATTACGGCGGCACGGGCTGGGGCATCGTGATCTCGTCGATACTCGTTCCGCTGACGGTCCTGCCGGTCGCGCACGGCTGGCGCGTCGCGTGGTTCGCGCTCGCCGCGGGTTGCGCGGCGTGTTCCGGCGCCGCCGTCTGGGCCGCGCGGCGTATCGAATCCGCGCAGCCTGTTTCGGCGACGCGTCAAGGTACGGACAGCGCCGCGGGCGCGCCGGTTCGGCGGCGGCGTTTCGCGCTCGCGCTCGCCGGATACGGGTGCTTCGGTATCGGCTATATCGGCTACATGACGTTCATCGTCGCCCTGCTTCGCAACGCAGGCATGAGCGCGGCGGTCGTGATCGGCTTTTATATCCTGCTGGGCGTGGCGACGGTCGTATCGGCGCGGATGTGGTCCGGGCTGCTCGATCGCATGCGCGGCGGTCAGGCGCTCGCGATCCTCAACGGACTGCTCGCCGCCGCAACGCTCATTCCCGCGATGTTCGCGCATCCGCTGGCGGCGTTCGTCTCGGGTACGTTGTTCGGCGCGACGTTTTTATCGGCGGTGGCATCGACGACGGCTTTCGTGCGGCACAATCTGCCGGCGAATCAGTGGCCGCGTGGGATCAACGCGTTCACGATCGTGTTCGCGCTGGGGCAGATCGTCGGTCCGGTCGTGATCGGACGGGTGTCGGACAGCGCCGGGCTCACTCGCGGACTGGTTTATTCGGCGCTCGTGCTGGCTGCCGGCGCGGTGCTCGCGGGCTGTCAGAAAACCTTGCTGAATAGACAGGATGCCTGAGAAATTCTCGACCCTTCGCGCAGATCAGATTCGGTTGCCCGCACGCGCCTTCTTCATCTTCGCGTAGACATGCGAGCAGAAGGCGTCGGCGACCACGCGATTGACGGTGAGAATGTTGTCGGCGCTCAGGCTCTCGCGTGAAACGCCCTGCTTCTCGATGAGCCGCTGCGGAATCAGCTGGCTCACGAACGAGTGACACAGTTCCTTGCGTGCCGGCGCATCGACGGATTCGAAGTACTCGCGGCCGGCGCGGATCTCCTCGCTCATCTTGGCTTTGGCCGTATCGTTCTGAACCTGAATGCTGGCTTCAAGATGCGCCTGCGCCGTATCGCGCGAACGGCGGTCCTTCTTGTCGTCCTCGAGTTGCTTCGCCTTGATCGACGCCATCTTCCGGTCCGCTTCGCCGATGCGGTAATTTCCTTCCAGCGCCTTGAACAGATAGCCGCGCGGGCTGACCGTCACCTTGCCTTCGTTGAGCTTGTATCGCGTGTATTCGATCGCCTGTTCGAGCCGCTCGTCGGTCCACACGTCGCGCCGCTTCGCGAGGCGCTCGAAGTCGGGGGTATCGAAAGCGAATTCGTTGTGCAGAAGCAGATACATCGAATCCTGAATGCCGGCGCGCGCCGCGTCGGCGCCCTGCTTCTTCGTGAAGCGGAAACGGATTTTCAGCTTGTCCGCCGGAACGCGATCGGCATTGGGCTCCCAGCTGACATCGAAATCGGAGACTTCGTTGAGCTGGTCGATGGCGGGCTCGAGGAACCGCTTCTTGAATTCCTTCACTTCCTTGCGCGATTCGCCGACCTTGCCGGGCCATTCGAGCACGTCTTCGAATGCGAACCACTCGGTCACACCGTGGCCTTCGCACGGAATGAGGCGGTCGTAAATCGCGCGGGCGAGCGAAAGCGAAAAAGCCGTCGATGCGCGCAGGCTCAGCCAATGCGCCTTGTACGGGCTGATCAGATATTTGATGACCCGCCCGGCAAGCAGGACGCACACGACGTTGCGCTCGATGTAGCAGTCACCCAGCAAACTGATGGTGCCCCACGAGTCCTTCTCGGTCAGTTCCTCGATCGACGGCGCGGTCATGATTTCGACGCGCGCCCGGGCCGCGGCTCGCATCTGCGCGATCAGATGACTGTGGTTGCGGCTGTCGTAGCGCATCAACCACTTGAAGTAGTTGACGTCGGCCGTGAACGTATAGACCTTGTCGTCGATGAGTTCTTCGGGCGCCTTCGTCGCAACGATGAAGTACGCCGCATCGAGCACGCGCCGCGCGGCGATGCCCAATCCGCCGACCCGCGTGAAGATGTTGTTGCGCAGGAAACCGATGTCCCTCGTCGACTCGCAGATCGCCGATCCCTGCGCGGACATGTCTTCGTAGATGTCCAGCGCCAACTGCTGCGGTGTGACAGTGAGGTCTTGGTTTTCCATGCTTCCGATTCGGCTTCGATCCCCGGCACTCTATCAGGCGAGCGAGGGGTGTCAACACAAAAACCACCCCGCTCCCGCTTGACGTTATCCGCACAAAAATCGCCCCGCTCGCTGAAGCGGATCACAATTTCCACCCCGGTCGCCACAATTTCCGCCTCGTGCGGCCCAAATTGCGGTCCCGTCCGCACAAAAAGCGCCCTAGGCATCACAAAAAGCGCCTCTATCCACAGGGTTGCGTGTTGATTTTTAAGGGAAATGGGTGGCGCTGTTTGTTGGTGGGTGGGTCTAGGTTTACAAAAAGACTGAACTGACATCGACTGAGTTTACGCTCGCTGCGGCGAATGAATTTCGTTAAGTCGTTGAATCTAATATAGAAAAGCGGATGAGAGCGAACCGCACAAAAACCGCCCCCGGGGTGGTTTTTGTGCGGACGCCGCAGTGATTTCACGATGCTAAGGATTCAACTCGTTCTTCGCCGTCTACTCAATTCAGGGCACTGAGCGGCCTATTTAGAAAAGAACGAAAAATCAAGGGGTTGGATATACACCGCTGGCCGATCGGTTAAAACTCGACGCAATACAACCTTGTTTACGCGTATTCGTGTATTCTGCGCTTCGACGTCAATACTTGGAGAAAGCGCAGAATGGCAAACGTAGGCACGCTACCTATGGAAGACCGGAAGGTTACGCTCCGCGAAGTTGCTGAGTTCGCGGATAACCTGGAACCCTTCTCGGATAACCTTCGTGAACAGATTCTGGCGCCGCGTCCGCGTAAGCTCGCGCCGTTCTATACGATTAGCGAACTGGCCGAGATGTGCAATCTGACTCGGCAGCAAATTCAATATCTGGTCACGAAAGGCGAAGGCGGGCTTCCGACAGGCACGCTGAACGGCAGCGGCCGCAGCCGGACATTTACTCTGCCTGAAGTGCGCGTCTGGGTGAAGATGGCTTCCGATATCTACCAGACCCGGCTCGACGACAGCAACGGCACGTTCAGAGGCAAGGTGCTGACAACGGCTCAGTTGAAGGGCGGCTCCGCGAAAACCACAACGACGGTTTGCCTCGCACAGGCGCTGACGCTTCTTGGCCGCAAAGTATTGCTCATCGACCTCGATCCGCAAGCTTCGGCTTCGGAGCTGTGCGGTCTCTATGCCGAAAAGGAAATCTCCGGCGACGACACCGTGCTGCCCTATATCTACGATCAAAACGTAGAGGGCGGTCTCGGCGCGAGCGTGCAATCGACGTATTGGGATGGGCTCGACATCATCCCCGGCCATACATTCTTATATGGAGCGGAGTTCTTGCTGCCGGCTCGCCAGAAGACCATTCAGGGCTATCGATTCTGGGCAGTCTTGCGCGAGGGTCTCGAGCCATTGCGCTCGCAGTACGACTACATCCTGATCGATACGTCACCGTCGCTGTCGTATATGAATTTGAACGCGCTGCTCGCCGCCGACGCGCTCGTCATGCCGATGATTCCCGAGAATCTCGACTTCATTAGTTCGCTCGCGTTCTGGCGACTCTTCTCGGATGTTGCCGAAGACTTCCTTCCTTACGAGGAGGATAAGGTCTACGACTTCATCTCTATTTTGTTGTCGAAGGTGGATTACGGCAAGACGTCGTCCGCGCCGGTTGTTCGGCAATGGGCGCAAAGCGCATACGGGCGCTGGCTCGACCCGTTCGAGATTCCGGCCAGCTCGGTCATGAGCGGAGGCGCGCTTTCCTTCTCGACGGCACTCGACGTGGTCAGCACGCATTCAACGGCGAAGTCGCTTCAGCGAGTGCGGCAGCCCATGATGCAATATGCCAAATGGCTGGATGATATGTTCGTCAAATCGTGGAGGGAGTCGGCATGAGTAATAACATCCGAGAACAACTCATGGCCAAGACGGCCAACCTGCCGAAGCCCGCGGATTTCAAAGGCGAGAACAAAAAGGATAAGACCACTCGTGGCCCGCAGACGATGCCGGGAATCACGAGTGCGCTAGCTGCTGCACAGCTTCGGATCCAGGAACTCGAAGCCCGAGGTGTCGACACAGAGATCTCGGTCGATGCGATCGTGCCGAATCCATGGCAACCGCGTCGTCAATTCAACGAAGGCAAGCTTTCCGAGTTGGCGCGGTCGATCGGTGAGGTTGGGCTGTTGCAGGCGGTAACGGTTCGACGAGTCGGAGAATCGTTCCAACTCGTTGCGGGCGAACGACGCTGGCGCGCGCATAAACTGATCAACAAGGCGACTGTTCGCGCAGTGGTGATCGACTGCACGGATCAGGACATGGCGGCTTTGGCGTTGATGGAAAACGTGACGCGCGATGATCTGTCTGATTATGAAATCGCCATCGCGATTCGTCGTGCGGAAGCGGAATTTCCGAACCGAACGCGGCTCGCGGAAGCTATGGGCATTACTCGTAGCGACCTGTATCGGTTTCTTGCATATGATGCGCTCCCGGACTTCGTGAAGCGGGATCTGGATTTGAACCCGTCCGTGCTCGGAGCATCGTCGGCTCAGGATATCGCGAACGCACTGAAGAAGACGGGCGAACATGGACTCAAGGTGCTGCAAGAATTATGGCCGATGGTGCTGTCGGGCGACCTGGTTCAGACGAAGGTTGCGCCGAGTTTGAATGCACAGGCCAGCCGTGGAGAATCGGCGACGGATGCCGGTGGGCGGAGCATCCTGAAGATCTTCGCCGGAAAGGTCCAAGCCGGGAGCATCACGAAGGATGTCAAGGGACTGACCTTCAAGTTCAAAGCCGGGGTGATGACAGAGGAGCAGGAAAGTCAACTTAGAGAACACATAGGGAAGATGTTCTCGATTCGGTCTGAGTGATTTTTTGAACCCGCCTCGGCGGGTTTCTTTATGGGCGACAAACCAAGTTTCGCGTGACGAAAGATCAAGGACGAGAGTGGCATGTGTCCGAATTCGGACACACGCACGGGTTCGAGCGCGTAGGCACGATGCGCGACCATTGTTGCCAACGACCTTCGTGTCCGAATTCGGACACATGCCCCGGTTCGACGGCGTAGGCAGGATGCGAGACCATCGTTGCCAGCGACCTTAGTGTCCGAATTCGGACATGTATGGCCGGCTTGCCCGCCGTGGGCTGCAGGCGAGGCTTTCGCTAACGGGCCTCGATCGCATGACGGAGCGCACCAGCCGAAAAATGCCTTCCGCTCCGACAGCGCGACCGTAACGAGCGATCCGAATCCGGAAGGCGCGACGCTGCTCAGCCGTGTTCGCGACTCGAGGCCACCGATCACTTCGCTCCTCACCAGCGGAAGCGGTTGCACGCGGAGTGTCCGAATTCGGACACTCAGTGGGAGACGAGAACATCAAAAACCCACGCAGTGACAACATCGATTGGACAGCATGCGACGACGAATCTCCGGCAATCCGTACGCGTGGAGGAATGCTCTGCCCGCGCCTGTGCTCCTCGCGTCGATTCGCGAACACCGCCATCTTCATTCACACCCCAAGCCGACGGACCGCGACCTTCTGCTTGCGACCGCGGAAAGCGGAAGTGCTCGACGGCACTCGAAAATGAAGAACGCTGAGTACGTCCCTGTCTCGCCCAATGAGGCGCGCCGACGCCGTTACCGCTGTTAAACCTGCAACCCGCCTTGGCGCCCGATTGCCATTAGCTGAAGTGAATGGCGAGGGTCGAGGAGGAGTGGTGATTCTTTATCGTTGCCGCCAGAGACAAGAGCGGACCATGCGACGCTATCCAAACTGGTCCATTCGCCACGCCATACCTTGTAGTTAGCGTGCATGGATAACGAATGTCCGCGGACTGACTCAACGGTGGCTCAGGACCATCGCAAGGCGAACAAAATCGGTGCTCGGTGCGGCCGGCCGATCATTCGTGGCTAGCCAAAGACCAATGCGCCAACGTGACGGGTATCGAAACCTCTACTCGTGCGTGGAACAAAGCGGACCACAATAGCATTCAAAAAACCAATTAAAAATCAATTGGTTATATAAACAAACTCAACTTGTTTCACGAAAAGAGGTCCACCGAACAGTCCGGATCATCGCGAAGCAGCCCGGTCGCCAAATCTGAGCGCCCGAAAGACACCCGCAACTCGCCGTCCGTATCAAACACTACATAATCCGTAAAGTTCAAGTCGTCGACCATTGAAAATCACCATAATCCGACCGAGCCAAACCACGCGATACGTTATATCATTTCGTCGTTCACAGCGATGCGCCGCCTCCATGCCCGGACAGCGCCGACCAAACGAAACGTTATAACATCACATAGAGCGACCGTGTTCAGTCCAAACCCAACATCGACGCCCGCCCGCGCCCTCAACGTCCTGCCTTGGACGGCGCTCCTAATCACAACTGCGGCCAGCGCCCAATCTCAACCGATAAATGACACATCGCTCCAACCGATCTTCGTAACCGCAAACCCGCTAGGCTCAAACGCCTTGGCATCCCCGACAAGCGTCCTCGACGGCACTGCCCTCACACTGCGACGCGCCGACTCCCTCGGCGAAACCCTGAACGGACTCCCCGGAGTCTCGACGACAACCTACGGTCCGATGGTCGGAAGGCCGATCATCCGCGGCATGGACGGGGACCGAATCCGCTTGCTGCAGAACGGCGTCGCGGCTTACGACGCATCGTCGTTGTCCTACGACCACGCCGTGCCCCAAGAATCGCTCTCAGTGGAACGGGTGGAAATCGTGCGTGGGCCGGCGGCGTTGCTCTACGGCGGGAACGCGATCGGCGGAGTAGTGAATACGGTCGACAACCGCATCCCGCGCGACCCGATCAAAGGCGTGTCGGGACAAGTCGATGCCAGCTACGGCGGCGCCAACGATGCCCGCGCCGGCGCCGCGCAAGTCGAAGGCGGAAATGGCCGATTCGCTTTCCACGTCGATGCCTTCGATCGCGAGACGAGTAACGAGCGCATCCCCGGATTCGCGCACTCGGATGGTCAACGCGCGCTCGACGGCCCCGATGTCGCGCAACCCTACGGCAGCATTCCGAACAGTGACGGCCGCTGGCACGGCGGCGCCGTCGGCTCGTCCTACACGTGGACGGACGGTTACGCGGGCATCAGCTACAACGGATACGAGGCGAACTATGGCTCGGTCGCCGAGGACGATGTGCGTCTTCGCATGCATCAGGATCACATCGCGGCGTCGTCGGAGATACGCAATCTGCAAGGCCCCTTCAGCCGGTTGAAGCTCGACTTCGCCTACACCGACTACGAGCACAAGGAGATCGACGACGGCGAGACCGGCACGATTTTCCGCAATCACGGATACGAGGCGCGCATCGAGGCCCGGCACCGGAAGATCGGTCCGCTCGATGGCGCGATCGGCGTGCAACTCGGCCAGAACACGTTCTCCGCGCTCGGCGATGAAGCGCTCGTGCCGACATCGCAGACGACGAACGCGGCGCTTTTCGGTCTGGAAGAGTGGACGGTCACGGATGCGCTGAAGTTGAGCATCGGCGCACGCTACGAACACGTGAACATCGATCCGACGTCGGGTGGAAACGAAAAATTCGCCGATTCCCCGAAGCGCGATTTCAACGCAGGCAGCGTCTCGGCCGGCGCGCTGTTCAAGCTGAACTCGGCGTGGAGCCTCGCCGGCAATGTCGCGTACACGGAACGCGCGCCCACGTACTACGAGCTTTACTCGAACGGTCCGCACGATGCGACCGGCCAATATCTGATCGGCAACCCTGACGCGCAAAAAGAAAAAGCGATCTCGACCGATTTGTCGATGCGCTTCGCGAGCGGCGCGAACAAGGCGAGCGCGGGCGTCTTCTACAGCCGCTTTCGCAACTATCTGACGGAATTCAACACCGGCCGGCTCGTCAACGACGACGATGAACCCGTCGCGCCCGGCACCGACGATGCGCTCAACGAAGCCGTCTATCGCGGCGTGCGCGCGGAGTTCTACGGCGTCGAACTGGACGGAACCTGGCGCGTCTTCGACAAGGGCGCGCAACGTCTCGATGTCGAAATCGTCGCGGACTACACGCACGCGCGCAACATCGATACCGGCGAGGCATTGCCACGCATCTCGCCGCTGCGCGCGACGCTCGCGCTCGACTACGCGTATGGGCCGTACGGCGCGAGAACCGAACTGGTTCACGCGTGGGCGCAGCATCGCGTGCCGGAAAACGAACTGCCGACCGCGAGCTACACCACGCTCGGCGTCATCCTGACGTACAAATTTCGCGTCGGCGCGACGAACTGGCTCGCCTTTCTGCGCGGCCAGAACCTGACTAATCAGGAAGTGCGCTACGCGAGCTCGGTCGTGCGGGACATCGCGCCGGAAGGCGGCCGCAGCGTGATGATCGGCTTGCGTACCGCCTTTTGACGGCGAACGCGAGCGTCAAACGCGCGCCGACTTGCCGGCTTGCGTCGACTGATACGGCTCGCCGGCCTTGAAGCGTTCGAGCCGTTCGCTCGCAACCGACAAGGCCGCGAGCGACGCGCGCCGCAACTGATGATCGTAGAGCGACACGATCGCCGCGATCCGCTCGAAGTCCTCGGGCGCGAGGATCCACGAACCGGACGTGCGTCCAATGTCGAAGACGGCGGCCATCGACTGATCCGCGAGCAGCAGTTCTTCATGCGAGAAATCGCCGTGTCCCGCTTCGGCGAGGAACTTGGCGAGATAAATCGCCTCGGTGACATGCTGCGCCGGCGCGACATCCGACGAACCCGAGCGCAACGCCGTCAGCGACATATGCGCCACGAGTGCGAGCTCGTCCGCCACTGCGCGCGGGATGGGAAGCAGCTGCGCTTTGCTGAGCCGCGCGCGCGTCGCTTGCGGCGAGCGCTGAAAAGGAATAGTGCGTGACATGCGAGGACCGATGAACGTTGACCTTTTCAGGTTAACGTTCATCGATCGTCGAATCTGAAGGGTGCCGGGCGCGTTCCTGTTCAAAATGTTCGACGACGGCGATCGCGCGCTCGCATTGATCGGCGTCCAGCGTGTGGATGCTGCATTTCTCCGGCTCGACGCCGATCGCCTGCGCGAGCCACTTCATGCCCTTGGAGCGCGCCTCGAAAACATTGCAGCCGTCGCGCCGGACCTTCGCCTGCACGAGCGGTTCGAGAACGGCGTGTAGTTTCACTTTGAGATCGCGCAGGCGGGCATCGGCGAGACGGCCGAGCGGGACATTACGCGTGCTGCGTGGAAAGATGCCGATCCACGCCTGACAATCGGCGCACAACCAGAGCGGGCCGTGGTCTTCGCGATACGGATAGGCCTCATCGCCCGCGCGCGTCAGGGTCGCGGGCGCGCCGCAGTAATCGCAATTCGGATGAGGCAGAGGTTTGACAGGTCGGCCGACACGCATCGTCGAAAATCCCGGGCGGGAAATCCAATATAGCAAAACCGTGCATCGTCTTCGAAACGCCACGCGATTGAAAGCTCGATGCATGCCGCGATATCGCAATCTGCTTAAGCAAGCGCGTTCGCGCAGATGCTGCCATGCGCGCCGGCCAAGGAAACCGCGGATCGGGAATTTACTTTTCCGATCCGCGGTATAGGGTAGGAGTGCGTGCTACCCGCCACGCGCTTTCGGGGCTTACAAGCCCCATCCTCAAGTTCGATCAGAAGCCCGGAAGGCGCGGCGTTTCGCGCTCGAAACCGGGTCCCAGCATGCGTGCCCGCGAGTTCGTCGCAGGCTTGCAGTCCTCAATCGGTTTCTTGACTCAAGAAGGTGATGGCGATGAGAGCAACTCTTCTATTGGCCGCATCGGCCGCAAGCGTCTTCGCGATGAGCGCCGTCGCGCAAACGCAGAACATGCAGATGGCGCCGGCCCAAGGCAGCACCGCGCAGCAGAATGCGCAAGACGGCAGCACGGCAACGAACGATTCCAGCTATGGCGGAGCGATGTCGACGAGCAAGTCCGGCAGCGCATCGCGCGATGCCTGGACGGGCAGCACGATGCAACTCTGCACGCCGGGCCTGAGCTGCAACATCTATAGCGGCCAGTAGCAATGTGCGAAGGCGGCGGGGACGCCTTCGACGAATTCGATCCTCGTTCCATTTCGCAGTCCCCCAATGGCGGGGCTGAATCCCTCCCGATGCATGGTTTTTCCAGACGATCGTTCGGTCGATAGTTGAGCCCATCAAAAGACGGCCGCTCATCGGCCCCGCGTGGCGATGCTTCCACACGACAGACTCTTGTCCGCAGCGAAATCAAATAGTCAGCCACGCGGATCTCCGGGCTTCACATTCGTCGAGGCCACGTTCGTTCTCTATGCATAAGCCCATCTGGACAGCCGCGACCGCGCGGCCCGTAAGGAGGTACCCGAAATGAGATCCCAACAGACAAAGCGTGCGACGTTCCTCGCGATCACGATGCTCACGTGCGCCAGCACCTTCGCCGCGACTGCCGCGACCGACGCCGATCCGCTCGCGTTCACGGTTCAGACGCCAACGGGCGGAACGTCACGCCTCATTTACGCCGTTGACGACGGCTGGCGCCTCGACGATCGCGATGCGAACCTGAAGCCGACGGAAGCGCGCATCACGCAGGCGTCGACGGAACCGCAAAAGGAAGCGTCGGCGGGCGAGCGGCCGATGACCGTGTTCATCGACGGTCCAACGGGCTTCACTTACGTATGGATACGCGATCAGGGATGGAAGTACGTCGGCCGAATCTCAGGACGCAATCATTGATTCGCGCAGCGCTTGCCGGCATCGTCGGCGTTTGGCTGGTCGCCCATGCTCACGCAGCGGCCGCAGCCGACAACTCGCTGATCGATGCATGGCGGGCCGTGCGCGTCGCCGACTGCGCGCGCTGCCATGGCAAGGATCATGAAGGACTCGCCGCGCCGACGATCGTCGGCTTTGCGCGCACGCAGAGCCGCGAGCGCTTCATCGCCGCGATTCTCGACGGCAATCCGCCGTTGGGTATGCCGGCCTATCGCGGCAACGCGCTGATCGAGAATCACATCGACGCGATCTATCGCTACTTCGCGGCGCGCGCCGACGGCAGCATTGCGGCAGGCGCGGTGCCGGCGCGTGAGTCAGACGAGTCAGCTGACGCACCTACACTTAAACAGCGCGCTATCACTCCAGGCGCGAACGGAGGTTGATCGTGAACTCCCCTCAATCCGCCGGCGACGGCGCCGGCTGGACCGACAAGCTCGATGACGCCGCCACGCTGGCGATGCTCGTCACGGCGATCGGCGCGCAGCAGACGAAGCTGGCCGCGAGCAAACACACGGGGCTGAACGGACAGGTCGATCGAGCGCAACATCAGAAGTCATTGCTCGGCGCTTTCGGATTGCTTCGGATAGCTGATGATATTCCGGATGCCGCGCGATTCGGCCCCTTCGCGAAGCACCCGGCGACGTATCGCGCCGCATGCCGCATCTCCAACGGACAGCCGTGTCCGCAGCCGGACACGTCGCCGGACGTTCGCGGCATCGCGCTCAAGTTCTTCACGGAAGAGGGCGCCGAAACCGATCTGCTGATGACCAACGAAGGCGGTCGCTCACATGCGCGCGACGCCGCTCAGTTCATGGCGGTCGCCGATATCATCGTCGCGTTGCTTGCGGAAGGCACGGTGAGCGGGATCGCGCAGGGCTTGCGCGAGATGATGATGGCAAGACTCGGGCCCGTCGAGGGCGCGCGCATTCTGGCGATCCTTTTCAAGGAAACCAGAGTGCATCACGTCGACAGCCTGGCGACGGAGCATTACTGGGGATCGGTCGTGCAACTGGGGCAGGCGGCGATCAAGTATTCGCTGCATCCGCATCCGTCGACGTCCTCGGGGACGAACGCCGAGCGTCATGGCGACAACTATCTGCGCGCCGATATCTGCAATCGTCTGGAGCAAGGTCCGGTCAAGTGGCAACTCGGCGTGCAATTCTTCGTCGATGAAGAAACGACGCCCGTCAACGATGCATCCATCGCGTGGAAGTCGGATGTAGTGACCATCGGCGAACTCGAAATCGATGCACCGCCATCCGTCGACGACGAAGCGCGTATCGAACGGCTCGCGTTCAATCCGGCCAACGGCTTCGCGCCGCTCGGCATCACGCACGCACGCAAGGATGTCTACGCGGCGAGCGCCGCGAATCGCGAGGAGCGAGGTGTGCTGTCGAGCGAGGAAGCGAGAGCGTTGCTGGCAGCACGCTAGCGGACGAGCGTCGCGCGGCTGCGCAAGATCGCACGTCGCGCGTCGTTTTTCTCCGATAATGATGCCCATTTCAGCAGCGAGCGCTCGCGCCGGGCGCTGCATCGATATCGGAGTCCGCCATGCATCTTGCCGGCATGATCCTTCCGATCTTTGCCATCATTCTCACCGGATGGGTGGCGCGCGTGTCGGGCTACATGCCGCATGCGCTCGCGCCTTCCCTGATGCGCTTCGCTTATTACGTCGCGATGCCCGCGCTGGTTTTTCTGACCATCGCCGACGAGTCGCTTCGCTCGCTGCTCGAATGGCGCTTTCTCGCGGCGTTCGGCGGCGGCTCGATGATCTGCTTCGCCGCCGTGTTGCTCGTCGCGCGCATCGTGCGCGGCGCGAGTCTCGCATCCGCTGCGATGCTCGCCGCTGCCGTCGCGATGACCAACACCGGCTTCGTCGCACTGCCGATCCTGAAGACGCTCTACGGCAAGCCCGGCGTGCTCGCGGCGGCGGTCGCGACGGTGTTCGTCGGCGCGATCATGTTTCCTGTGCTTGTCGTGCTGGTCGAGATCGGCCGGATGGATGCATCGCGCAAGATCGATGTCACCGCGCTCGTTCGGCAGATCGCGACCAATCCCGTCATTCTCGCGACGATTTGCGGACTGCTGTGGTCCGTCGTCGGATTGACGCTGTCGGTTCCTGTCGCATCGTTTCTCACGATACTCGGCGAAGCACTGACGCCATGCGCGCTCTTCGCGATCGGTCTCGATCTCACGCTCGACGAGTTGCGCGGACGCGTCAATCTCTACGCGCTGTTGACCGCGCTCAAGCTCGCGATCGTGCCGCTCGTCGTGTACGCGCTGTGCCTCGCGACAAGACTTGGTCACGACGCGACCATCGCCGCGGTCGTGTGCGCCGCCGTGCCGACCGCGAAAAGCGCATACGTGCTTGCTTCGGAATACGACGTCGAGAAGGGCGTGGTCGGCGCGGTCATCTCGATGACCACGCTCATTTCGATCGTCACCTTGCTCGCGTGGCTCTACGTGCTCTAGTTGCGATCACACGTCGCCGAGTTCTTCGTCGACGTTGCGCTCTTCGTCATCGGGCGGCGAAATGCCGAGTGCCTTGTCCCATTGCGGCTCGCTCAGATAGCGCTCGCGCAGGAAGTCGACGAACGCTTTCACCTTGGTCGTCGAACGATGCGAAGTCGGATACACCGCGGACAGCCACAACGGCGGCGCAGCGTAATCGGGCAGCACGCGCACGAGACGGCGTTCGAGCAGATCGCTCGCGGCGACCATCGTCGGCAGATAGACGACGCCCGCGCCCGCGCGCGCGAACTCGAGCAGCAGATGCACGCTATTGGTTTTAAGCACCGCGTTGAGCGCGATCTCATAGCACTCGTTGCCCTTCATGAGCGGCCAGTTGTCGCCCCACGGATAGTGCGCGTAACGCGCGAAATCGTGACGCAGCAAATCGAGCGGCGTCTCGATCGCAGGCTCTTCCTTGAGATACGCGGGCGTCGCGCACAATACGCCGCGCACCGGAAAGAGCTTGCGCTCGACGAGCAGGTTCGACGCGGGCGGATAAATCTGCAGAGCGAGATCGAAGCCTTCCTGCACGGGATCGATCACGCGATCGTTCACCGTCACGACGAACTCGATGCGCGGATGCGCCTCGCGAAACGCGATCAGCGCCTGCGAAAAGTGTCCGAGCGCGAAGCCGGGCAAGACATGAACGTTGAGCGTGCCACAGAGCGATTGCGTTTCGGGAATCGCGCGTCCCGACAGCTCGTTCACTTTCGACACGAGCAGCAGGCAATCCTGATAGTAGGATTCGCCGACTTCCGAAAGCCGCACGGCACGCGTCGAGCGATGAAACAGCGCGACGCCGAAGTGCTCCTCGAGTTGCTTCACACGCGACGTGACAACCGATTTCGCCACGCCGAGCTGCCGCGCCGCGCTCGCGAAACTCTGTGCTTCGGCTGCGCGAACGAAGGCCTCCATCGACATGAAGAGGTCCATGCTTCCTCCTGGCTTATCCCGCGGCTTTTCTATAGCGCAGTGGCGTGGTTCCGAGCCGTTTCGAAAAGAGCGCCGTCATGTGTTGCTGCGACGAAAATCCGCACGCGGCGGCGATATCGACAAGCGGCGCATCGTCCGCGCGCAACATGCGCGCAGCGGCGCCGATGCGCTTCTCCAGCACATAGCGATAGAGCGAATAACCGGTACGCGCCTTCACGCCATCGAAGACCGCGCGCACGGGCAGATCGAGCTCGGCGGCGATATCCGCGCAGGACAGGTTCTGATCGATGTTGTCGGCGACATAAGCTGCGAGCGTTGCGAATGTAGCGTCCGTCAGCGCCGATTTACGTTCGCGCGCGGCGCGTTCGAGATGACGCGTCGTCTCGATCCACGCGAGCGTAGCGACGCACTGCAGTTCCCACGGATCGATCTTGCCCGATCCGTCATGCGCTTTCTGACGCGCATAGCGCACGAGATGACGGATCGGATCGGCGTCGAGATTGCTGCGGCTGCCCGCGCGACGCAACGGTTCCGCGTTGCGATCGGCGATGCGGTCCACGAACCCATCGGCATATCGAAACGCGATGAAGCCATGCCGCACATCGTGCGCGTCGATACGCATGCTGCCGCCGCGCGGATGATACGCGGCCGTTTCCGCGCGAAACGTGAAGGGCGCGGCGGGGCCGTCGTCGTAGCGCGTATCGGAGACGATCGTGCCGAGCAGCAGGCAGATCATGTCTGACGAATTGCTCAATTCCAGCGAATAAGGTCGCGGGCCCGAGATGCAGTATTCGAGTCCCGGAACGCCCGCGAGCTTGCTGAAGCGGTCGATGCGAGCGGGCGCTGCAATGGCGCTCATCGTTACGTCTCCTTTTCTCGCGGCTTTCGATGCCGCTGTCCACGCGAGTATAGATGCGAGCGCAAAGCTCTTGCACGCGCGATGGGTCGCCGTTTGCGAACGCCGCGTGCGTGCTTTGTGCGTGGTGTAAACCCGCATCCGCCGGAATCTGTAATTTCCGAAACCTGAAAGACCGATACGCCGCGCCTTCGTAACGTTCGCTCATACGACACCAACGACCGGAGACGACGATGCAAATGCGGCACCCGAAATCAAAGATACGACGACGTCACGCATGCGCGCTCGCCATGCTTGGCGCAACCTGCACGATGGCCCACGCGTCGGGCATTCCCTTCGCGACGGACCGTCCGCAAACGTGGCAGTTCAGCAGCGACTTCGAAGGCACTTATGATTCCTTCGGCCAGAACCTCGAATGGAATCACGACAGCCGCGCATTCGATTCACACGGCAATCAGGTCGCGGGTCCGGGCACGAACACCTTCGTCGGGCTATCGACGTTCATCCACTACTGGAAAGTGCCGTCGCTGCCGCATGTCGGCTTCAACGCGAGCATTACGGTGCCCGCGATCCGCACGCAGGGCTCGCAATTCTCGGCAAGCGGCATTGGCGATCCGCTCGTCGGCGGGCTCGTCTGGTACAACCCCGCGCCCGCGACGACGCTCGGCTTTCAGACCTATGTACAAGTGCCCGTCGGGCAGAACGCGGTATCGACGAATACGTGGTCGTTCTGGCCGTCAGTCTTCTATGACGACTGGTACGGACACCTGAACGTAGACCTCCTGCTCGGCGGCATTCTGCGCGGACGCACGCTGCGCTCGGGTCAGGACGATCTGAGCCCGGGCAACACGTTCCATCTGAATTTGCGTGTCGGCTACAGCATCTCGCCGCCCGACAACCCCTTCGCGATTCCTTTCGTCGGCCTCGACTATCAGACGAGCGGGGGCACCTTCAATCAGACGGCGGGGATGCCGCTTTCCAACAGCGCGAGCCGCGAAACGACCGTGGGACTCGGCGTGCTGTTCCAGTTCAAGCCGAATAGCCTGCCGTTCCTGCACCAGAAGATGTACGACCAGCTTTCGATCCAATACCAACACTCGGTTTCGGGCCGCAACACCACGCTCACCAACGGAATTCTCGTGCAGGCGTGGCACTACTGGTGAGCACATTCAAACGATGGAGACAAACATGAGTGAGACCAACAAGCTTTCTGCCGCATCGCGGCGCAGCTTCATCAAGGCCGCTGGCGCAGGAACGGCGGCGGCGGCGTTCGGCGCGGTGTCGCTCACGGCGCGCGCGGCGAGCGATGTCAAGTTCGACGCGGAGTATGACGTGGTCGTGTGCGGCGGCGGTGGCGGCGGATTGCCGTGCGCGCTGTTCTCGCGCTGGCTGGGAAACCGCGTCGTGATTCTCGAGAAGGCAGGCAGCGTAGGCGGCACGGCCGCGAAGGCCGCGTTCTGGTACTGGGTGCCGAACAACGAGCCGATGCGCCGCGCGGGCATCGCCGATCCGAAGCCTGATTACATGCGCTATGTCGCGCGTCTGTCGCGGCCCGAGCAATACGATCCGTCATTGCCGAAGCTCGGTCTGTCCGACTGGGAGTACGAGATGTGCGAGGCGATCTACGACAGCGCATCGCCGGCGGCGGAGTTGCTCGCGAGCAAGGGCGCGCTGCCGTATCGGCATGAAGGCGCGGTGCCGGATTACTGGGCCGAGTTGCCCGAAGACAAGGCGCCGCGCGGCCGCGTGCTGTTTCCTAAAGACGGCTTGCCGAGCATGTCGGACGGCGGCCGCGTCGCGATCCGCACGATGAGCGCGGCAGCACGCCGAGACGGCATCGACATCAAGACGGGTTATCGCGTGCAGAAAGTGCTCGTCGATGAAACGGGCGCGGTGATCGGCGTCGAATCGCTGACGGAAGAGGGCACGCTCTTTCGCGTGCGCGCAAAGAAGGCGGTGATCTTCGCGACCGGCGGCTTCACGCACGATCCCGAGTTGCGCAAGAACTTCCTGCACGGCGCGGTGTATGGCGGTTGTGCAGCGCCAACCAACGAAGGCGATTTCGTGCGGATTTCCAGCGCGCTCGACGTGCAGTTGCGCAACATGAACTACTCGTGGATGGCGCCGATCTCGCTCGACAAGGCCATCGCGAAGGATGGCTCGCTGTCCGGCATCTTCACGCCCACGGGCGATTCGATGCTCTACGTGAACAAGTACGGCAAGCGCGTCGTGAACGAGAAGCTCGCATACAACGAGGTCTGTGCGGCGTTCTCCGAATGGGACGGCGCGAAGGGCGAGTATCCGAATCTCACGCTCGTTTCCATCTGGGATCAGCAGGCGCAGGAGCATTGCGCAAGCGATGACTACGGCAGCCTCATCGTTCCCAAGGGATCGAACGACCGGCACGTACTGCGCGGCAACACGCTTGCGGAACTGGCGGGCGCGATTCGCGAACGCATGGCGAAGTACCAGAGCGCGCTCGGTAGCGCCACGTTGAGCGACGACTTCGTGCGCAGTCTCGACGCGACGATCAAGCGTTTCAACGGCTTCGCGAAGACGGGCGTGGATCAGGACTTCCATCGCGGCGAGCGCATCGTCGAGAAGCTTTTCAACGGACCCGTATCGAAGAAAGCCGATCAGAAGAACGAGACGATGTATCCGCTCTCGGCCAAAGGACCGTATTACGCGGCGCTCATCGTCGCAGGCAATCTTGATACCAAAGGCGGTCCGAAGACCAATTCGCATGGGCAAGTGCTCGATACGCGCGGCGAGCCGATCAAGGGTTTGTACGGCGTGGGCAATTGCGTGGCGTCGGCGTCCGCGCGTGCTTACTGGGCGGGCGGCGGCACGCTCGGACCGATCATCGCGTTCGCGTATCGCGCGGCGCAATCAGCCAATGGAGGTCAATCATGATTCGGATGGCTAACTTAATTGCGATATTCGCGCTCGCCAGTTCTGCGGCACATGCCCAGCAGGACAGCGTCGCGATCGGCAAGAAACTCACGACGAACAACTGCGCCGTGTGCCACACCTTCGGCAAGGGCGAACCCAACGGACAAGGGCCGAATCTCTTCGGCATCGTCGGCAAGCCGATGGCATCGGAGCCCGGATTCAAGTATTCGGCGGGCATGAAGGCGGCCGCGTCGGGCAAGGTCTGGGACGACAAGCTGCTCGACGCGTGGCTCACCGACACGCAAGCCGTCGCGCCCGGCAACGCGATGACCTATTTCGAAGGCGACGAAGCACGGCGGCAAAAAATCATCGCGTATCTGCGCACGCTGCATTGAATCCGACATCAGGAGACTAAAGCATGAACCCCATCACCATGAGCGACGAACAGCGCAAGACCATCGCGCTCGAATATCTGCGCAGGCTCGATCGCGGCGCAGCATTCTTCGATCTCTTCGACGATCACGCCGAAGTCTATTTCCCCAAATGGGGCATCGCGACAGGCCGCGCGGCCTTTGAACAACTCTTCGCGGACCTCGGCTCGATCGTCGCGAAGTTCAAGCACGATCTCGCGTATCTGAACGTGATCCAGCAGGGCGATACGGTGGTCATCGAAGGCACGAGTTACGGCACGACGCAAAGCGGCGTCGACTGGCGCGCGGGCGTCACGCACGCGGGCCGCTGGATCGATGTCTTCGAGATCCGCGACTTCAAGATCCAGCGCTGCTTCATCTATCTCGACCCGGATTACGAAAGCGCGGACACGCAGCGCTATCCGTGGCTCGCGGATAAAAACGCGCAAAAGTAAGTACTTTCCCTAGGGCTGCGATCGAGCACGCATCGTTCGGCAAACGCGAACCTCGATTCATTGCCTCGCAGCGCTCGCCGCCCTAATCTTGATTCCAGCGCGACACCGCGAACGTGACCGCGGACATGGAGACAGACATGCAACAGACCCGACTCGGCAGCCTCGATAACTATCGCAAAGGCAATATCGAAATCATCAAGGGACAGGCATCGCATTACGTGATGTCCAACGTGTTCGACGTGGCGAGCCAGTCCGCGCCGTACGAAAAAGTGGTCGTCGGCAAGAACCTCAAGTACGTGATCGAAACGCTGCGCGCGGAAGGCGTGTCGGCGTGGTTCACGGCATCGCACGATGAATTCGTCGTCGCGCTCGATGGCGAGATCGACGTGCACTTCATCAAGCCTTCAGATGGCGCGCTCGTAAGCGCCGATATCGAAGGCTCGGTGAAACTCGAAGGCGAGCCCTCAGGCCAGAAGATGGGCTTCGTGCGCTTGCGTCGCGGACATCAGGCGCTGCTGCCTGCGGGCGCGGCGTATCGCTTCGAAGCGAGAAAGACCGGCGTGCTGCTCGTGCAGACGATTGCCGGCGCGGAATCGGTCGAGAAATGGGCCGACATCTGCATCCAGTAACGCCGCCGCGAACTCTCATCTTTCGGAGCAAAAACATCATGGATCAAGCCATTTTTCTGCAAAGCGTCGTCGCCACCGACCCCGATGCGTCCACCGGCTATCGCACGTTCAAGCTCGGCGAGTTCGAGTTCAGCCGCGACGCGTATTTCGTCACCGTGAAGTGGCCGGCAGAAGGACAGACGCGCTCGCATCAGATGCACGCCGACGACTTCCTGCGCGCGATGATGCGCGACGTCGCGTGGGGTTTCTTCTACGGCTGGGTCAATTTCGATGAAGTGATCGGCACGCGCAATCACTACGGCAAGGTCGACATGTATGCCGGCGCGTACAACGCGAGCTTCCGCGAAGCGGGCGTCGATTACACGCAGCAATTCGAAACGCCGATCATCATGGCGACGTTCAAGGCAATCCTGAAGGACTGGGTGAACGAAGGCTTCGATCCGTTCGCGGCTCCCGAGGAAACCGGCTCGGCATTCGGCGCCAAGCACGGCGACAACATCGCGGCGATCGACCGCACGCGCATCGCGACGAAGCGCATGCCGGGCCTCGAAGGCGATTCGCCGTTGCGCGACGACTTCCCGGTGAATCGCCAGTTCGCGGATGTATCGCAAGACGAGCCGGAGATTCACGCGGAGCCTGAATTCGAAGGGCAATTGCACGCGTTCAGCCTCTTCAAGTATCTGTCGCGTTCGGACGTGACGTGGAATCCATCGGTCACGTCCGTGTGCAAGCAAAGCCTCTTTTGCCCGACGACCGAGGAATTCGTGCTGCCGGTTTTTCACGGCAACGATCGCGTCGAGTGGTTCCTGCAACTGTCGGATCAGATCATCTGGGATGTGGCCGACAAGGACACCGGCGAGCCGCGCGCGCGCATCACGATGAACGCCGGCGATATCGCCGCGATGCCCGCCGACATCCGCCACAAGGGTTATTCGCAGAAACGCTCGATGCTTCTCGTCTGGGAGAACGCGACGCCCGATCTGCCGAGGCGCTACGAAAGCGGCGAACTGCCGCCGTATCCGGTCGCGTTCTAAGCCGCCTACGGTTTCCCTTCGACAAGAACGATGCCTTGAAAAAGGCGTCGCGGGGAACGCTTCGTCTTCAATCTTCGACACGAGCAAGACATGCAAACGCAACTCTTCATCGACGGCCGCTTCGTGGCCGCCCTGTCCGGCGAAACGCTCGCGACACTGAATCCGCACGACAACAGCGAGATCGCGCAAGTCTCGATGGCCGGCCGCGAGGATGTCGATCGCGCGGTTCAAGCCGCAAAAAAGGCATTCCCGGCGTGGAGCGCGATGGCGGCGGCGGATCGCGGACGCCTGCTCCTGAAACTCGCCGACGCTATCGAAGCGAACGCCGATGAACTCGCGCGCCTCGAATCGATGGACACCGGCCATCCGATTCGCGATACGCGCAATCTCGACGTGCCGCGCACGGCCGCGACGTTCCGCTATTTCGGCGGCATGGCCGACAAGTTCGAAGGCTCGGTGATTCCTGTCGAAGCCGGCTTTCTCAACTATCTGACGCGCGAACCGGTCGGCATCGTCGGACAAGTGGTGCCGTGGAATTTTCCGCTGATGTTCACGAGCTGGAAGATGGCGCCCGCGCTCGCGGCGGGCAATTGCGTCGTGATGAAGCCCGCCGAACTCACGCCCTTGTCGAGCCTCGCGATCGCGCAGTTGATGGCCGAGGTCGGCTTTCCGGCGGGCGTCGTGAACGTGCTGCCGGGTCTCGGTCACGTCGCGGGTCAATACATCGCGGAGCACCCGGAGATCGGCAAGGTGGCGTTCACCGGATCGACGGCGGTGGGCCGCAAGATCGTGCAGGCATCGAGCGGCAATCTGAAGAAAGTGCAGCTCGAACTCGGCGGCAAAGGGGCGAACGTCGTGTTCGGCGACGCGAATCTCGATGCTGTCGTGCAAGGTTCCGCGTTCGGCATCTTTCATAATCAAGGGCAGGCGTGCATTGCGGCATCGCGGCTGATCGTGCACGAATCCATCGCCGATGACTTGCTCGAACGCTTTACGTCGCTCGCGCGCTCGATCCGCATCGGCGATCCGCTCGATCCGTCCACGGAAATGGGTCCGCTCACATCGCAGATGCATCGCGATCGCGTGCTTTCGTATGTCGATGTCGCGCGGGAGCAGGGCGGTCGCGTGCTCGCGGGCGGCAAGTCGCCGGACGCCGCGGGGCTCGCGAAAGGCTGCTATGTCGAACCGACCATCGTGCAGGCGAAGCCGACCGATCGCGTCGCGCAGGAGGAAGTGTTCGGCCCGTTCGTCACCGTCAGCACGTTCAAATCGGATGAAGAAGGACTGGCGATTGCCAACGGCACCGAATACGGCCTGGGCGCGGGACTCTGGACGCGCGATCTGCAACGCGCGCATCTCTTCGCGCGGCAACTGAAGAGCGGCATGGTGTGGATCAACTGCTACAAGCGCGTGAGTCCGGGATCGCCTTTCGGCGGCGTCGGCGCGAGCGGATACGGACGCGAGATGGGCTTCGAAGTGATGCGCGAATATACTCAGGCAAAGTCGGTGTGGGTGAATGTCGACGCCAATATTCCGCCTTACTATCCACGTTGAGCGCACCCGAAATCATGCAATCGTTCGTTTATCAGGGCATGCCGTCGCGCGTCGTGTTCGGTGCCGGAAGCATCGAACACGTCGAACGCGAGATCGAACTTCTGGGCGCAAGGCGCGCGCTCATTCTCTCGACGCCGCCGCAACGCGATCAGGCCGAAGCGCTCGCCGAACGCATCGGACATCGCGCGGCGGGCGTGTTCGCCGAAGCGGTGATGCACGTTCCCGTCGAAACGGCGCGCGCGGCGCGGGAGTATGCGGAGCGCATCGGCGCGGATTGCGCGATCGCCATCGGCGGCGGCTCAACGACCGGTCTCGGCAAGGCGATCGCGTTGACATCGTCATTGCCGATACTCGCCGTGCCGACCACTTACGCAGGCTCGGAAATGACGCCGATCTACGGCCTCACCGAAGCCGGCTTGAAGAAGACCGGCCGCGACATGCGCGTGCTGCCGAAAACCGTGATCTACGATCCGCAACTCACGGTCTCGCTGCCTGCGTCGCTTTCAGTGACGAGCGGCATCAACGCGATCGCGCACGCTGCCGAAGGACTGTACGCGCAGGACGCGAATCCCATCGTGAGCCTGATGGCCGAAGAAGGCATTCGCGCGCTCGCGCAAGGGATCGGCAAGGTCGTCCGGAATCCTGAGGATATGAATGCGCGCAGCGATTGTCTCTACGGCGCTTGGCTGTGCGGCGCGGTGCTCGGAAGCGTAGGCATGTCGTTGCATCACAAGCTGTGTCATACGCTCGGCGGTACGTTCAATCTGCCGCACGCGGAAACGCATACCATCGTGCTGCCGCACGCGCTCGCCTATAACCGCGATGCCGCGCCCGGCGCGATGAAGCGCATCGCTCGCGCATTGGACGCCGACGATGCCGCGCAAGGCACATTCGACCTCGCACGGGCGAACGGCGCGCCGACCGCGCTCAAGGACATCGGCATGAAGGAGAGCGATATCGACATCGCCGTCGATATCGCGTTGAAAAGCCCGTACTGGAATCCGCGTCCGGTCGAACGCGCGCCGCTGCGTGCGCTGATCGAAGCGGCCTACGAAGGACGACGACCATGAACGAACACCTCACGCAATCCGTCGCCGACGCCTTCGGCCAATGCGCCGATGCGCGCACGAAGGAGATCGTCGTCGCGCTGGTGCGTCATCTGCATGCGTTCGCGCGCGAAGTGAACCTCACGCACGACGAATGGCGACGCGGCATCGAGTTCCTCACGGCGACGGGCAAGAAGTGCGACGGCATCCGGCAGGAGTTCATTCTGCTGTCGGATACGCTGGGGCTTTCCATCGTGCTCGACGACATCAATCAGCATCACGATGAAGCCGCGACCGAGAGCAGTCTGCTCGGCCCGTTCTATCGCGATGGCGTGAAGGAATCGGCGTTCGGCGCGAACATCGCGCAAAGCGATGGCGAGCCGGTGTTCTTTCATGGCACGGTCGGCGACGTGAACGGCAAGCCCGTCGCCGATGCGCTGATCGAAGTCTGGCAAACCGCGCCGAACGGCATGTACGAAGGGCAAGACCCGGATCAGCCGGAAGGCAATCTGCGCGGGCGCTTTCGCACGAATGCCGACGGCGCGTACGCGTTCCATTCGATCAAGCCGACGAGCTATCCGATTCCGACCGATGGTCCCGTCGGCCAGATGCTCGTCGCGACGGGACGTCATCCGATGCGTCCCGCGCACATCCATTTTCGTATCGACGCACCCGGCTACGAGCCGCTGACAACCGCGCTCTACTCGTCCGACGATCCGTATGTGAACTCCGATGCAGTGTTCGGCGTGAAGCGCTCGCTCGTCATCGAGTATGTGGCGAAGGAGGGCGGTTACGAGGTGGCGCGCGATTTCACGCTGCTCGTGAAGGAGCCCGCGTGAACGTTCTTTGCGCGCTCGACGACATTCCCGATGGCGGCGGCTTCGAAGCCGCGCCATCGGTTCTCGTTCTGCGACGCGGCGGCGATGCGTGGGCGTATCGCAACGTTTGCCCGCATTTCTCGATACCGCTCAACTACGAGCCCGACGCGTTCTGGACCTATGAAGGCGCGCTGCTGATGTGCGCGCATCACAGCGCGATGTTTCGCTTCGAAGACGGCGTGTGCGTCGATGGTCCATGCCTTGGCGCGAGTCTCAGGCACATACCCATCTGCATCGACAATGGCCGCGTGCTGATCGAAGGGGAAAGCATCACATAGGATGCGCCGCGACGAAATTCTTGTACGCGGCATAGGCGTCCTTCTGCGTGTGGCCGTCGTTCTCGAGCAAGCCGTATGCGCCGCCGCCCGGAAGACCCGCCGGATCGTCGTAGAGTTGGTACGTCTGAACCGATTCGATGCCGTAGGTCGATGCGAGCGCGACGAACTGCGCCAACATCTTGTTGCCGACGAGATATGCCGCGATCTGCTGATCGGTGCCGAAGTTCGGGCGCACGCCGGCCTCGTTGATCCAGATCGGCTTGCCGAGCGCCTGAAGCGCCGCGAGCACGTTGTGACAGCCCGTGCCGCCGCACGCGTTGGTGATGTCGTTCATGTCCGAGTACCAGTGCCACGCGGTGATGTCCCAATTCACGACCTCATGCCCCGTGCTGCCATCCGGCTCCGTGCCGGCCGCGAGCATTTGCGCGAAGCCGTAGTGCAGCCAGGTGCCGCCGCCCAGAATGATCTTCCCCGACGTATCGACCGACTTGATGCCCGCGATCATCCCGCGAATGACGCCGCGCAGGATCCTGAACTTGACGGCATCGTATTGCGACGGAAGCACGCCATCGACATTGCCGAGCAACAGCGCCGATTCCATCTCGTTCGTGACCTCGTAGTACGCATAGCGGCGCGAACTCGCCGTCTGTTGGCCGAGCGCGAAACCGGCGTTGTAGCCGTCGGTTTCGTTGATGAACGTGGCGATATCCATCAGGATCACCGGATACACGGTGACGCCGCCTGCCGCCATGATGTCGGCGATGCCCGCGAGCTTGTTCGCGGTGCCCTGGCTATAGACCTCGTTGCGATACAGCTTCGCGCCGAGATCCTGCAATTGCGAAAGCTGCAGCGCGGGGCTGGAGATATCGTAGGCGCCGCCTTCATTGTTGTGACCGTTCACGCCGTAGAAGAGTCGCGCGGACGGCGTCGGCGTCGGCGTCGTGGTGCCTGTGTTGCCGGTGCTCGAGTTATCGGTGCTCGTGCTATCCGTGCTCGACGCCGGAGCGGGCGCGCTGGCCGTGGGCGAAGATGTGCCGCTCGACGCGGCGTCGTCGGAGGTGTCGCTCGCGGTGGCGGGCGGGCTCGTCGTGAGCTTGGTCGTCCCCGTGCCCGATGGCGATGTATCCGATCCCGTCACGCTCGCGGAAGAAGCCGACGCGCTGCCGCTCTGCGCGGCGCTACTCGATGATGCGTTGTCGCTGCCGCCGCCACCGCCGCCGCCGCATGCGGCGACCAACACGCTCACCGCTGCAACGAGCGCAATAGACTTGAATCGGATGAAGCGGAAGGCCGGAGCGAAGTTCGTCATTTCAATACGGATTACTAAGTGGCTGACATCCATCTCCACGAAGTAGGCGTACGTTGCGCGAGTCGTCCGGACGAACGCGGACGGACCGGTAACGGACCTTCGTCCCGCGTCGGACGCAGGAACGGTGGAATGCTTGTCGATTAACCCCGGTGAGCCGTCCGGAAGAGGGCGCTGCCGGACACGTGGGGCGAAGAGGAGACCGCGTCGAAGCCGGTCTCAATAGGGTTTACGGCAGGGATGAACGGGACTTGAACGAATTTCGTCCGATGCAAACGTTACGACGCGAAAGATCGGGAAAACTTACCCGGAGAGGGGACGGTCCGGTTCGAGCGCCGCGCCGCCGAGGATGGACGTGGCGTCGGCGCGTGCGTTGTCGAGCTGCACGACGCTCGCCTGACGCGCCGCGAGCGCATCGCGGTTCGCGATCGCGGTGAAGATCGCCTTGTGACGCGGTAGTGACAGCGCGTGCGTATTCGGGTGGCGGCTCGTGAGCTTGATCGACTCGCTGAGCGCGAGCGACAGCATGTTGCCGATATACGCGAGCATGTCGTTGTGCGTGGCCGCCATGATCGAGCGATGAAACTCGAGGTCCGGAACGAGCAGATCGGCGGCGGTCTGCGCACCTTCCATGCGCTCATACGCAGCGCCGATGCGCGCGATGTCGTCATCCGTCGCGGAGATGGCCGCGAGCGCGGCAGCGGCCGGTTCGATGATCTGGCGGACTGTCATCAGCGAGCGGAAGAACTCGCCTTCGGGAAGATGGCTGATGGTCCAGACGAGCACGTCGGGGTCGAGCATGTGCCATTCGTCGCGCGCGCGCACGACGCTGCCCACGCGCGGCTTCGATACGACGAGCCCCTTCGCGACGAGCACGCGCGTCGCTTCGCGCAGCACGGGACGGCTCACGCCGTAGCTTTCGCAGAGCGTGGGCTCGGCGGGCAGACGCTCGCCCGGCGCAATGCGCCCGCTTACGATCTGCATGCCGAGCTCCTGCACGATGCGTCCGTGCATGCTCTTGCGTTGCTTGGGGTTGCGGTAATCCATAACGCGCAGCTCGAAACGGCTATTGAGCGGTCGTCGCGCGCATCGCCCGATATTCCCGTCTCACGATATCCATCAGTTCCGCGACCGATGTGTTCGCGCTGCGCTGCTCGTAAGTCACGCGGCCGCGCTGCATCAACATGATGCGATCCGCGATGTCCAGCGTCTGCGCATAGTTGTGCATGATCATGATGATCGAGAGGCCGCCCTTTTCCTTCAAACGCATCACGAGATCGATGATGAGCGCGGCCTCGCGCGCGCCCATCGCGGCGAGCGGCTCGTCGAGCAACAGGATTTTCGCGTTCGAATGCACCGCGCGCGCGACCGCGATCGCCTGACGCTGACCGCCCGACAGACGCTCGACCGGCAGATCGACCGAAGGCACATGTACGCCGATATCCTCGAGACATTGCGCCGCGCGCTCGCGCATCTGCTTGTGGTCGACGAGCCTGAACGGACCGCGCCGCACGATCTCGCGATTGAGGAACATGTTGTGATAAATCGACAGCGAATTCGCGAGCGCAAGGTCCTGATACACGCATTCGATGCCGAGCGCGCGCGCATGATCGACGGACTTCAGCAGCGTTTCCTCGCCGTGCACATGCAGCGTGCCGCTCGTCTGCTGATGAAAGCCCGTGAGAATCTTCACGAGCGTCGACTTGCCCGCGCCGTTGTCGCCGAGAATGCCGAGAATCTCGCCACGGCCGAGCGTAAGCGACACGCCGTCGAGCGCCGTCACCGCGCCGAAGCGTTTGACGAGCTTGTCGCCGCGCAGCGCGAGATCGGTGGCGGCTACTGCTTGCGGGTCTGCCATCACCGTGCTCCCTTGCGGCGAATGCGGCCGATGTGGATATTGAAGATCATCGCGGCGAGAATCGCGGCGCCGAGAATGATGTTGAACGTGAACGCGTTGATGCCGATGAGCGTGAAGCCATCGCTCAGAATGCCGAGCACCGCCGCGCCGAGCAGTCCGCCGACAATCGTGCCCGAGCCGCCCGTCAAGGGCGTCCCGCCGATCACGGCAGCGGCCACGGCGAGGAACATGATCTGATTGCCGCCCGCTTGCGGATCGATCGACGTGATGCGAAAGCTTTCGAGAATGCCCGTGAATCCGGCGAGCACCGCCGCGAGCACGAAATTGCCGAGCCGCAGCCGGTTCACATGAATGCCCGCTTCGCTCGCGCCGAGCGGATTCGCGCCCGCCGCCTGCGTGTGCAGACCCCAGCGCGTATGCCGCAACAGCACATGCATGACGAACGCGATCGCAACGGTCCAGATGATCTCGCTATAGCCCCACGCGCCCATCACGGCGGCGAATTCCGGCGAGCCCGGCGTCGCGGCGGGCGTGCCCCGCGAGACGGTCAGCGTGATGCCGTTGATGAGAAAGAGCGTGCCGAGCGTCGTCACGAACGAAGGCAGGCGCAGAAAGACCGTCACCGCGCCGTTCACGAAGCCGATGATCGCCGCGGCGATGAGCCCCGCGATCACCGCGAGCCACATCGGCGCGCCCGCTTCGTTCGCGAACACCATCATGAACGGCGCGAATGCGAAGACCATGCCCGCCGACAGATCGATGTCGCCGCCGATCATCAGCATGATCTCGCCGAACGCGATGATCGCGACCGGCGCGACATACTGCGAAAGGTTGACGAGGCTCGCGTTGCTGAACAGGAAGTCGTGGTTGATGAACTGGAAGTAAGCCGCGAGCAGCACGGCCACGAGGAGGATGCGCAACTCCGGCGCCCAATGCGACGCCCACGCACCGCGCGGACTGGCGATCCGCGCGGGCGTCGTTGCTTTACGGGGTTCGTTCACTGTGTTCATCAGGACTTGATCGCCCCTTTCATCGGCACGATTTGCGGCTTGGTGGTCTTGCCTTCATAACGCGTCGACGTGTTGAGATACGGCTCCACCGTATCCTTCGTCACGAACTTGAGACCGGTATTGATGTTCGCCGGCCCGACGAGCCCGCCCGACGCGAGGAACACGAACGCTTCCATCACCGTGTAGAAGCCCTGCACATACGGCTGCTGGTCGATGGTGAAATCGAGGAAGCCTTCGTGGATGAGCTGGATCGTCTGCGGCAACAGATCGAAGCCGCCGCCATGCACGCCCTTCGAAGGCAGGTTCGATTCCTTCATCACTTGCGCGACGCCTTGCGTGCTGCCGGCATCGACTGCGAACATGCCTTTCAGGTCCTGATGGCCGAGATAGAACGACTTGATCTTCGACAGTTCTTCGTTGACGGTCGCGCCCGTCGCAACGGTCTGAATGTCGATCTTCTTGCCGGATTTCTTGATCGCATCGCTCGCGCCGTCGAGACGCGGCTGAATGTTCAACTGTCCCGGCGTCGCGATGAAAAGCGCGACCATGCCGCTGTCGATCATGCTGGCGATTCGCTCGCCCATCTGATAACCCGACAGATACAGATCCTGTCCGATGTAAGCGAGCCGCGGATTCGTCTTGCCGCGCGGCGCATCGGCGTTGTAAGCGAATACGGGAATGCCGGCGTCGAGCGCGGCCTGAATGGGCTTGTCGAATGCGTTCGGATCGACGATCGGCACGGCGATCGCATCGGCTTTCGCAGCGATCGCAGAATTCACCGCGCGCACCATTTCGCCCGCGTCGGACGTGGCCGAGCCGGTCCACTGATAGTCCATGCCGAACATGGAGCACGCATCCTGAATGCCGTATTGCGTCGGCACGAAGAACGGGTTCGTCGTCACATGATTGACGAACACGATCTTCCATTTCTTGTGCTGCGGAAACGCCGCTTCGGCCGCCTGCGCGGACGAGATCAAACCGCCGCCACCGGTCACGCCGCCCAGGAGCGACAGCGCCGCGCCGAGTCCCGCGCCCTGCATGATGCCGCGCCGGCCCGCGCTGATGAGCTTGCTGTCGTTTGCGTCGTCATCCCGATTCTGCGCCATGTGTTCCTCCGGTCTCTTCTTCGTTGGTCGATGGGTCGACTCATCGTCGATCGCTGTCAGATACTGGGTTTCACGGCACGTCATACACACGCGGCTTTCATCGATGAAAGAACGAAGCGTTGCGGATGACCATGCGAACAGTGCGAGAGGGCGATTCGAGAGCGCGGCGTTTTGAACTAGTAATTGGGACGACGAAGCCCGCGCGCTGACTTCAATAGACAAACTATATGCAGAGTGTTTTGACGTGGCGATTAGCGTTTTCCCGGTACGCCCCATCGATATAGTCATGCTATTTATAGGTCTTTCCCATCAAGTGATCAAAGCCATGAGCGCCCCAAAAGCCAAGCTCCGTTCGGCCGCGTGGTTCGGCACCGCCGACAAGAACGGGTTCATGTACCGGAGCTGGATGAAAAACCAGGGCATTCCGGACCACGAGTTCGCGGGCAAGCCGATCATCGGCATATGTAATACGTGGTCCGAACTAACGCCGTGCAATTCGCACTTCCGCAAGCTCGCCGAGCACGTGAAGCGCGGCGTGTTCGAAGCGGGCGGGTTCCCCGTCGAGTTTCCGGTGTTCTCCAACGGCGAATCGAATTTGCGTCCCACCGCGATGTTCACGCGCAATCTCGCGAGCATGGACGTCGAGGAAGCGATACGCGGCAATCCCGTCGATGCGGTCGTGCTGCTCGTCGGCTGTGACAAGACGACGCCCGCGTTGCTGATGGGCGCGGCGAGCTGCGACGTGCCCGCGATCGTCGTCTCGGGCGGACCGATGTTGAACGGCAAGCACGAAGGACGCGACATCGGCTCGGGCACGGTCGTATGGCAACTCAGCGAGCAGGTGAAGGCGGGCAAGATTTCGATTCACGAGTTCATGTCGGCGGAAGCGGGCATGTCGCGCTCGACGGGCACCTGCAACACGATGGGCACTGCATCGACGATGGCGTGCATGGCCGAAGCGCTCGGCGTCACGCTGCCGCACAACGCCGCGATTCCGGCGGTCGATTCGCGTCGCTATGTGCTCGCGCATCTGTCGGGCATGCGTATCGTCGAAATGGCGCTCGAGGATTTGCGTCTGTCCAAGCTGCTCACGCGCGAGGCCTTCGAAAACGCGATTCGTGCGAACGCGGCGATCGGCGGATCGACGAATGCGGCGATTCATTTGAAGGCGATCGCGGGGCGCATCGGCGTGAAGCTCGAACTCGACGACTGGACGCGCATCGGTCGCGGTACGCCCACGCTCGTCGATTTGCAGCCTTCGGGTCGCTTCCTGATGGAAGAGTTCTACTACGCCGGGGGCTTGCCCGCCGTCTTGCGGCGTCTCGGCGAAGCGAACCTGATTCCGCATCCGGATGCGCTCACCGCGAACGGCCACACGCTGTGGGAGAACGTGAAGGAAGCGCCGCTCTACAACGACGAAGTGATTCGCCCGCTCGACAAGCCGCTCGTCGCCGATGGCGGATTGTGCGTGCTGCGCGGCAATCTCGCGCCGAATGGCGCGGTGCTGAAGCCGTCGGCGGCGACGGCTGCGTTGCTGAAGCATCGCGGGCGCGCGGTCGTGTTCGAGAACTTCGACGACTACAAGCACCGTATCGCCGATCCCGATCTCGATGTCACGGCGGACTCCGTGCTCGTCATGAAGAATTGCGGGCCGAAGGGTTATCCGGGCATGGCGGAAGTCGGCAACATGGGCTTGCCGCCGAAGCTGCTCGCGCAAGGCGTGACGGACATGGTGCGCGTGTCGGATGCGCGCATGAGCGGCACCGCGTATGGCACCGTCGTGCTGCACGTCGCGCCCGAGGCACGCGCGGGCGGGCCGCTTGCGATCGTGCGCGATGGCGACTGGATCGAGCTCGATTGCGACAACGGCGTGCTACGCATCGACATCGGCGACGATGAAATCCGCGCGCGCCTCGATGCGTGGAACGCGGCGAAGAGCGAGATTCCCGAGGATAAAACGGGTTATCGCAAGCTGTACGTCGAGCACGTTCTTCAGGCCGATGAAGGTTGCGACTTCGACTTTCTCGTCGGATGCCGTGGCGCGGAAGTGCCGAAGCATTCGCACTAGCCGCTATCTGCGCGGCTTCCATGTGGCGATGGCGACGCCGAGCACGGCGACGCCCATCGCATACCATGCGGTCCTCGGCAGCACTTCGCCGAGAAAGAAGTACGACAGCACGGCGGCTGCCGGCGGCACGAAGAAGAACAGCGACGCGACCTGCGAGACCTTGCCCGCACGCGTCATCGCGAGCAGCAGCGTGATCGCGATCAGCGAATTGCCGACGACGAGATACGCGAGCGTCGCGATGAATGCCGGCGTCCATTGCACTTGCGTGTGCTCGAAGAGCAAGGCCATCGGCGCGCAAAACACGAAGCCGACGCTGTATTGCACGAGATTCGATGTCACCGGATCTTGCGCGGTCCCCAAGCGCTTTTCATAGAGCATCGCGGCCGTGATGCCGACAAGCGCGCCGATCGCCATCAGCACCGGACCGAGCGATTCCGCATGCAGCGGCCCGCGCGCGACGATCACGCCGGCCGCGCCCGCGAGCCCGAGCAGCAAGCCGATCCATCTGCGCACGCCGATGCGTTCGCCGACGAACTTCGGCGCGAGCACGCCGACGAGAATCGGCTGCAACGACACGATCAGCGCGAGCACGGACGTCGCGATGCCCGCGGTCATCGACAGATAACTCAGTCCGAAGTACATCACCTGCACGAGAAAGCCGACGACGCCGAGATGCAGCCACGCGCGCGCGTTGCGCGGCCATTTCGGACGCTTCACGGCGCATACCGCGAGCAGCACGCCGACGCTCAATGCGAAGCGTATTGCGAGAAACGTCAGCGGCGACGCGTAATGCAGGCCGGTTTTCGCAATCGGAAAGCCCGCGGACCAGAGCAGCAGAAAGAGAATCGGACCGCCGGTCGTGAGCCAGCGGCGTTCGTTGTGCGTGCTGCGGTCTTCCTTCCGGCCGATGTGCGGCGCTTGCGCCATGTTCGCGTCCCCGTGCTTGTAAGCGGATGCTGTCAAAGTACCCGATTGTAGTGTCCGCGACGCTGCGGACGACAAGGACCGTTCGCCGATCGCGTCGCCTTAATCCGCGACATGCACGGCGACATCGGCGAGACTTTCCGCGATCCATTCGGGCGGCGGGGCGTCGGTGAAGAGCGCGTCGATCTGGCTGAGATGCCCGAGTTTCACGAGCGCGGCGCGGCCGAACTTCGAATGATCCGCAACGAGAAACACCGTGCGCGACTGCTCGATGATCGCCTGCGCCACGCGCACTTCCGCGATGTCGAAGTCCCGAAGCGTGCCGTCTTCCTCGATGCTCGAAATGCCGATGATCCCGAAGTCCACCTTGAACATCCGGATGAAGTCGACGGCCTGCTCGCCCACGACGCCCTTGTCGCGCGCGCGCACTTTGCCGCCCGCGACCATCAGGTCCGCGTCGGACTCGTCCGCGAGAATGTTCGCCACGTTCAGGTTATTCGTGATGACGCGCAGGCCCGTATGCTGGCGCAGCGCGCGCGCCACTTCCTCGGTCGTCGTGCCGAGATTGATGAAGAGCGTCGCGTGATTCGGAATCTCCGCCGCGACCCGCCTCGCGATGCGACGCTTCTCGTCGAAAAACATCTCCTGACGCGCCGTGTACGCGGCGTTCTCGGAGCTCGTCAGCGCGCTCGCGCCGCCGTGATATCGGCGCAGCAGGTTCCGATCGGACAGCCAGTTGACGTCGCGCCGGATCGTCTGCGGTGTGACGTCGAATTGCGCCGCGAGGTCTTCGATGGTCGCGAAGCCGTCTCGGGCGACGCGATCCAGCAGCGCGCGCTGCCTGCCGTTCAGTGCTTGGTCGGATGTCATCGAAAGCTGCTCGGAATCGCAAAAAAATGAAAATTATCGGATGCGCGCAGTGTACGACGAAAGCCGCCGCCGACCAACGCCGGCTCTGAAATTGCCGGTTCACATGCGCTCGAACAGTGCGTCCGCCATCTTTCCGTCGACGCCACGCGATGCTACGATGGTTGAAAACGAATATTCAGATTCGTATTCGAACATTCTCCGAACCGGCTGTCTGGAGTGGCCGCATGAGCCAGCGACGTTTTATCCTTGCCCTCGACCAGGGCACGACCAGTTCCCGCGCGATGCTGTTCGCCCATTCGGGCAGCGTGATAGCGAGCGCGCAGCGGGAGTTCGCGCAGCATTATCCGCAGCCGGGGCGGGTCGAGCACGATCCCGCCGACATCTGGCAGTCGCAACTCGCCGTCGCGCACGAAGCGATGCAGAAGGCCGGCGCGCGGGCTTCGGATATCGCCGCCATCGGCATCGCCAATCAGCGCGAAACCACGCTGCTCTGGGACCGGCAAACGGGCGCGCCCGTCGGACCCGCGATCGTCTGGCAGGACCGCCGCACCGCCGCGCATTGCGCCCGTCTGATCGAATCCGGCGCGGAATCGCTCATCGAAGAAAAGACGGGCTTGCGCATCGATCCATACTTTTCCGCGACCAAGCTCGCGTGGCTGCTCGACAGCGCGCCCGGCCTGCGCGCGCGCGCGTGCCGCGGCGAATTGGCGTTCGGCACCGTCGATAGCTGGCTCCTCTGGCAACTGAGCGCAGGCCGCCGCCACGTAACCGATGTATCGAATGCCGCGCGCACCGCGCTCTTCGACATCCGCGCAGGCGCATGGGACGACGGGCTGCTGGCGCTCTTCGATATCCCGCGCGCCGTGCTTCCCGAAGTCGTGGCATCGAGCGGAGCGATCGCCCATACCGACGCCGCGTTGTTCGGCGCGCCGATTCCGATCACAGGCGTCGCCGGCGACCAGCAGGCCGCGACCTTCGGGCAGGGCTGCGTCGAGCCGGGCCTCGTCAAGAATACCTACGGCACCGGCCTTTTCATGCTGATGAACACAGGCGCGCAGCCGGTCGCATCGCGGCATCGGCTGTTGACCACGATCGGCTGGGAATTCGGCGGGCAGCGCACCTACGCGCTGGAAGGCGCGGTTTTCATGGGCGGCGCGATCGTCCAGTGGCTGCGCGACGGTCTCGGGTTCATCGAAAGCGCGGCGGAAATCAGCGCGCTCGCCGCGCAATGTTCGTCGAGCGAAGGCGTCGTGCTCGCGCCCGCATTCGCGGGTCTGGGCGCGCCGTATTGGGATCCCTACGCGCGCGGCACGCTGCTCGGCATGACGCGCGGGACGAATCGCGCGCATATCGCGCGGGCCGCGCTCGAAGCCATCGCGTTCCAGACGGTCGATGTCCTCGACGCGATGGAAGCCGATGCCGGCATCGCCGTGAGCGAGCTGCGCGCGGACGGCGGCGCGTCGCAGAGCGACCTGCTGATGCAGATTCAGGCCGATCTGCTCGGCCGTCCCGTCGTGCGCCCGAGCGTCACGGAATCGACCGCGCTCGGCGCGGCCTGCCTCGCCGGACTCGGATCGGGCTTCTGGTCGAGCCGCGACGAAATCGCGAGCGCGTGGCCGCCCGCGCGCCGGTTCGAACCCGCGATGGCGTCGGCGGAACGCGCGATGCACATCGAGCGCTGGCATCGCGCGATCGATCGCGCCCGCGCCTGGGAACATCCCGCGGAAGAACCGCTTTCCACGGTCTGACATGAAAACGAACATGCCATCCGGACGCGCGGCGCTCTTGCGCGAAACAGATCAGACGCCGTTCTTCGATGTCGTCGTGATCGGCGGCGGCGCGAGCGGTCTCGGCACGGCCGTCGATGCGGCGTCGCGCGGTTATCGGACCTTGCTGCTCGAAGCGCGCGACTTCGCGAAGGGCACATCGAGCAAGGCCACCAAGCTCGTGCACGGCGGCGTGCGCTATCTCGCGCAGGGCAACATCCCGCTCGTTCGCGAAGCGTTGCGAGAGCGCGGACTGCTCGCGCGCAATGCGTCGCATCTCGTGCACGCGCTCGGTTTCATCGTTCCCGCGTACCGGCTCGGCGACAAGCTGACGTACGGCGCGGGCCTCAAGATCTACGACTGGCTCGCGGGCTCGCTCAACCTGCGCGCGAGCCGCAGCCTCGATCTCGCCGAAACCCGCGCGAAATCGCCGATGCTCGCCGAATCGCTGCACGGTCACGCGCTGCGCGGCGGCACGCTTTATTTCGACGGCCAGTTCGACGACGCGCGTCTCGCCATTACGCTGATGCGCACGCTCTTCGATCTCGGCGGCGTCGCGCTGAACAATGCGGCGGTGCGCGGCGTGCAGTTCGATCGCGCGGCGGGGCGTCATCGGCTGGAGGTGGAGGACGTCGAAAGCGGCGACCGGTTCGCGGTGAGCGCGCGCTGCGTCGTCAATGCGACGGGCGTCTGGGTCGATTCGATCCGCGCGATGGCCGAGCCCGGCGCGCGCCCGATCGTCGCGCCGAGCCAGGGCGTGCATCTGACCTTGCCCGGCCGCTTCCTGCGCAGCGATAGCGCGATCCTCGTGCCCAAGACGCAGGACGGGCGCGTGCTGTTCATCGTGCCGTGGCACGGTCACGCGATAGTCGGTACGACCGACACGCCGCGTCACGACTTGCCGCTCGATCCGCGCGCGAGCGACGAGGACATCGATTTCATTCTCGCGACGGCTGCCGATTATCTGTCCGTCAAGCCGACGCGCGACGATGTCCTGAGCGTATGGGCGGGGCTGCGTCCGCTCGTGAAGAGTGACGGCGCGGCATCGACCGCGTCGTTGTCGCGCGAACATACCATCGAAATGAACGCGACCGGCATGATCACCGTGACGGGCGGCAAGTGGACCACGTACCGTCTGATGGCGCAGCAGGTGATCGATCTCGCCGTCTCCAAGCAACTGCTGAGCGCTGCGCCGTGCCGAACGGCGTCGTTGCCGCTGCATGGATCGACGGCGGAGCAACACGGCTACTACGGTTCCGATGGGGCAATCATCGATCGTCTGCCGGGCGCGCAAAACGTTCTGGTGAAGGCGAGCGGCCTGACCGAGGCGCAGACGCGCTTCGCGGCGCGGGCCGAACTCGCGCGCTGTGTCGAGGATGTGCTCGCGCGGCGCAATCGCGCGTTGTTTCTCGATGCCGCCGCCGCCCGCGATGCCGCGCCCGAAGTCGCCAGAATCATGGCCGAAGAACTCGGGCACGGCGCGCAATGGCAAGCGGAGGAAATCGCGCGTTTCGATGCGTTCGCGCGAACCTGGATGCTGTCGTAGCGGCGCGTCGATCAGAACGCGTGCCGGATGCCGACCATCGCGACGAACTGCGACGGTCCCGACGAAGGCGACGCGTTCTGCGAATCGCCGACGACCGCCACGGCATTCGCAATCGCCACGCCGCCCGTTCCGCCCGACGCGATGAGCGACTGACCCCGCGCGTGCTGATACGCCTGCAGCGCATAGAACGTAGTGCGCGCCGACAGGCTGTACGTTTCCTCGAACGAAATCTGGTGATACTGCGCCGCATCGCCGATGCCGTTGGCCCTGCTCGCGCGCGTGTAGCTGTAGCCCGCCGCGACATTCACCGCGGGCGTGAACCGGTAAGCGGCGATGGCGCCGTAGCTGTTGGACACGGCTTCATCGGCGAAAAGCGAGCGCGGGCCCGGCGCATAGTGCACGTTGGAATAGTTGAGGCCGAGCATCAGATCGTTGTACGTGTAGCGCGCCGCCGCCGCGATCAGTTGCGCGCTTTGTGCGCTCGCGTAGCCGTTGTTCACCGGCGAGTTGATCGCGAAGCTCCCGAGCGCCGGGCTGGTCGCGATGTCTTTCAGCTTCACGTAGCCCGCCGCGATCGCGAAAGGCTTGTAGTCGTAGCGAAGCGCGGCACTGAAGTTGCTGCCGCTCGCGATGCTGCCCGGCACGCCGCCGAGCGCGTATTGAACGGTGAACGCGAGACCCGCGATCACCGGCGACGCATACGTGACCGCGTTGTTGAAGCGCAGCGTGGTGTCGAGGGCATCGACGTCGCCGGGATGCGCGCCGGTCGCGCCGGTCAGCACGCCCGTCGGTCCGAGCGCGCCGACCATGCTGAAGTAAGGCGTGTACTGGCGGCCGAGCGTCAGCGTGCCGTAACGCTCGTGGCTCAAGCCCGCATAGGCTTGACGATTGAACATCGCGTTTGCGCTGGCTTGCGCGCCCGTCAGCGAATTGAAGCCGCTTTCGAGCCGGAAGATCGCCTTCGTGCCGCCGCCGAGGTCTTCCGCGCCGAGAAGCCCGAACTTGCTCGCCTGCAGATTGCCCTGGCTCATGTAGACGTTGGACTGCCCGCGCTGGTTGCTGACATACGCGAACGCGTTATCGACGACGCCGTAGAGCGTGACGCTGCTTTGGGCCGTCGCCGTGCCGCTGAACAGGGCGACGGCGAGAGAAATGGACGTGAGGACGCCTGCGCGCGTCCGTGCGCGATTCAAGGACTTCATTGCTGATCACTTTCCCGTGAAGTGTTGAGGCTCAGTCTGCAAGACGCAGCGTGATATGACGCCAGCCGTCCGCGATGCGCTCGCCGGCCAGCTCGCCCGTCGCGCAGGTCGCGACGCGCGTATCCGATGCGGGCACGCTCACGCGGACTTCGTTCTGTACGCGTGGCATCGCGCCGTGGCGTTCTATCGCGATGCGCAGGCTTCGCGCATCGCTTTCGATGACGACGCGCCAGCGCCCGTGCACGCCGTCGCGCCACGCTTCGGATTCGCCGTCGTCTTCGATGCAATCGCCGCGCGCGACGCCGGCGCCCGCGCAAGGCAACGCGATGAACGCGCGTTCATCGGCGGGACGCGCGAAGTGCTGCTCCGCGATGTTCAGCGGAATCACATGCCCTTCGCGGATCAGCATGACGGGGCGATCGTGCGGCGCGGGCAGCGTGACCGTTTGGCCGCCGTCGAAGACTTCGCCGCTCCAGTAGGACGACCAGCGCGCGCCCTTCGGCAGATGGATGCGTCGCTCGCTTTGCGCCGCCTCGACGACCGGCGCGACGAGCAGCGACGAGCCGAGCATCATGTCGTCGCCGTCTTCGAGGCAGAGCGGATCGTCGGGGAATTCGGCGAACATCGGACGGAGCACCGGTTCGTACGCGCGATGCGATCGCCACAGCAGTTGGTACAGGTACGGAATCAGCCGGTAACGCAGCTTGATGAGACCGGCGATGAGATGGGTAGTTTGCGGATACATCCAAGGCTCGTTGACGGTGCCGTCGTCGTTCCATGAGTGGATGGAAAAGCGCGGCAGAAAGATGCCGAACGCGACCCAGCGCGACAGCAGTTCGGGATCCGGCGCGGGCCCCGCGAAGCCGCCGATGTCATGCCCGCTGTTCGACACGCCCGACATCGCGAGACCGAGGCCCATCTTGAGATTGAAGCGCAGCGTGTCCCACGACGTGTAGTTGTCGCCCGACCACGTCTGCACATATCGATGCATGCCGACGCCGCCCGAGCGCGATACGAGAAACGGCCGCACGCCGGGCGCATGTTCGCGCTGCGCGTCGCGCGAGGCGCGCATCATCAGTTGCGTCTGCAGGACCTTGGCCTCGCGCGCCGGAAACGGCTCGCCGAAGCCGCGCGCGATTGCATCCGCGCTCCAGATTTCGAACTCGTTGTTGTCGTTCCACGTCGCGGCGATGCCGTGCGCGAGCAGGCTTTCCTTCACGCGCGCTTTCCACCAGTCGATGGTCCGCGGATTCGTGAAGTCGAGATACGCGCCGACTTCGTCCCAGAACTGCACCCACGCCGGTTCGCCGTCGCGCGTTTCGATCAGGAGACCGGCATCGGCGACGGAATCGAACAGCGGGTGATCCCGCAGCAGACACGGCTTGATGTTCGGACACAGCCGCACGCCTTCGCGCAGATAGCTCGTCACGAAACCGTCGATATCGGGAAACTTGTCGCGATTCCAGTTGAACACGTAGCGCTTGCCGCCAATCGACGTATAGCCCGACGAAAGATGGAACGAATCGCACAGGATGTCGTGCTCGCGGCATCGGTCGATGAATTCGGCCATGCGCTTTTGCGCGTCGGGGGCGTCGGTGTAGCTCATCGTCGAGCCGGAGTAGCCGAGGCCCCACTTCGGCATCCACGCGGGACGACCCGTCAGCCATGTAAAGCGGCGCACGGCGTGAAGCGGCGTGTCGGGTGACGCGATGAAGTAATAGTCGAGATCGCCGTGCTCCGCGATGAAGTGCCGATAGTGCCCGTGATAGTTGTCGAGCTCGCGGCCCATGTCGAAGCGGCAATCGGCGAGCGTGTCGTAGAAGAGACCGAAGCCCGTCGATGTCTCCGGCTGCCACGTCACGTAGAACGGAATGTGCTTGTAGAGCGGATCGGTCGTGCGGGCGTTGTAGCCCATCGCATCGACGTTGCGCATCTCGTAGCTTTGATTCGCGCGGTCGAGCGAACCCGCGCGTTCGCCGAGTCCCACGTACATTTCGCCCGGCTTGCGCGCGATGTAGTGATACACGCGCTCGTCCCACCAGCCGAAGTTGTACGCCTGCGTCTTGCGATCGTTCATGACGTGATGCCACTGGTGGTCGCGCACGATTTGCCACGAGCAGAAGCCGCCGTCGAGCGCAATCGTCAAGCGGATCATCGCTGTCTCGATGACGACGTGTTGGTCATCGTCCGACATCGTGAACGGTGCGCTCGCGAAGCCGCTCGTATCGTAGCGGTCGCGTCCTTCGAGCGGCACGTCGTCCTGTCCGGGCGCGATCGCCCAGGTGCGCGGCCCGCGCAGCTCGCCGTGCGGCAAGACCAGCACGCGGATGATGTCATCGGCGAGGACGAACAGTTCGATGCCCGCGCCATCGGCGGAACTCAGCGCGACGCGGTTGTCCGTTCGCTCCGAAATCGCGAAACGCGGACGATTCTTCAAGTTGGCCATGATGTGTCTCCCGTTCATTCGATCTCAGGCGGCCCGATGCGCCGCGCCGGGCGGATTCGCGTCGCTCGTCACGCCGCGCATCAGCACGACGAGCAGCGCCGCGCCGATCAGGTCGAACGCGCCGAGCGCGGCGAAGAGCGGCGTGAAGCCCACCGAATCCGCGAGCGCGCCGACGACGAGCGAAAAGCCCAGTCCGCCGATCCACGCCGCCATGCCCGCGAAGCCCGCGGCGGTGCCGACTTCGCCGGGCTCGAAGACATCGGCGGCGAGCGTGTTGACGAGCGCCGAGATCATCTGATGCGCGAAGCCGCCGACGCAGAACAGCGCGATGGCTTCATACGGCGACGCGACGAGCCCGATGCACGCGGGCCCGATCATCATGAACGCGCCGAGCACGACGCCCGCGATGCGCGACGCGATGAGCGGCACGCGGAAACGCTTCATCAGAAACGGCGAAAGATAGCCGCCGAACAGCCCGCCGAGATCGGCGGCGAGAAACGGCAGCCACGCGAACATGGCGATCTGCTTGAGGTCCATGTGACGCTCGGTCGCGAGATAGAGCGGAATCCAGAAGCTGAAGGTTTGCCACGCGGGTTCGGCGAAAAAGCGCGCCTGCGCGATGGCCCAGAAGCGGCGCGTGCCGAGCACTTCGCGGATGCGGCGTTGCTCGCCCGGGCGGTTCGTCACGGGCGTTTGCCCTTCGATGATCGCGTTCTTCTCCTGCTCGCCGATCTTCGGATGCTCGCGCGGCCCGCGATACAGCCAGTACCAGAACGCGGCCCAGACGAAGCCCATCGCGCCGGTCACGACGAACGCGCTTTGCCATCCGTAGCGCAGCGAAAGAAAGACGACGAGCGGCGGCGCGAACAGCGAGCCGAGCGACGTGCCGGCGTTGAAGTAGCCGACCGCGACCGACTTCTCGCGATTCGGAAACCATTCTGCGACGACCTTCATCCCCGCCGGAATCGCGACGGCTTCCGAGAGGCCCATGAGTCCGCGCAGCGCCGCGAGCGACACCCAGCCGCCGGCGAGCGCGTGCGCCATGCCGGTCGCGGACCAGAGGCACGCGAACAGCGCGAAGCCGAGCCGCAGCCCGATTACATCGATGATGAGTCCGCACACCGGCTGCATGATCGTATAGCCGACCTGAAACGCGGCGACGACATAGGAATACTGCTGCGTGCTCATGTTCATGAGCGTTTTCAGCTCGGCGGCCATGACGCCGAGCGCGTTGCGCGAAAGATAGTTGACGATCGTGCCCGCGCAGACGAGCGCGATGATCCACCAGCGCAAGCCGATGACTGTTTTCAAGATTGAGTCTCCGTTGTTCTCGACGGGCGATGAGCGGCGGCGCGCAGTGCCCTTTCTGTTCGGCTATCGCGATGATCGAATTCGAACGTTCGGCATCGAAAAGCCGGTTCAATCCTACTCTCGGCGACCGAAATTTATCTCAATTGCGACAAATAGTTTCGTTTCATCGATCGAATGTTCGTTTGCGATCATGTGGCGTCGAGCCAATGCGCAAGCCCCGGGCAAACGCCTACGCCCGATTTAACCGGCCATTACCCTTTGCGCGCGCGGCTTCCTAAACTTCACTAAAAAGGGGAGGCGCTCATGTCAAAGCTCATTCACACGATGATTCGCGTGCAGGACCTGCAACGCTCGCTCGATTTCTACGAGAAGGCTTTCGATCTCGGCGTCGCGCACCGGCTGGACTTTCCGGACTTCACGCTCGCCTATCTGCGCAACGACGAAACCAACGCCGAGCTCGAACTCACCTGGAACAAGGGACGCGCCGAGCCATACACACATGGCGACGGCTACGGCCACGTCGCCGTGAGCGTGCCGGATGCGAAGGCGGAGCGCGAGCGTCTGATCGGCCTCGGTCTCTCACCCAACGACGTGCGCGAATTCAAGAACGACGACGGCTCGCTCATCGCGCGTTACTTCTTCATTCAGGATCCGGACGGCTACAAGATCGAAGTTCTCGAACGGCATGGACATTACGAATAGTCAGATAGTCAGCGGCATCACGCGGGACCACACACATAAATAAGCTGTTGCAGTGCCCCACAAGGAGAGAGACATGCGAGACACGATCATCCCGATCGTCGCGCAGCGGCGCGCGCACGACGGTGAAGAGCATCACGACCACGACGACATCGCCGCGCCACCGAACATCGCACTGACGCGACGCGAATTTCTGCACGGCACCGGCGTGCTGGTCGGCACCATCGCGGCGACCTCGATCTTCGCGAGCCTCGCGCCGAGCCGCGTCTGGGCGCTCGAAATGCAGGGGCTCGACACGCATCAGGGCGAAGTGCTGCTGCAAGTCACGCGACAGATCTATCCGCACGCAACACTCGATGACGCCGTCTACGCGCTCGTCGTCAAGGATCTCGACGCCAAGGCGAAAGCCGATCCCGCCGTGCGCCAGCAACTCGCCGACGGCGTCGCGCAGCTCGACGCCAAAGCCGGCTCCGACTGGACGAGGCGCGGCGCGAACGACAAGGCGCAGGACGTCGCCGCGCTCGCGGGCACGCCGTTCTTCAACACCGTACGCAGCACGGCCGTCGTGTCCCTGTACAGCAATGCGCTGGCGTATCAGCACTTCGGCTATGGCGCATCGAAGGGCGATGGCGGCTATCTCTATCAGGGTTTCAACAACCTGTCATGGCTGCCCGATCCGCCTCTCGCGAACAGCGGTCCGATTCCGAAAGACAGCTAACCCATTCGAGCGATCCGACGGAAAACGGAGACAGACATGTACACGGACAACAAGGTGCAGTTCAGGCACAACGACGATCACGTCGTGGTGATCATCGGATCGGGCGCGGGCGGCGGGACGCTCGCCAACGAACTCGCGCAGAAGGGCGTCGACGTGGTCGTGCTCGAAGCAGGCGCGATGCACACGCAAGGCGATTTCGCGACGGAAGAGTGGAGCGCGTTCAAGCAGCTTTCATGGCTCGACAATCGCACGACATCGGGCAACTGGCGCGTCGCGAAAGATTTCCCCAACCTGCCCGCGTGGATCTGCAAGACCGTGGGCGGCACGACGGTCCACTGGGCGGGCGCGAGCCTGCGCATTCAGCCGCACGAGTTCAAGGCCAAGACGACTTACGGCGACGTGCAGGGCGCCAATCTGCTCGACTGGCCGGTGACGCGCGCGGAGCTCGATCCCTACTACGACCGCGCCGAAAAGAAGATGGGCGTCACGCGCACGAACGGCAATCCGGGCCTGCCGGGCAACAACAACTTCAAAGTGATGTCGGCGGGCGCGGCGAAGCTCGGCTACAAGGAGTGCAACACCGGCCATATGGCGATCAACAGCACGGTCCGCGACGATCGCACGCACTGCTTTCAGCGCGGCTTCTGCTTTCAGGGCTGCCGCATGGGCGCGAAGTGGTCGACGCTCTATACCGAACTGCCGCGCGCGCAGGCGACGGGCCGCATGGAATTGCGCCCGCAATCGCATGTCGTGAAGATCGAGCACGATGCGCGCGGCAAGGCGACGGGCGTCGTCTATTACGACAAGGACGGCAAGCTGCAACGGCAGAGGGCGCGCGTCGTCGCGGTGGCGGGCAATGCGATCGAGACGCCGCGGCTCCTGCTCAACTCACAGTCGAGCAAGTTCCCCGATGGCCTCGCGAACGGCTCGGGCCAGGTCGGCCGCAACTACATGCGGCACACGACAGGCTCGGTCTACGGCGTGTTCAACGACAAGGTCGAGATGTTCAAGGGCACGACGATGGCCGGCATCATCGAGGATGAATCCGTGTTCGATCCGAAGCGCGGCTTCGCGGGCGGCTATCACATGGAGACGCTTTCGCTCGGGCTGCCCTTCTATGCGGCGTTTCTCGATCCCGGCTCGTGGGGGCCGAACTTCGCGGCGGCGATGGATCAGTATCAGTACACGGCGGGCATGTGGATCGTCGGCGAGGACATGCCGCGCGAACAGAACCGCATCACGCTTAACACCGACGTGAAGGATCAGTACGGCTTGCCGGTGCCGAACGTCCACTTCGACGATCATCCGAATGACGAAGCGATGCGCCAGCACGCGTACAAGCAGGGCAGCGCGGTGTACGAAGCGGCGGGCGCGAAGGCGACGTATCTCGTGCCGCCGTATCCGTCGACGCACAATCTCGGCACCGCGCGCATGAGCGCGAAAGCCGCCGACGGCGTCTGCAATTCGCATGGCCAGACGCACGAAGTGGCGAACCTGTTCATCTCCGATGGCAGCCAGTTCACGACGGGCGCGGCGGAAAACCCGACGCTCACGATCGTCACGCTGGCGATCCGTCAGGCCGACTACATCGCCGGCCAGATGAAGCAGCGCAGGGTTTGACGTGATTGCCGATGATCGCGTAGCGGAGTAGTTTGTTCGGTCGGCCGTCGTGCGACGAGCATGGCGGCCCGTTTCCTGGAGATCAACGTCATGTGTCGGGTGTACATCAACGCCGATCCGATCCTTTATGAATCGCGCACGCGTTCGCTGCGCATTCATGGTGTGATCACTACCGTCCGGCTCGAAAATCTCTTCTGGGACGTGCTGCACGAAATCGCCGGGCGCGAAAATCTCACGACGAGCCAGTTCGCCGTCAAGCTCTACGACGAACTGATCGCGCTGCGCGGCGAAGCGCCGACCAACTTCGCGTCGTTTCTGCGCGTGTGCTGTTTGCGCTATCTGTCGATGCGCGAGGCGAAGCAGGCGGCCGAAGGCGAGGCGGCGGGCGCGGTGGCCCTGCGTGTGCTGAAAGCGGGCTAGTTCGACGCATTCCTCATTGAACGCGAGCGCGCCGGGCTTCGGCGTGCCCCTTTCCGTCAGCCAAAGCGATGGTGACATCGGCCAAGCGCCGCCCGCCGTCCCATTCAGCATCTAGCATCCTGTTCGACCGACAACGAACGACGACGCATCCGCGGTGATGCACGCCCGGACGCCGTTTGCCGCGGAGTCTCGAGCATGCTTTTCAATTCCTATTCGTTCATCTTCGCGTTTCTTCCCGTGGTTTTCGTCGGCGCGTTTCTGCTCGGGCGCTATAGCCATCGGCTCGCTGCGCTCTGGCTCGGGCTGGCGTCGCTTTGGTTTTATGCAATATGGACGCCACGCTTTGTCGTGCTCTTGCTCGGTTCCATCCTGTTCAACTATGCCGCCGCGTGGTGGATCGGCAGGGAAAGCGAAAGGAAAAGCGGCCATCCGAAGCTGATTCTTATCGGCGCCATAACAATCGATCTGGGTCTGCTCGGCTACTACAAATACGCCAACTTTCTCATCGATTCATCGAATCATCTGCTGGGGATGAATCTTGCGGCGCTCGACATCATTCTGCCGTTGGGAATCTCGTTCTTTACGTTCACGCAGATCGCCTTTCTCGTCGATGTCTATCGCGGCATCGCGCGCGAATATAACTTCGTCAACTACTTACTGTTCGTCACGTATTTCCCGCATCTGATCGCAGGCCCGGTGCTGCATCACAGTCAGATGATGCCGCAGTTCGGCAATCCGAAAACCTTCCGGATGAATCCGGAGAACATATCCGCCGGATTGACGGTTTTCGTGCTGGGGCTCGCGAAGAAAGTTCTGATTGCAGACACGCTCGCCAAAGGCGCCGTGCCGCTTTTCAGCGCGGCGAGTGCGGGCGTGCCGCTGACTTTCTTGGAAGCCTGGACGGGCGCGCTCGCGTACACGCTCCAGTTGTATTTCGACTTTTCCGGCTATTGCGATATGGCCGTGGGCATCTCACTGCTCTTCAACGTCAAACTTCCGATCAATTTCGATTCGCCCTATAAGGCGGCCAGCATCATCGACTTCTGGCGGCGCTGGCACATGACGTTATCCGCGTTTCTGCGGGATTACCTGTATATACCGCTCGGCGGAAGCAAACACGGCGGCCCGCTGCGCCGCTACGTCAATCTGATGATAACGATGCTATTGGGCGGCTTGTGGCACGGCGCCGGATGGACGTTCATCGCGTGGGGCGGATTGCATGGCGCGTATCTGATCGTGAATCACGGCTGGCGCGCCGTGTCTCCGCGTCTGGGAATAGATGGTTCGAGCCGGTTCGCGCGAATCGCAGGCGTAGCGCTGACCTTTTTAGCCGTCGTCGTGGGATGGGTATTCTTCAGGGCCGAGAACTTTCAGACCGCCTGGAACATGCTCGCGGGCATGGCGGGCTTTCACGGTGTTTCGCTACCCGCGTCTTTGGAACGGCATATCGCTCCCGTTCTCGGTTCGAAGCTGCGTTTCGACGGCTTTCTGCCATCCGTCGGCATTCCGTCGATGGTGTTCGTCACGCTGCTGTTCGGCTTCGTTCTCGTGTGGGGATTTCCGAACCTGCAGCGTTTGCTGGAGCGCTACAGGTCGGCTGAACTTTCATTCACGCGCGTCCGGAACCGGATATTGCCGCGCCGGGTCGACGCTACGTTATTGGCCGCAAGTCTTTCGGCGTTGCTCTTTTTCGTCGTGGTTCTGGCTATTGGATCAGCGGGTCCATCGGAGTTTCTCTATTTCGAGTTCTGACCATGACGTACTTGAAAATCTTCGCGACGTCGCTGGCCATTATCGCGATTGCCTGGTTCTCGGCGGCATTGATGCTCGCGCCCGCGCCAATTGCCGGCGAGTATTGGGTACGGGAAATGACGGTCGTGAAGCGGAGCATCGCGCAGCATTACAAGGGACAGCGAAAGCTGATCGTAGCGGCCGGATCGAACGTGCTTTTCAGCGTGGACACGACGCAACTGAGCAAGGATCTCGGCATTCCGGTTTTGAATTACGGATTTCACGCGGGACTCGCGCTCGATGAAATCCTTGGCGAAGTGACGTCCGTCGCCGAGAACGACGACACCGTGATTCTCGCACTGGAGCGCGAATACTATTGCGACGATGCCAACAAGGAGAATGCCACCTGGAGAGCGCGAAACGCCATCGCCTGGGATCACGACCGCTGGCGGACGTGGTCGGTATTCCGGCGGCTGGACGCAATTACATCGATGGGTCCCGGACTCATCTTCGAACTCGCGCAGGCTCGAATTCGCGAGACATGGTTTCCGAAATCCATCGAAGACAGGCTTCGCGCATTTCACGATCAGGAAATCGTGACGAGATTCATCGATGCGCCGCCGCCGACATCATTCGCCTATTCCGCGTATCACCTCGACGGCCTGGGCAACATGCAGCAGATCGATGGCTCGAATTACACGGGACGTCCGGAATCGGCGGAACAGGAAACGGAAATCTGTCCGGATAGCTTTCTCGTGCTGAAGCGATTCGTCCATGCGATGCACGACAAGGGCGTGTCGGTCTACTTCGCCAATACGCCCTATGTGCAGACGAGCACGACGCGCGCGGATCGGGTCGAAGAGGCATCGAAGCAATTCGCCAGCGCCATTTCTCCGCTCGGAACCGTGCTCGACGACCGGAACCAGCTTCTTTTCAACCGCAAACTGTTTCTGAACACCGACCTCCACATGAACACCGAAGGCAGGACATTGAGAACCGGATTGCTCGAAGACTCGATCAAAAGCCATCCCGCATTGAAGCAATGGCTCGACTTGCGATGAACGCGAAGTTATCGCGAGCGGCTATCGGCAGGCCATAACTTCCTTTTTCGAACCAGGAGACAATGCGAAGCGGGGGTATCTGCGAATTTTGCGCGTTGCTGGCACGATTTCCGTCACGCTGCTAGATTACCGTGCAACAGAATCGTTGATCGAGAGACTACGATGCCTGACAAATCCGCTTCCCCGCGTTCGCCTCTTCCCGCGCTGATCCTAATCGCGGCCATCGTCGCCGTGCTGGTCGCGGCCTTCGCCTACACGGCGGGCTGGCTCACGCCGAATCGCCTCACACCGGCGAAGATCGTGGGCAGCCTCGCGCCACCGGGCGGCGCGGTGCCGGGCTTCAGACGCAATCATGCGAAGGGCATCTGCTTCAGCGGCGATTTCGAATCCAACGGCTCGGGCGCGGCAATCTCCAAAGCCAGGATGTTCATGCCGGGTACGTATCCCGTCACGGGGCGCTTCAATCTCGCGACGCCGGACCCGAAAGCATCGGATGCGATGGCGCGCGTGCGCGGCCTGAGCCTGCGCATCGTGATGCCCGACGGCAGCGAGTGGCGCTCCGCGATGATCGATGCGCCGTTCTTCCCCGTTGCGACACCGCAGGCCTTTTTCGACCTGCAACGCGCGCTCGCGAACAAGAGCGATCCCGAGTCGATGCAGAAGTTCGCCGCCGCGCACCCGGAGATCGCTGCGTTCGGCGCGTGGGCCGGCAGTGCGCCGTGGACGGCATCGTATGCGGACGAGCGTTACAACAGCCTCAACAGCTTCGTCTTCACGAACGCGGAGGGACAGGATCAGACGGTGCGCTGGTCCTTCATTCCCGCCGCGAAGCCCGAGACGCTGACGCCGGACGAATTGAAGCAGAAGGGCGCGAATTTTCTCGATGCCGAGATCACGCAGCGCGTGCAAGGCGCGCCGCAACGCTGGGCGATGGTCGTCACCGTCGCGAATCCCGGCGATCCGACCGCGGACCCGAGCAAGGCGTGGCCGGAAGACCGGCATACGGTCGAAGTGGGCACGCTCGTCGTGAAAGCCATCGAGCCGGAGCCGGACGGTCCTTGCCGCGATCTCAACTTCGATCCGACCGTGCTGCCCTCGGGCATGCGCGTATCGGACGATCCGTTTCCTGCCGCGCGCTCGGCTGCCTATTCCGTATCGTTCAATCGACGCACCGCCGAGGACAAGGCCTATCCGCACACGCCTTCGCAAGGAGCGCAGCAATGAACGCGATCAACGAGCGGTTCTCGCCGCTGCAACGCGCCCTGCACTGGATCATGGCGATCTGCATTCTGTCGATGCTGTTCATCGGCGTCGGCATGGTGTCGACGGTGAGGCCGGACTATCTGACGCTCGTGTCGATACACAAGCCGCTCGGCATCGCGATACTCGTGCTCGCGCTGATCCGTCTCGCCGTGCGAATCGCGCGCGGTGCGCCGCCGCTGCCCGCGAACATGCCCGAGCCGATGAAGCTCGCCGCGCATCTATCGCACTATGCGTTCTATGCGTTGATGATCGCGCTGCCATTGCTCGGCTATGGCATGTTGTCGGCGGCGGATTATCCGGTCGTGATAGGCGGCTATCGCCTGCCGTCACTTTTGCCGCATAGCAATTCGTTGCACACGCTGCTCTGGAACGCGCATCGGTTCCTCGCGTTGTGCTTCTTCGCGCTGATCGTCGTGCATCTCGCGGCGGCGCTGTTTCATGCGCTCGTGCGTCGCGATGGCGTCTTTCACGCGATGGCGCCGTGGAAATAGACGCGCACGTTCAGGGGCGCCGCTGCTGCACGACTTGGGCGAGCGCCCGCACACCCGGCTCGATCAGCTCCGCGCGTATCGCTGAAAAACCCATGCGGAAGCATCGCTGACCATCGGCGGGATCGGCGAAGAACACGCTGCCCGGTTCGATGAGCACGCCGAGCGCTTGCGCGTCTTTCGCGAGACGCGTCGCGTCGAGCCACGGCGGACCTTCGACCCAGCACGAAGCGCCGCCCGTCACGTTCGATGCGCGCAATTCCGGCAGATGCGTGGCGAGCGCATCCATCAGCACTTCGGCGCGTTCCTTGTAGACGCGCCCGAGCTTGCGCAATAGCGTGTCGTGATGACCGAGCGCGAGAAAGGTCGCGAATGCGCGCTGGATGTACGCGGCCGGATGACGAATCATCAGACGGCGCAGCGCGCGCAGCTCGCGTATCAGCTCGCGCGGCGCGACGATATAACCGAGCCGCAGTCCTGGCGCGAGCGTCTTCGACAGCGAACCGATATAGACGACGCGCTCTGCCGTATCGAGGCTCTTCAACGCGGGATGCGGCGTGCCCGAGAACGTGTTCTCGCTCTCGTAGTCATCCTCCACGACGATGAAATCATGCTTCACCGACAGGTCGAGCAACTTGCGTCGCCGCTCGATGGGCATCGTGACGGTCGTCGGACATTGATGGCTCGGCGTGACATACACGTAATCGCAAGGCGCGATCACGCTTTCATCGTCGATGACGGCGCCGTCTCCGTCCACCTCGAGCGGCACGATTTGCGCGTTGTGATGCTGGAAGATGTTGCGCGCATCGGGATAGCCGGGGTTCTCCATGCCGACTTTCGTCTGCGTGCCGCACAACAACGCGCCGATGAGATAGAGCGCCTGCTGGCAGCCGTTCGTGACGACGATCTCTTCGGGCATCGCGAAGACACCGCGACGCGGCAGCACGCGCGTGCGTATTTGTTCGACGAGCGTTTCGTCGTCGCGTTCGATGAGATCGGGCGCCCAGTTGCGGATTTCCATCACCGACAAGCCGTGCATGCAGCTCTCGCGCCAGTCGCTCGTCGGGAAGAGTTCGGTGTCGAATTGCCCGTAAATAAAGGGATATTCGTAACTCTGCCAGTTCGACGGCTTGACGATATTGCGTTGATGCGACGGGGCGTGCCGGATGCGCGCGCTCCAGTCGGGATGACCTTGCTGCGTCTCGATGCTCGATGTTTCCGCGACGCCCGCTGCGGTGAAGCCGCGTTGCAACTCGTCGGTTGCCGGATTCACGAAATGGCCGCTGCGTTCGCGCGAGACGAGGTAGCCTTCCTCGACGAGTTGCTGATACGCGAGCACGACGGTGTTGCGCGACACGTTGAGCTGATCGGCGAGTTCGCGGCTCGAAGGCAAGGCGGAATCGGGCGCGATATGACCGCTCAGGATCGCATTGACGATCATCTGGCGGATCTGGTTTTGCAGGCTCATCCCCGAGACCCGCGAGCGCTCGAAGAGCTGCGCCCAAAGCATCGCGGTAGGACGGATGGGCATGCATGTCTCCTTGTGGAACGTTTATTGGATGTGTCGATATTACGTGGGGCTTGCCTGTCGCGCCAGTTGAAAAATAGCCCGAAGGCAGACGAGCTGTTAGCCGCGAATCCGTTCGCACGATGACGCTGAAGTAAAAAATGATCCCGGATAGCGGATGCGGCGCGACGATTGAATAGAATCGCCTGCGTTTTTCACGGATGACGACTTCGTAAGTTGGTTCTATTGACGATATCGGCGGCGCGCTAGCGTGATCTCCAAGCCGAATCGAACAGTCACCCCATCGAGCTTTCCGATAAGTATGCCCAAGGTTCTTGTTCTAAGCGTGAGCGCGGGCGCCGGCCACGTTCGCGCAGCAGAGGCGCTGTGCGCTTATGCAAAGACTCATCCCGCAAGTGTCGAAGCCGTGCATCTCGATGTCATGGACTTCGTTCCCGCAAGTTTCAAGGCGCTTTACGCAGAGTTCTACATCAAACTGGTCGCTCGCCAGCCGGCCCTCTGGAGTTATCTCTATCAGAAGACGGACAGCGCTTCGCCACGATCATTCGGCGAACGTCTTCGACGCGCGGTCGAGCGGCTCAACTGCCGCGCGCTGACAACGGAGATCGAGCGGCATCGCGCCGATGCGATCATTTGCACGCATTTCCTGCCTGCCGAGTTGCTTTCGCGTGAACGTCGTCTCGGCAACATCCATACGCCGGTGTGGGTGCAAGTCACGGACTTCGATCTTCATCGCATGTGGGTCGTGCCGGGGATGCGGGGATATTTCGCCGCAAACGACGAAGTCGCCTGGCGCATGACGAACCGCGGCGTTTCATCGGCATCGGTTCACATCGGCGGGATACCTGTCATGCCCGCCTTCAGCGAGCCTCTCGACCGCGCGGCGTGCGCGGCGCAATGCGGCCTGGACCCTGCGCGCATGACTCTGTTGATGATGTCCGGCGGCGAAGGTCTTGGCGCGCTCGACGCACTCGCCGAACGTCTGCTGAACATGGACGGCGATTTTCAGTTGATCGCTTTGGCGGGTCGCAACGAAGCGATGCGCGCCGCGTTGCGAAAACTGTGCGCGTTCCATCCAGCACGTTTGCACGTTTCCGGCTTCACGCCCAACGTCGAGCGCCTGATGGCGTGTTCCGATCTCGTCATCACGAAGCCTGGCGGGCTGACCACGTCCGAGTGCCTCGCAATGAAACGGCCGATGATCGTCACCTCGCCGATCCCGGGGCAGGAAGAGCGCAATGCGGATTACCTGCTCGAACACGGCGTCGCGCTGAAAGCCGTCGATGCAGTGGCGCTGGAGTATCGCGTTCGCGCGCTGCTCGACGATCCGGCCCGGCTCGATGCGATGCGCGAGCGAATCGCGCCGCTCTCGCGTCCGTATGCAGCACGTTTCGTTCTGGATACGGTGTGCGATGCGCTCGGCAATCCGGATACAAAGGTGGCGGCATGAACGCACGTGTCCTCGTGCCTGGCGGGCGCACGCTCGCGCTCGTCGGCTGGGTCGCGCTGCTGGGCTTCTTGTTCGCCAACGTCGAAATACAGATCGAAGGCAACGCAGGTTGGGCCGCGAGCTTGCCGACATGGCGCATCGAACATCACTGGTTGCTCGACATCTTCTGGGGCGGCAGACCGATGACGGGGTATCACGCGTGGGTCTTTCCATTCGTCGCGTTGTTCTTTCATCTGCCCGTGATCTTTTTCGATCGATGGTCATGGCGCATCGAGGCGCGCATCGTCGCATGCGTCATGACGTTCTGGCTGATCGAAGACTTTCTCTGGTTCGCTCTCAATCCCGCGTTCGGCATCGATCGCTTCGATGCGCTTCATGTGCCCTGGCACAAGCACTGGATCGGGTTCGCACCAACCGATTACTGGACCATGAGCATTGCAGCGCTCGTGTTGTTTCATCTGTCGCGTGAGCCTGGCACGGGGCGGTCGTCGCATGAATAAAGTCTTCCGCATTTTGTTTTACGGCGCGGGCTTCATGGCTGCGGCATACGTCCTGCAGTCGAAGATGGCGGCAGCGCCCGCTCCGGCCACGTCTGCATCCATGACGGTCGAACGCCCGCTGAACTGGGCCGAACCGATCGTGTACGCAGGCGTCGACAATCTTCATCGCATCACGCCTTCGCTTTATCGGAGCGCGCAGATATCGGCGGCCGATATCGTGCAACTGCGCGCACTGGGTATCCGCAAGATCGTCAGCTTCCGTTCGTTTCATTCCGATGAGGATGCTCTCGAAGGCAGCGGCATCGCGCTGCAGCGCATCCGTATCAACACATGGAACATCAAGGACGAGGACATGATCGCCGCACTCAAGGCGCTGCGCGATGTCGACCGCGATGGTCCGATTCTCATTCACTGTCAGCATGGCGCGGATCGCACGGGGCTGGTATCGGCGCTGTATCGCGTGGTGTATCAAGGGTGGACCAGGCAACAGGCCGAAGATGAGTTGCTGCATGGCGGCTATGGATTTCATCCGGTGTGGGGAAACATCAGAAGCTATCTGCAGCACGTCGATGTCGAATGGTTGAGGCGGCAGGTTGGCGTTGCGGGGAGTCCCGCGTGATGCGCGCCTCCATGATTCGCATGGTGCTGATCTGCCTGCGACGTATCACCGTGCCTTTCGAACGCGCCGACGTCGCCGTGGTCTTCCGAAATGCGCTCCAAGATGACGGCACGCCAAAGCCCATTCTCGCGGCGCGGCTCGAGACCGCCTTGAAGTGTCATCGTGCGGGTCTTTGCTCGCTATTTCCACCTTCCACGAGCGCAGCTCGCGTTCGAGAGCCTTGGCGCAACGGTCTTGCCGGGTGCGTTTCCGCGTGAAGTCAGGGCGATGGACGCGTATTCGATTTGGCGCGAAGTGCCCGCATACGCCGTCTATTTCGCCCGGCTCTCGCTCGACGAGCACGCCGAGCCGGTGTCGTTCAGGCCGGTGAAGTTTTTGATGAGTCTCTTCTTCTGAGCTGCAAGTCAACTCGCGCCCCGCACCGAAAACGCCATCTCCCTTCTCTGCCGCAACCCGACCCACGCCGCCGACATCGCACTGACGATGCCCGCTGCGAGGCAGTATCCCGCGATCATCCACGGATCGCCGCCGTTGCGTTGCAAGAGCCACGTCGCGATGATCGGGCTGATGCCGCTCGCGAAGATCCCCGAGAACTGATACACGAACGAGATGCCCGAGTAGCGCACTTTCGCGTCGAAGAGTTCGGAGAAGAGCGCGGCTTCCGGACCATAGATCGATGCATAAACCACGCCGAGCGGAATCACGACCGCGAGCCACGCGAGCATCGTATTGCCGCCGCTATTCTTCATGAGCCAGAAGCCGAGGAACGCGGAAAGCCCGGTCGCAAGCGATCCCCAGAAGTAAATGCGCGCACGCCCAACGCGATCCGACAGCCGTCCGAAGAACGGAATCGTGAAGATCATCACGAACGCGGCGACCATTACGCCGAGCAGCGCGTCCGTGCGTTGCAGATGCAGCGTGCCGGTGAGATAAGAAATCGAAAACACGCCGAACACGTTGAAGAACACGCCATCGATGAAGCGTGCGCCCATGCCCGCAAGCGTATTGCCGGGATACTTCGTGATGACATCGACGATCGGCATGCGCGCTTCGCTGCCCGTCTTCTGGATGCGGGCGAACTCCGGCGTTTCCATCACGTTCAGGCGGATATACATGCCGATGAGCACAAGCGCGAACGACAGGAAGAACGCGATACGCCAGCCCCATGCGAGGAACTGCGCGTCGGTCAGCATGAGCGAGAGCCCCGCGACGACGCCCGACGACAGACACAAGCCGAGCGCGAGGCCGATCTGCGGAATGCTCGCATAGAAGCCGCGCTTGTTCTCGGGTGCGTATTCGAACGCCATCAGCACGGCGCCGCCCCATTCGCCGCCGAGACCGATGCCTTGCAGCACGCGCAGAAACAGCAGCAGCGATGGCGCCCATATGCCGATCTGCGCATACGTCGGCACCATGCCGATCAACACCGTCGCGACGCCCATGATCGTCAGCGTCATCACGAGCATGCTCTTTCTGCCGACGCGATCGCCGAAGTGCCCGAAGATCACGCCGCCCAGCGGCCGGCTGAGAAAGCCGACGGCGAAGGTGCCGTAAGCGAGCATCGTCGAGATGAGCGGATCGCTGCCTGGAAAATAGAGCTTGTTGAAGACGATGCCGGCGACCACGCCGTACAGAAAGAAGTCGTACCACTCGATCGTCGCGCCGATCAGACTTGCGACGACGACCTTTCTCATCTGTTTGCCATCGGTTCGGGGCAGTGCGTTCATGGTTTGTCTCCGTGATGGGTTCGAGACTTGTGCTCAGTCTCTTTGGCCTGCATGGGCCATGGGCTTTTCCGCAACGACCTGGGTTACGTCTTCCACATGCGTGACGTGCTGATAGCGCTGGTCTTCGAGAATCATGTCGGCCGCCTTCTCCGCGATCATGATGACAGGCGCATTCGTGTTGCCCGATACGAGCTCCGGCATGATCGACGCATCGACCACACGCAGTCGTCCGATGCCGCGCACCTTCAGGCGCTCATCGACGACCGCGGATGCATCGTTGCCCATCTTGCAGGTGCCCGCCGGGTGATAGATCGACTGACTGAACTTGCGCGCGACGTCGAGCAGATCGGCATCGGTTCGATACTCCGAACCAGGAATGAACTCCGACACGATGTGCTTCGCGAGCGAAGGCGCCGCCGCGATGCGTCGCGCCACCTTGATGCCGCCGATCACGACGGGATGATCGCGTTCGTCGGAAAGATAATTCGCATGAATCGCGGGATATTGCAGCGGATCGTTCGAGCGAATCTCGACGCTGCCGCGGCTGTACGGCCGCAACTGACACACCGAAGACGTGAACGCCGAGAACGGATGCGCGCCTTGTCCGGGCTTGTCGGCGGAAAGTGGTTGCATGTGAAACTGGATGTCGGGACGCGCGACATCCGGCGACGAACGCGTGAAGATCGCAACCTGGCTCGCCGCGAGCGTCAGCGGCCCGGTGCGCGAGATAACGTATTGCAAGCCGATGAGCGCTTTCTTCAGCGGATTGTTGACCTCGTCGTTCAACGTCCGCTCGCGCGTCTTGAACACAAGCCGCACTTGCAGATGATCCTGCAGATTCCGGCCCACGCCCGGCAGGTCGTGCCTCACTTGCACGCCTGCGCCGTTCAACACGCTCGAAGGCCCGACGCCCGAGTTCTGCAGAATCTGCGGCGACCCGATCGCGCCAGCCGCGAGAATCACTTCGACACGCGCGCGTACTTTCTTCACGACGCCTTCATGCATGTACTCGATGCCGACCGCTTCCTTGCCGTTGAACAGCACCCTGCGCGTTTGCGCCCGCGTCTCGACGATAAGATTGCGCCGGTCGCGCACCGGCTTGAGAAAGCCCTTCGCGGTGCTCCAGCGAAAGCCCTTGTAGGCCGTCTGCTGAAAATAGCCGACGCCTTCTTGCGTCGCGCCGTTGTAATCCTCGTTGAACGGGATGCCGATTTCCTGCGCCGCCGCGATGAAGTGATCGGCGATCGGACGGCGCAAGCGCAAATCCGATACTTTCAACGGCCCGCCCGCGCCGTGATATTCGCTCGCGCCGTGCTCCTGATCTTCCGATTTCCTGAAGTAGGGCAGCACGTCCTTGTAACTCCATCCCGCGTTGCCGAGTTCGGCCCAGCGATCGTAGTCCTCGCGCTGACCGCGCACATAGAGCAGCCCGTTGAGCGAACTGCAGCCGCCCAGCACCTTGCCGCGCGGCCAGTCGATGCTGCGTCCTGCGACGGCATCGTCCGGTTCCGTGCGATAGCACCAGTCGAGCTCGGGATCGTGCATGGTCTTGAAGTAGCCGACGGGGATATGAATCCACGGGCTCGCATCGGGCCCGCCCGCTTCGAGCAGCAGCACGGTGTTGGACGGATCGGCGCTCAGACGGTTGGCGAGCACGCAACCTGCCGAGCCCGCACCGACGATGACGTAATCGACTTCCTGCTGCATGACACCTGTCTCCTGAGGTCTTCTTTTGGAACGAATCGTTTCGCTTGCGTTTCGTTCAATGTGGAAGAAGCGGGCAAGGAAGCCAAGAGAAAAGCGCGGAAGCTCGCGAAAGTGAAACGGAAAGTGCGAATTCCGATTCAGAAGCGGAAGGGGGATTGGGGTTGTCCCTGAGCCGCGATTTATTGATTCGCCATCCGAAGTAACGATGCTGCGGCGCGTCAGAAAGTGCCCGTGAGCTCGGCGGCGGCTTCCTGCAGGCGCGGCACGAACGTCAGCGCACGGGACAGCGCCATGCGCGAGACCGGCCCATGCACGGCGATAGCCGCGATGCACTTGCCGCGCGAGTCGAAAACCGGCACGGCGACGCAGGCGATGCCCAACACGAACTCTTCGTTATCGACGGCGATGCCCTTGTTCGCGATGCGATCCAGTTCCGCTTCGAGCAGGTTCGGATCGTCGAGCGTGTTGGGCGTGAAGCGTTCGAGCCGCATCGCGCGAACGAGCGCGCTGCGTTCGTCGCGCGGCATCATCGAAAGAAGCAGCTTGCCGCTCGCGCTGCAATGCGCGGGAACATGCGATCCGGGCTTGAGCTCCAGTCGCAGCGCCCACGGCGATTCGCAGCGGTCGAGATAAAGCACTTGCGTGTCGTGCAGCGTGCTCAGGTTGCACGTTTCGCCGAGATCGGCGACGAGACGCTCCAGAATCGCATGACGCTGGCGCCGCGCGCCGCTGTGCATCATCACGTCGACGCCGAGCCGTTCGAGGCGCGGGCCGATCACGTAAGCGTTCTTCTGGCCCGGCTCGCGCGCGACGAAGCCGCCCGCTTCGAGCGATTGCAACATGCGATGCAGCGATGCCTTCGGTTGCTCGATGATGTTCGCCAGCTCCGCGAGCGACAGCGCGCCCTTCGCCGCGACCAGATGTTCGAGCACGCTGAATGCGCGCAGCGTAGGCGTTTCGTTGCGCGCGGCGCTTTCGGCGAGCGGCGCGCCATCCGTCGATTCAGGGTGAGCGAAGGCTTCCGTATCGGCTCGCGTGTCCATGATGCGCGCTCACGCCGGGTGATGCCGCGCTGCCTGCGCCTGCACGCAAGTCACGGCGATTACGTGAAAGATATCGTCCGCGCTGCAGCCGCGCGACAGATCGTTGGCGGGCTTCGCCAGCCCTTGCAACAACGGGCCGATAGCCTTCGCACCGCCGATGCGCTCCGCGAGCTTGTAGCCGATGTTGCCCGCTTCCAGACTCGGGAAGATCAGCGTGTTGGCGTGTCCTTCGATCTGCGAGTGATGCACCTTGCGCATCGCGATTTCGGCGACGATCGCGGCGTCGAGCTGCACGTCGCCATCGATGGCGAGGCCGGGGCGCGCTTCCTTCACGCGCCGCGTCGCTTCGATGACCTTGTCGACGGCCGCATGATGCGCGCTGCCGCTCGTCGAAAACGACAGCATCGCGACGCGCGGGTCTTCCATCAGCAGACTGCGTGCGCTGTCGGCCGCGGCCATCGCGATTTCGGCGAGTTGCTCCGCATTCGGCTCGACGACGAGCGCGCAATCGGAAAAGACGAGGCCGCCTTTCATCGTATGAAAGGGCTCGCAGAGCATCATCAGAAAGAAGCTGGAAACGAGCTTGAATGAAGGCCGAACGCCGATGATCTGAATCGCGTTACGCACGACATCCGCCGTCGTGTTGACCGCGCCGGAGACCGATCCGTCGGCCTCGCCCATACGCACCATGAGGTTCGCGAAGCACAGCGGATCGCGCACGGCGGCGCGCGCCTGATCGGGCGTCATGCCCTTTTTCTCGCGCAACGCGAAAAGCTCTTCCGCAAAGCGTTCGCCAAGCGATGATTGAGAAGGATCGATCACCTCGATGCCTTCGAGATCGATGCCCGCGCCATCCGCGACCTGATACGCGCGCGCTTTCGCACCCGCGAGCACGATGCGCGCGATACCTTCCCTGTGCGCGCGTTGCGCCGCCTGAAGGACGCGCGTGTCTTCGGCTTCGGAGAGGACGACGCGCATCGGCAGGTCGCGAGCCTGATCGATGATGCGATGCATGGCTTTCATGGCGGGCTCTCGATGGTCGGTCGGAAAGCGCCGCTGCGCGGGCGCGCAGCGGCGTGAGGCAGGACTTAGACGTAGTCCTTGTACTTGTCCAGCATGCGTACCGGCTTCGAGAGCGCATCGCGGCGGAACGGATCGCCGAGCTCACGCGTGCACATGATTTCGATGATCGTCGTCTTGCCATGATTCATCTGCAGATCGATGGCCTTCTTCAGCGCCGGGCCCACATCCTCCAGCTTGTCGACGACGATGCCTTCCGCGCCCATCGCCTTCGCGATCTCGGCGAAGCTTTGATTGTCGAGCTCGCCCGCGACGAAGCGGCGGTTATAGAAGTCCACCTGATTCTTCTTCTCCGCGCCCCATTGACGGTTATGGAAGACGACGGCCGTCACCGGAATGTTGTGGCGCACGCATGTCATGGTCTCCATCAGGCTCATGCCCCACGCGCCATCGCCCGCATACGACACGGCCGGACGATGCGGCGCCGCGACCTTCGCGCCGATGATCGTCGGGAACGCATAGCCGCAATTACCCCAGCTCATCGCCGCGAAGAAGCTGCGCGGTTTGTTGAAGCGCAGATAGCTGTTCGCGACCGAGTTGATGTTGCCGATGTCCGTCGAGACCATCACGTCTTCCGGCATCGCCTTTTCGAGTTCGCGCAACACCTGACGCGGATGCAGATATTGGCCGCCGCTGAAGGGCTTCTCGCCCTTCTGCTCTTCGATCATGTCGAGGCTGTACGGATCGCGCTCGTGCGTCCACTCGTCGAGCTCCTTCTCCCACGCGGCTTTTTCAGAAGCGATGGTTTTCGCGCGGGCATCCTTCGTCGCATCGCAATCGAGCTTGCGGTCCGCGAGACGTTGCGTGAGCGCGATGGCAGTCGCCTTCGCATCGCCGCAAATGCCGACGGAAATCTTCTTCACGAGGCCGAGCATCTTGTGATCCGCATCGATCTGGATGACCTTCGCTTCCTTCGGCCAGTAGTCGAGACCGTGCTGCGGCAGCGTGCCGAACGGTCCGAGGCGCGAACCGAGCGCGATGACGACATCGGCCTGACTGAGCAGCTTCATCGCCGCCTTCGAGCCTTGATAACCGAGCGGGCCGCACCACAACGGATGATTCGCCGGGAACGAGTCGTTATGCAGATAGCTGTTGACGACCGGCGCGCCCAGACGTTCCGCGAGCGCCTTGCACTCTTCGATGGCATCGGACATCACCACGCCGCCGCCCGAGATGATGACGGGAAATTTCGCTTGCGCGAGCAGATCGGCCGCTTCGTTCAGGCTCTGGTCGCCACCGGGGCCGCGATCGAGACGCTGCGGCTTCGGAATCTCGACCTTCACCTGGCCGTAAAAATAGTCGCGCGGAATATTGAGCTGCGTCGGTCCCATTTCGGACATCGCGCGATCGAAGCAGCGCGCGGTGAATTCGGCCATCCGCGCCGGATGCGTGACGTGGCCCTGATACTTCGTGAATTCCTGGAACATCGGCAGTTGCTTCGCTTCCTGGAAACCGCCGAGGCCGATGCCCATCGTGCCGGCTTCCGGCGTGACGATCACGACCGGGCTGTGCGCCCAGTACGCCGCAGCGATGGCCGTCACCGCATTGCTGATGCCCGGACCATTCTGACCAATGACGACGCCGTGACGACCGGACACGCGCGAATAGCCGTCGGCCATATGACCCGCGCCCTGCTCGTGCACGACCGGAATGAGACGGATGCCGGCGGGCGCGAAGATGTCCATCGCGTCCATGAATGCCGAACCCATGATGCCGAACATCTCGGTCACGCCATTGGCGGCGAGCGTTTCGACGAATGCTTCGGACGGGGTCATCGCCTGCGGACCGCTGGGCGCCGCGCCGGTGGCGGCGAGGGTGGTCTTGGACGGACGTGCTTGGTCGTGCTCGCTCATGAATGTCTCCGGGTGAAATAAAACGGAACGTTCTGTTCCGGAATTCGTATCGTGAAGACATCGTAGGACAGGCCGATTCCGCGGTCAACCTGTTTTTCGAATAAATGGAATGATTCGTCTCTAAAAAATCGGAATGAAGTCGTTCAAAAGAAGGGCGAATCGCCGCCGATGCCCGTGCGGCGGCCTTCGGCGGGAAGTTCGGCGAAATGCGGAGTCAGCGTGCGGCGGGGCGTTGACGCGTCATGAGCGTCAGTCCGTCGGACGTATCGATGAGCGTTGCGAGTTTCACGGCGGTTTCGCGCAACTGCGGAACCGCCTGCAGCAGATCGTTGAGATTCGCGCGCGCGGTCGGCGCATGCGCGGCGAGGCACGCGAGCGCGCGCCCGGTGGAGGCGTCGGTGATGGGCACCGCGACCGCGACCATGCCGAGCACGAACTCCTCGTTATCGATGCCGATCCCGCGCGCCGCGAGCCGGTCGAGCTCGGCTTCGAGCAACGACCGGTCAGTCAGCGTGCGATGCGTCTTCTTGGTGAGCGTGAGGCGTCCGAGAATCTGGCGGCGCTCGGCCAGCGGCATCTGCGAAAGAAACAGCTTGCCGCTCGCCGTGCAATGCAGCGGCACGCGCATGCCGGCCTGCATGTGCAAGCGCAGCGGCTCGGCCGTTTCGACGCGCTCGATGTAAAGGACGGTATCGCCGTCGAGCGCGGTGAGATTGCAGCTTTCGCCGATCACGTCGACGAGCGAGCGCAGGATCGACCGGCATGCGCGCGTGAACGAATTGTTGGCGAGCGTGGCGAGTGCAAGCTGGGCGGCGCGCGGCCCGAGCGCGATGCCGCGATCGGTGCCGCGCGAGTCGGGCATGTGCGTGACATAGCCCTGCGCTTCGAGCGAATCGATCAGCCGGAGCAATGTCGCCTTGGGAATGCGTACGCGCGCCGCCAGTTGCGACAGCGTGTAGGCGTGGCCGGCGGCCGCCAGTTGTTCGAGCACGGCAAGCGGGCGAAGCGTCCGTGCTTCATCGCCGGCGTGTTCGGAAGGATCGAGATGTGTGACGTCGCGCATGAATCGGAAACGGAACGGTTGGTTTCGGATTACGACTACTTTACGCCGGGAAGCGGCGGCGACGCCACGATTTTCAGAACGCTCGGTTGCGTTTTTTTATACGGCTGATCCGGAACGGGCCTTCAGAATGTCTTGCCCAACTCCACCGCGGCTTCCTTCAGACGCGGCACCATTTCCAGCGCGCGCGAGAGCGGCGTGCGCGACACAGGCGCGTGAACGGCGATCGCCGCGATACATGTGCCGTGCGCGTCGGCGATGGGCGCGGCCGCGCACACGATGCCCTGCACGAACTCCTCGTTGTCGATCGCCACGCCCTTCTTCGCGATGCGGTCCAATTCCGCTTCCAGCATTTCCGTGTCGGTGATCGTGTTTGCCGTGTAGCGCTCGAGTTTCATCGCGCGCACGAGCGCATTGCGTTCCTCGCGCGGTTGCAGCGCGAGTAGCAGCTTGCCGCTCGCGCTGCACCAGACGGGTACATGCGAGCCGGGCTTGAGGTCGAGCCTGAGCGGCCACGGCGCTTCCACGCGATCCAGATACAGCACTTCGTTTTCATGCAGCATCGTCAGATTGCAGGTCTCGCCGAGATCGGAGACGAGCCGGGTGAGGATCGCATGACGCAAACGCCGTGCGCCCGCGTGCGTCATCACGTTGAGACCGAGTTGCGCAAGACGCGGGCCGACGACATACGCGTTTCGGTCGCCGGGCTCGCGAATCACGAGTCCGCCCGCTTCGAGCGACGCGAGCATCCGATGCAGCGAAGGCTTCGGCATACCCATGTCGTCGGCCATGTCCGTCAGCGACACGGGGTTGCCCGCCTGGACCAGATATTCCAGCAGCGCGAAGGCGCGCAGCGTGGGCGTGTCGGGCTTGTCCATCGGCATGATTTCCATATCAATTTGTCGACATTATTTTAAATGAGGTGCCGATCGCCGCCTCATATGCCGTTCGGATAAAAATAAACGAAATGAATTGTTCCGAAAAAGAATAGTTGCTATGCTGGAGTCTCTGCTACGGGAGACGAAGCCTCATGATGCGCGACACATGGATGGACGAGCCGGATCGGAAGGTGTCCGTGCGCTCGCTTTTCGGAATCGACACCGATCTGGACGTTCCTGCGTTCAGCACGCGCGATCCGCACGTTCCGGAAATCGACGAGGCGTACCGCTTCAATCCCGAGGTCACGCTGGCGATTCTCGCCGGCTTTGCATTCAACCGGCGCGTGATGGTGCAGGGGCTGCACGGCACCGGCAAGTCGACTCACATCGAACAGGTGGCGGCACGGCTCAACTGGCCTTGCATGCGCGTCAATCTCGATGGCCACGTGAGCCGCCTCGATCTCGTCGGCAAGGACGCGATCGTGGTGCGCGACGACGTGCAGATCACCGAGTTTCAGGAAGGCATCGTGCCTTGGGCGCTGCAACGGCCGGTTGCGCTCGTGTTCGACGAATACGACGCCGGCCGTCCCGACGTGATGTTCGTGATTCAACGAATTCTGGAACGCGACGGCAGTTTTACGCTGCTCGACCAGAACCGCGTGATCCAGCCGCATCGTTTTTTTCGGCTGTTCGCGACGACCAACACGATCGGCCTCGGAAACCTGAACGGTATGTATCACGGCACGCAGATGTTGAATCACGCGCAGATCGATCGCTGGAACGTCGTCGCGACGCTCAACTACCTGTCGCGCGAGGAAGAGGCCCGCATCGTGCTCGCGCGCGTGCCGCAGCTCGATGACGACGCGGGCCGCGCGCTCGTCGATTCGATGGTGAGCATGGCGGGCCTCACGCGGCGCGGCTTCGCGGCGGGTGATCTTTCGACGCTGATGTCGCCGCGCACCGTCATTAGCTGGGCGGAAAACCGCGAAGTTTTCCGCGATACGAAGCTCGCGCTGCGTCTCACTTTCCTGAACAAATGCGATGAAGCGGAACGGCCGATCGTCGCGGAATATTTTCAGCGCGCGTTCGGCGAGGAACTCGATACGCCATCGCAGTGGCACGACGAGTCGGCGCGATGAACGACTCGCGCGAACGCGCGCGACGCGATGCGCTGTGCGCGGCCACCGTGCGAGCCCTGACCGGCGACGACGCATTGCATTACCGCGGTGGCAAGTTGTATCGGCATCTGCGGCCGGTGCCGTTGCATGCGCCGCATTTGCGCGGCGAGCACAGAGAGGAAGATGACGCCGATTCGACGCGCGGCGCGGCCGATGCGTCCGCGTTGCGCATCGCGCATTCGGATGCCGCGCTGCATCGCGAACTCGCTCCCGGTGAACCCGTCGCGCGCATGGTCTTCGACATGCTCGAACAGTTGCGCTGCGAAACGCGCGTGCCTTCCGGCATGGAAGGCGTGAAGCGCAATGTGCGGCATCGCTTCGATGCGTGGTCGCTCGCGTGCTACGAATCGGGCTTGCTCGACAGCGAAATCGGCTTGTTGATTTACACGGCCGCGCAAATGGCGCAGTCGCGTCTTTCGGGCCGCGCCGTGCTCGAAGAAACCGAAGGGCTCATCGAAGCGACCCGTGCGGCGCTCGCGCCATCGCTCGGCAATGCGCTTGCGGGCATGCGCCGCCATCGTCACGACCAGCGCGCGTATGCGGTCCATGCGCTGGAAATCGCGCGAACGATAGACGAAATGGTGCAGGAAGTACGGCACACGTTCGTCGAGAGCGATTCATCCGACGACGAAGAAGAAGATGCCGCGCGCACCATGCTCGGCACCTGGTTCGATACCGACGACGAACATGGCGAACTCGAACGGCTGGCGCTCGCTGCGAGTGGCGACAGCAGCGCGCGCGAGGCGACGGGCGAGGCGTATCGCATCTTCACCACGCGTTACGACAAGACCGTTCGCCCATCGACGCTGATCCGGGCCGCGTTGTTGCGCGAATATCGCGAGCGGCTGGACGCTCTGATTGCCGCGCGGCATATCAACGTGCCGCGTCTCGCGCGCATGCTGCAGGCATCGATCACCGTGCCGCGTCGCGATGGCTGGTCGTTCGGCGAGGAAGACGGGCGCATCGACGGCCGGCGGCTCGCGCAAGTGGTGGCATCGCCGGATGAGCGGCGTGTCTTCAGACGCGAGCGCGAACGTCCGCACGCGGACTGTGCGGTGGGCTTTCTCATCGACTGCTCGGGCTCGATGAAGGCGAGCATCGAGCCGGTCACGGTGATGATCGACGTGCTCGTGCGAGCGCTTGGCATGGCGGGCGTCACGACGGAAGTGCTCGGCTTCACGACCGGCGCATGGAATGGCGGGCGCGCGAAGCTCGACTGGCTCGCGAAGGGCCGGCCGAAGTATCCGGGCCGGCTCAACGAAGCCTGCAACATGATTTTCAAGGAAGGGGAGGCAGGCTGGCGTGCCGGGCGACGCGATATCGCGGCGCTATTCAAGGCCGATCTGTTCCGCGAAGGTATCGACGGCGAAGCGGTGGATTGGGCATGCTCGCGGCTCATCGCGCGTGACGAAGCGCGCCGCATCCTCGTTGTCATCTCCGATGGAAGCCCGATGGACAGCGCGACCGCGCAAGCCAACGATCCGAACTATCTCGATCAGCACTTGAGGGAGGTCGTCGAGAAGCACGAAGCATCGCGCGCTGTGGAAGTGCTCGGCCTTGGCGTCGGCCTCGATTTGAGCACGTACTATCGGCATCACTTCGCAGTGGATCTGAGCGTTGCGCCGGACATGACGCTATTCGCGAAGCTCGCCGCATGGCTCGGTGCGCGGCGCAGAGGCACGACTTAACGCGCGATGTATGTCGTCGGTTTCGAACAGGCCGATGAAGACGATGGCGGTTTCGTCGACATCGCGGCATGGCATGACTTGCCAGCGCTTGCCGACGACGTGAATCTCGGCACACGTTCCATCACGAGCCGCGCGATGCTCTTCGCGCGCAAGAGGCGATCGCCGATCGACGCGCACGTGGCCTTGGGCAAGCGGCGATCGAAACGCTCATCGGAGCGAAAGGCAATGCTGCGCAGATCGGCGGGAAGATGACTCGAAGGCATGAATGCTTGCCCTTCGATGCCTGAGAGCGCTTCGGCATGGGTCACTCCGCATGATCATTGGCCTCCCGAGACATTCGGTGCGAGAGAGAAGGGATTCGGCTCAGTATGACCAGACAAAAAGCGCGCGCGGTAGTGCCAGACGCGACCAATCGCTGGGGCCAGCGGCGGCGGCATCCTGGCACTAACGATGGTTTCGGCGTGGCTCTAAGCGGTACGTCGAGTTCGGTGCAGTATGAGGGTACTTTCCAAGGAGTCATCGGTGGCTACTCTCGACTACGTTGCGCCGGCCTTTCGTGGCGCGTGCGCCCCATACGATCCGCTCTACGACCCGCTCGTTTCGCCCATCGGTCGTCAGCCGATGGATTACGCGCCCACCTACTGGGTCGCGACGGCAGGCGAGCCGCCCGAAGACGACGGCCCCTTGCCCGGCGATGCCGACGTCGACGTGTTGATCGTCGGCGCGGGATTCACCGGCCTTTCGACGGCGCTCTTTCTGGCGCGCGAACATGGCATCCGCGCGACCATCGTCGATGCGAATCGCACGGCATGGGGCTGCACGAGCCGCAACGGCGGGCAAGGGCAGAACGCGAGCGGACGCCTCTATCGCTCGCAATGGATCGAACGCTGGGGCAAGCAGACGGCGCTCAGGCTCGATGCCGAGATCCGCGAAGGTTTCGACACCTTCAAGCAATTGATCGGCGAGTTCACATGCGATCCGCAGCCGGGCGGGCATCTGTACATCGCGCATCGCGCGCGCAAGATGGACTTTCTCGCGAACGAATGCAAAGTGATGCGCGACGTATTCGGCTACGACGCGCGCATGCTGAGCGCGAAGGAAGTCGCGCAATCGTATGTCGACGATCGCGAGAATTGCGGCGCGCTGCTGGAGCCCGATGGCATCGGCGTGCATCCGTTGAAGCTCGCGTTCGGCTATATGCGTATGGCGCGCTCGCTCGGCGTGAAGGTGCATCCGGGCACGCCGGTCCTCAACGTCGAGACGATTCGCGGCGTGCATCATGTCCGCACGCCGCGCGGCGTGATTCGCGCGAAGGCGATCGCGTTCGCGACCGGCGGCTATACGCGCAACGACATGCATCGCGCGCTATCCGCGAAGATCATGCCGATACTCTCGAACTCGCTCGTTACGCGGCCGCTTACGCAGGAAGAACTCGCATCGACCAATTTCCTCTCGCGCCAGGTCATTACCGATACGCGCACGCTGCGCTTCTACTATCGGCTGTTGCCGGATAACCGCGTGCAGATCGGCAGCCGCAGCGCGATCACCGGCGCCGATGCGGCAAACCCTCGCCATATGGACGTGCTCATCGAGGGCTTGCATCGCAAGTTTCCATCGCTCAAAGGCATTCGCATCGATTACTCGTGGTGGGGCTGGGTCGATGTGAGTCACGACATGATGCCGCGCGTCGCGCAACCCGATCCGCAGCAGAGCATTTTTTATGCAGTCGGTTATGGCGGAAACGGCGTGTCGTTCTCCGCGCATGCGGGGCGGCGCATGGCCGAGCGCGTCGCGGGAAAGTGGCAGCACAGCCGCGACGATCTGCCGATCTACGACTCCGCGCTCGAATATCCGAACGTGATGGGCATGGTGAAGTGGAAAGGCTTCGCGCCGTTCCGCCGCGTCGGCCAACGGTTTCTGTATCACAAGTATCTGGCGCAGGACGAGAAGCGCTGAACGCATTTTGGTCTCTTTCGCAACGCACTGAAAACATCGACACATGAGCACACAAACGAATCAGGATTACATTCGCCTCTTGCAGACGTTCAACGATGCATGGAACCGCCACGACATCGACGCGCTGATGAACTGCATGGCGGACGAATGCGTTTTTCACGGCGTGGCCGGACCCGATGCGCTGGGCCGCACGTTCAAGGGCCGGGACGAAGTGCGCAAGGGCTTCACGCTTGCGTGGGAAACCTTTCCCGATGCATCGTGGAATGACGGCGAGCACTTCGTGAGCGGCAATCGCGGCGTATCGGAATCGACGTTTCGCGGCACGAAGGCGGACGGCTCGCGCATCGAGGCGCGCATGGTGGACGTCTTCACGTTCAGCGATGGCAGGATCGCGGTGAAGAACGCCTATCGAAAGGATCGTCCGGCGCTTTGAAGCGTCATTGAACGAACGCCTCGACCCGCCGGCAACGAACCCGCGGGCGAGCGCCGAATCGATACAAGCAAATCAGGAGACGACATGCAATCGAGTACGGAGCAGAGCGATCTCAAGTGTGGCCTCAAGCAGCGCCACATGACGATGATCGCATTGGGCGGCGTCATAGGCGCCGGACTATTCGTCGGGAGCGGCGTGGTGATCCAGCAGGCCGGACCCGCGGCGATTCTCTCGTTTCTCATCACGGGCGGCCTCGTGGTTCTCGTCATGCGTATGCTCGGCGAGATGGCCTGCGCGATGCCCGCCGTCGGCTCGTTCTACGAATATGCGCGGCTCGCGTTCAAGACGCAGCGCGGGCCGGGCCGTCTCGCCGGGTTCCTGACGGGCTGGATGTACTGGTACTTCTGGGTCATCGTGATCGCGCTCGAAGCAGTCGCGGGCGCGAAGCTCGTGCAGTTCTGGATACCGGATGTGCCTGCATGGATGATCAGCCTGGTGTTGCTCGTCGTGCTCACGCTGACCAATCTCATTTCGGTCGGCAGTTATGGCGAATTCGAGTTCTGGTTTTCGTCGATCAAGGTCGGCGCGATCATCGTGTTCCTGTTTCTCGGCGGCCTGTACGTCTGCGGCTTCTGGCCCGCATCGATGCACACGACCGATGTCGCCGCGACGTTCCTCGGCCATGGCGGCTTCATGCCGAAGGGTATCGGGCCCGTGATGACGGGCGCGGTCGCGGCGACCGGCTTCTACTTCGGCGCGGAAATCGTCACGATCGCGGCGGCCGAAGCGAAGGAGCCTGCGAAGGCAGTTGCGAAGGCAACTAATTCCGTCATCACGCGAGTGCTCGTGTTCTATGTCGGATCGGTGGCGCTCGTCGTCGCGCTGGTGCCGTGGAATTCGCATCAGATGGCGACGCCTTATGTCAGCGCGCTCGAAGTAATGGGCATGCCCGCCGCAGCCAACGTGATGAACGCGATCGTCCTCACCGCCGTGCTGTCCGCGCTGAACTCGGGCCTCTATGCGGCATCGCGCATGCTGTTCGCGTTGACGCGTCACGGCGATGCGCCGCTCGGACTCGCGAAGGTCAACAAGCGCGGCGTGCCGACGCGCGCCATTCTGCTCGGCACGGTGTTCGGGTATGTGTCGGTGGTGATGTCGTATGTATCGCCGGATACGGTGTTCGCGTTCCTCGTGAATTCGTATGGCACGGTGGCGATCTTCGTGTATCTGCTGATCGCGTTTTCGCAACTGCGCTTGCGCGGCCGTATGACGAGCTTCGAAGTAAGCGACCTGCGCGTACGCATGTGGGGATTTCCCTATCTCACGTGGCTCGCGATCTTCGGGATGATGGCGATTCTCGTCGCGATGGCCTTCATTCCCGATCAACGCAAGCCGCTGTGGCTGGGCGTCGCGAGTCTCGGCATTCTGATCGTCGCGTATGTCGTGTTCAAGCGCGGCCGCAAGGAAGTCGAGGTCGAAGACGAACATCATTCGACGCGGCATCTCCAGACCAGCGAACGATAAGCACTGAAGCAAAGGCCGGTTTGCCGAATCGAAAACCGGCCTTCAATCCTTGAACGTCTTCGCGGTTTCTTCCGCAGCACGGCGCAGATCGGGTTCGAACGCAAGCAACTGATCGAGCGCCACGCGCCCCACCGGCGCCTGAATCGCAATCGCCGCACACGCGCGATTGCGATCGAGCATCACCGGCACCGCGATCGCAACGAGTCCCTGCAAATGCTCCTGATTGTTGATGGCGAGCATGCGGCGGCGTGTCAATGCGAGCTCCTTGCGCAGTGCGTCGCGATCGGTGATCGTGCGCTCCGAATACGAACGCAACGGCAAGCGTTCGATCATGCGTTCGCGCCGATCCTTCGGCAAAAAGCTCAGCAGCAGCTTGCCGCTTGCGGAGCAATGCAACGGCACATGCGAACCTGGCTGCAGATGCATGCGCAGCGGCCATCCCGTTTCGACGCGATCCACATAGACGACGTCGTTGCCCGCGAGCATCGTCAGATTGCATGTTTCGCCGACGCGCATGACGAGCTGTTCCAATAGCGCATGACGCGCCGCAGCGGGACCCGCGTGCATCAGCACGTTGATGGCGAGCGTACGCACGCGCGCCGAGCATTCATAAAGCTTGTCGCTTGCGCCGCGCGTGACGAGCCATGCGTCCATCAACTGCACCAGGATGCGATGCACGGTCTGTTTGGGCAGACCCAATGCATCGACGAGCTCGGTCATGGAAAGCGGGCGATTCGCCTCGGCGAGCGTTTCGAGCACGCGAAACGCGCGCACGGCGGCGGCATTCGATTGATTCGAAGTCACGCTTGTCTCCGTTCGCATACTTTTCGGTTTTATTTCATTGTGCGTCGAAAACACCGGTTTTCGGGACTCTAAAAAGTCCCGAAAAGCTGAATTTCCGATGCTCGCGCTATCGCTGCACGCGTTAGTCCAGAAAACGGGACCGCGCGACGGACGCGGCTGACTAGATTGGAAAGCACCTTCAATCTTCCAACAGCCGAGGTTTATCGCATGAATCACATGGCAAGCGGCGCGACGCTCGCACGTCCTCACGACGATGCGCCGAATCAACCAGAACCCGATGTGGAGCGCATCGTTGCCGCGCTCGTGGCGCGAGGGCGCGCCGCGCAACGACGCTTCGAACAAGCGGGCCAGGAGACGCTCGACTTAGCTGCATCGGCCGCAGCGTGGGCCATCATGGAGCCGCAGCGCAACCGGCAACTCGCGGACCTGGCCGTGCGCGATACGGGCCTCGGCAACGCCGACGACAAATTCCGCAAGAACCATCGCAAGACGCTCGGCCTGCTGCGCGATCTTCACGGCGTCGCGACGACGGGCGTGATCGCGCGCGACGAGGAACACGGCATCGTCGAAATTGCGCGCGCGGTCGGCGTCGTGGCGGCGATCACGCCATCGACGAATCCGGCCGCGACGCCCGCCAACAAGATCATCAACGCGCTCAAGTGCGGCAACGCGGTCATCGTCGCGCCCTCACCGAAGGGCTATTCGTCGTGCGCGTTGCTCATCGAGTTCATTCATGCGGAGTTCGCGAAGGCCGGTCTCGATCGCGATCTCGTGCAGATGTTGCCGCATCCGATCGGCAAGGCCGCGACCGCCGCGTTGATGAAGCTCGCGGATCTCGTCGTCGCGACGGGCTCGCAGGCGAACGTCCGCATGGCCTATACGAGCGGCACGCCCGCGTTCGGCGTGGGCGCGGGCAACGTCGCATCGATCGTCGCGGCGAGCGCGATTCCCGATGATGCAGCGCGCAAGATTGCCGCGTCCAAGACGTTCGACAACGCGACGAGTTGTTCATCGGAGAACAGTGTCGTGATCGAAGACGCGATCCATGCACGCATGCTCGATGCGTTGACGAAGCAGGGCGGCGTGCTGCTCGACGGTGCGCAGAAGGCGCGGTTGCAGGCGGCGATGTGGCACGACGGCAAGCTCTCGGCGCGCTGCACCGCGCGCTCGGCGACGGCCATTGCGCGCGAAGCGGGCCTCGACGATATCGCGGCGCGCGAGCCGAAGTTCTTGATGGTCGAGGAGAGCGGCTACGGCGCCGAGTATCCGTTCTCCGGCGAAAAGCTCTCGCCCGTGCTGACGGTCTATCGCGCGCGCGACATCGACGCCGCAATCGGCATCGTGCGCGGCATCTACCAATACATGGGCGCGGGACATTCGGTCGGCGTGCACGGCGCGGACGATGCCCTCGCCGTCCGGCTCGGCACTGAATTGCCGGTGGCGCGCGTGATCGTCGATCAGGCGCACTGCCTCGCGACCGGCGGCAACTTCGACAACGGCCTGCCGTTCTCGCTGTCGATGGGATGCGGCACTTGGGGCGGCAACAACTTCTCGGCGAATCTCGGCTATCGGCAATACCTGAACGTGACGCGCATCGCGTATCGGATTGCGGAGCGCGTGCCGGAAGTCGACGCGTTGCTCGGCGATTACTTCAGGAGGATCGGGCGATGAGCGCGCTAGCGGATCGAATCGTTCCTTCCGATCGTGCGCCGGTCGTTGCATCCACGTTGCGCGCATTGATCGACGCTCGCGCCGGACGCGCACCGGACAAACCCTTCCTGCTGTCCGCGGTCGGAGACGACATGCTGACCTTCGGCGCGTTGCGCGAAGCATGTCTCGCGCTGGAAGAGCGTTTTCATGCTGCGGGCCTGCGTGCGGGCGATGTCGTGTCCGTCTTCATGGGCAACGGCATTCAGACCGCGCGGCTGCTGCTGGCGGCGATGTATAGCGGCCTGGTGGCGAATCCGCTGAATCTCTTGTGTCAGCCTTCGCAGGTGCGCTATATCGTCGAGCATTCGGAGACGCGCGCGATCTTCGTCGCCGATGACACGCACGACACCATCGTCGAAGCGATCGACGTGTTGCGTCGCGAAGGCATGGACCGTGACGTCGCTGTGGTGCGTACGTCGCCCGATGCGAACGCTTTACCCGATATCCCGACGCTTCCGTCACGCACGATCGGACTCGTGCGCGACGAAACGCCCGGCGCGCATATCGTCGCGAGCGATGCGGGCGCGATGAATCCCGGCGATACGGCGCTGCTCATGTACACGTCGGGCACGACGGGCGCGCCCAAAGGCGTGCTGCTGAGTCATCGCAGCCTGCTCGCCAACATGCGCAACATCAGCGACGAACATCGTCTATCCGATGATGATCGCGTGCTCGTATCGTTGCCGCTCTATCACATCAACGGTCTCGTCGTCGCGCTGCTGTCGCCACTGTGGCACGGCGGATCGGCGGTGATGACGCCGCGTTTCTCGGCGCGCACGTTCTGGAACGAGGCATCGCAGTTCGGATGCACATGGATCAACGTGGTGCCGACCATCGTCGCTTATCTGCTGAACGGCGAGGGCGCTGAGGGCTGCGATCTGTCGGCGCTGAAATTTTGCCGCAGCGCGTCGGCAGCGTTACCGGCCGATCATCATCGGGCGTTCGAGAAGCGCTTTCGCATCGGCGTCATCGAAACGATGGGCATGACGGAGACCGCCGCGCCGATATTCAGTAATCCGTATGACGAAACGTTAAGGCGAATCGGCAGTATCGGCTTGCCTTCCGGCGGCGAAGCGAAGATCGTCGACATCGATGGACGTGAGTGCGCGCCCAACGAAACCGGCGAGCTCGTGCTGCGCGGCGAGCAATTGATGAGCGGCTACTACAAGCGTCCGGAAGAAACGCGCAACGCGTTCACGGAAGACGGATGGCTGCGCAGCGGCGATCTCGGCTACCGCGACGAGGCGGGCTTCTTCTACATCAATGGACGCGCGAAGGAACTGATCATCAAGGGCGGCGAGAACATCGCGCCGCGCGAGATCGACGAAGCGCTGCTGCGTCATCCCGGCGTGCTCGAAGCAGCGGCCGTCGGCGTGCCCGATGCGGCGTATGGCCAGGACATCGTCGCGTACATCGTGCCGAACGGCGGCGCGGCATCGCTCGATGTGGCCGACTTGCGCGCGCACTGTCTGCGCGAACTCGGCCGTTACAAGACGCCGCGTGAATTCCGCTTCACCGATGCATTGCCGCGCGGACCTTCGGGCAAGGTGCAGCGCCTGAAGCTCGTATAGCTGACACGGCTCGATATTCCACATCAGATGGACCAAAGGAAGGAGACACTGTGAACAAGCAACGTCAGCGCGTGAAGACGCGCCATATCATTCTCGGCGTGATGTGTCTGATGTACTTCATCTCGTACATCGATCGGGTGAACATCGCCGTGGCAGGACCGTTGATCCGGCAGGAGATGGGCCTCACGTCCGTGCAGCTCGGGCTCGTGTTCTCCGCGTTCGCGTATCCGTATGCGGTGATGCAGATCGTCGGCGGATGGCTTGCCGATCGATTCGGCCCGAAGCTCGTATTGACCGTGCTCTCGTTGATATGGGGCGCGGCGACGCTCGCGACGGGCTTCGCGGGCAGCATCGGCATGCTCGTGCTGTTGCGCCTTGCGTTGGGCATCGGCGAGGGCGGCGCGTTTCCGACCGCCACGCGCGCCTTCACGTTCTGGATGCCGGTGCGCGAACGCGGCTTTGCACAAGGCATCACGCATAGTTTCGCGCGGCTCGGCGGCGCGGTGACGCCGCCGCTCGTGCTTGCCGTGGTCGCAGCGAGCGGCTGGCGCGAGGCATTCATTCTGCTGGGCATCGCGAGCCTTGCGTGGACGGTGCTGTATCTCTTCGTCTTCACCAATTCACCCGATGAAAACCGCCGCGTGACGCCCGAGGAAACCGCTGAGATCGGCTATCGCGCGGGAGAATGCGCGCGCGCGAGAAAGCAGCCGACGCCGTGGCGCATGCTGATTCATCGCATGTGGCTCGTGACCTTCGTCGACTTTTGCTATGGCTGGCTGCTGTGGGTGTATCTGACGTGGCTGCCTTCGTATCTGAAGGAATCGCGCGGCTTCGATCTGAAGCATCTCGCGCTGTTCACCGCATTGCCGCTGCTTGCCGGTGTGATCGGCGATACGCTCGGCGGGGTGCTGTCGGACCGCATCTACCGGATCACGGGAAAACTGCGGCTCGCGCGCTGCAGCATTCTCGTGGTGGGCATGGGCGGGTCGCTCGCCTTCCTTCTGCCGATGGTCAATGCGCCGAGCCCGATCATGGCGGTGTGGTTTCTGACGGCATCGTTCTTCTTCCTCGAGATCACGAATCCGGTGCTGTGGACGTTGCCGCTCGATATCGCGGGCAAGTATGCGGGCACGGCGGGCGGCATGATGAACACGGGCTTCGGCATCGCGGGAATGGTGTCGCCGGTCGCGTTCGGTTATCTGATCCAGCAGACAGGAAGCTATAACGTGCCGTTCACGATTTCAGCGGGATTGCTCGCGGTCGGTGCGGTCGCGGCGCTTTTCATCGATACGAGCAAGACCGTCGAAGCCGATGAAGCGCGTGCGGCGCGCAGTCGCGAGGAGATGGGCGTGCCGGCGTTCGCGGGAGGGGCGGGGCAGTGGCATGAGTAGCGGCGTTCGCGCGTCGCATTGTTACGGTTGAGACGCTCGGCTCTGTTACGCTCCGGCATCCTTATTGAACGACGGAAGAGCGATGGTGGAGCATGACATCAGGGAGCGAGCGACGGCGCTCGCCAGCGCTGCTCAGGCTGCAATCGAGCGTGGCAAACGCGACCAGGCAATCGCCTTGTGGCACGGGACGTTCGATATCGAACCTCACGAGGCTCATTACGCGATCGAGGCCACCAATGGCCTCATCCGATTAGGTGAGCCGCTTCTCGCGCTGGAAATGTGTACGCGATGGATCGCGCGGAACCCCGACAACGCGATCGTCCGAGTTCAGCGCGGCATCATCTATCTGAACGAATGCGGGGATCGGGAAAGCGCGATCGAGTGCTTTGTCGAGGCGCTCGAATTCGATCCCGACAACTGCGACGCACATTCCGCCCTCGCGCAGATTTACCTGTTCGCTGGTCGACCGGAACTGATGCGGTTCCATGCGAAGCAGGCGCTTATCCGGGCCGACGAGAAGAGCGCGCTGCATCTTCGCGGACGATTCCTCTCCGATTATGCCGGGGTCATCGAACGTGCGGGCGCGCTGCTCGCGCAGACACCCGACGACGTCGACATCTGGCTGATGTTGGGGAAAGCGCTGTACATGCAGAGCCGTTATCTCGAAGCGCTGGATGCATTTAGCCGAGCCGAAGAGATTGCACCGCACCGAGTGGATGCCTTCGGTCCGCTCGGGGACGTGCTCATTCTGCTCGGACGCGAGCGCGAGGGATGGCGCAAGCTCGAAGGGGTGTCGAGCGATGAGTATGTTCTTGCGCTTGATCCGGATATTGCCCCGTATCTTTCAAAATGGTGGCGGGGTCAATCGCTGCAAGGCAAGCGTATCTTGGTCGCCTACCATGCGGGCGTCGGCGACAATCTGATGCTCGCGCGTTACGCGAGCCGGCTGACAGCGGCGGGCGCGTCGGTTCACTTCGTTTGCCGGCCGGAACTGCACCGGCTGTTTCGCGATCTCGACGGCGCGCAAAGCGTTGCATCTGGCTGGCGGCCGGACGAACTGGCGAATTACGATTACTGGGTCTTCGACTACTTGCTGCCCGCATACATGCACGAGACAGCAGCGGCCATCTCCGACAGTCGACGCGGATACATCGAGGCGCCAGCTGATGCCCGCGCTCGCTGGGACAGCTTCATGCAGCCGTATGCGGGCACGCTGAAGGTGGGACTGTGCTGGTATAGCGGGCCGCACAACTTCAGCGGCATCGACCGCTTCGTGCCTGCGCGCGCATTGAAGCCGCTGTCGGAGATCGAGGGTATCGAATGGTTCGTGCTGCAGAAGAACCAGGCGAACGCCAGTTTGACGAGGCAGTCGGGCATTCGCGCGCACGACGTGTCGTCTCAGTGGACGGACTTTGCAGATACCGCCGGCTTCATCGATCATCTCGATCTCGTGATATCGGTGGACTCTTCGCCGTTGCATCTCGCTGGCGCGCTCGGCAAGCCGACATGGGGAATCTTGCCGTCCGCGCCCGAGTGGCGCTGGGGACTGCAGGGCGAGCGAACCGAATGGTATCCCACCGTGCGTCTGTATCGACAGAAGAAGCTGCATGACTGGGAGCCGGTCATCGGCCGGATCGCGCACGATCTTCGCGAGTTGGTCGGCGAGCGGGGGGCTTCGGTGTAGCGCGCGAATCAGCCCGCGCGCAAGCTGATTCAAATCCTGCCCTCGCGCACGCGCCGCTCCAGCCGGAAAACGCCGGGCGGCACGAAGTACGTTCCGAAGCGCACGAGGCCCGCGCGCTTCAGATGACAGGTCATTTCGAAGCTCACTTGCAGGCCCGGCTCGGACGTATCGACCATCGCGACGTCGATCGCGCGGATGCGCGGCTCGTACTTCAGCAGCGCGACTTCCATCTGCTCCTTCAGCGCCTGTGAAGAAGCCGGCAGCGCCTTGTAGATGTTGGTCAGATCGGGCAGCCCGTAGTCCGGCAGATGCTTGAGGGCACCGGCGCGCGTGTTCAGGATGCGTCGCACGTTCTGCTGCACGCTCAGGACTTCGAGCGTGCGGTCATCGAAATCGCTGAGCGGTTCGCCGTCGATCTGACCGAGCAGCATTTCATATAGGGACGGGCCTGGCATCTTTTCTCGCTTCAGGCGGTTGCGGGCACGGACGAGTCGCGATCGATGAACTCGATCGTCAGATTGCCTTCCTCTGAATAGGCGAGACGAATCTCCGCGGGTGCGGCGCCGCTCGCCATGCGCGTCAGGAGTTCGCGCGAGACAGTCGGCAGAATGCGCTGGTCGAGGAAAGCGTCGATATTGCGGGCGCCCGAATCGCGCGACAGGCACATTTGAGCCAGCGATGCGATCAGCGATTCCTCGCAGGCGAGCGTCACATCGTGCTGACGCTTCAGGCGATCGGCGATCTTCGCGATCTTGAGGCGCACGATATCGCCGAGCGCGCTTACGTCGAGCGGGCGGAACACGAGCGTCTGGAAACGCGCGAGCAGCGCCGGCTGGAAGTGCTTCACGAGCGGATCATGGATGGCGTCGAGCAACGCGGCGTGCGCGATGCCTGGCGTGTCCGTGGTCGCATCGTGAATCTGTTCGGAGCCGAGGTTGGACGTCATCAGAATCACGCAGTTGCGGAAGTCGATTTCCCGACCTTCGCCGTCACGCATCGAGCCACGATCGAACACCTGATAGAACATGTCGAGCACGTCGCGATGCGCCTTCTCAACTTCATCCAACAGCACGACGCTATATGGGCGCTGACGCACCGCTTCGGTCAGAACGCCGCCGCGGCCATAGCCGACGTAACCCGGCGGCGAGCCCTTCAACTGCGACACCGTGTGCGCTTCCTGATACTCCGACATGTTGATCGTGGTGAGCGCGGCCTCGCCGCCGAACAGCACATCGGCGAGCGCAAGCGCCGTCTCCGTCTTGCCGACGCCCGAGGGTCCGGTCAGCAGGAACACGCCGAGCGGCGCATGTTCGCTCTTGAGCCCCGCCTTCGCGGTGCGCAGGCTTTGCGCGAGCATGCCGAGCGCGTCGTCTTGCGCGACCACGCGCTTCGCCAGTTGATCTTCGAGCGTGAGCAGATTGAGCAGCTCGTCTTCGACGAGATTGCCGACCGGCACGCCCGTCCATTCGGCGACCACGCGCGCGATGGCCTGTGCGTCGACATCGGCGAAGATCAGCGGCGACTTGCCTTGCGCATCCGTGAGGGCGTGCTTCGCTGCGGCGAACGCATCTGCATCCGGCTTCGTCTTGCCGTCGCCGCGTTGTTCCAGCAGCGCGCGCACCAGCGACAGTTCGCGGTCGTAGCGCGCCTGAACGTCCGCGAGTTCCTGATTCGCTTGCGCCAGTGAGGCGCGGAGCGCGTCGCGATGCGCGGCTGTATCGTCGATGCCCGCCCGTTCGTCGGCATCGATGCTCGCGCCTTCGAGTTCCAGCGCGGCCACGACCGCGCGCGCGCGCTGCAGTTCGGCGGGCGGCGCGTCGAGACCCATACGCACGCGCGCCGCGGCGGTATCGATGAGATCGACGGCCTTGTCCGGCAACTGGCGCGCGGGGATGTAGCGGCGCGACAGTCTGACTGCCGCAACGAGCGCTTCGTCGCGGATATGCACGTTGTGATGCCGTGCGTAGCGCGTCGCGAGGCCACGCAACATGAGACAGGCGGCATCGTCGTCCGGCTCTTCCACCTTGACCATCTGGAAGCGCCGCTCGAGCGCCGCATCCCGCTCGAAGTATTCCTTGTATTCGGACCACGTCGTCGCGGCGATGGTGCGCAACTCGCCGCGCGCGAGTGCAGGCTTCAGCAAGTTCGCAGCGTCCGAGCCGCCGGCCGAGTTGCCCGCGCCGATCAGCGTGTGGGCTTCGTCGATGAACAGCACGATCGGCGTCGCCGATGCCTTGACTTCATCGATCACGTTTTTCAGGCGCTGCTCGAATTCGCCTTTCACGCCCGCACCGGCTTGCAGCAGCCCGAGGTCGAGCGTGAGAATGCGCACGTCGCGCAAGAGAGACGGCACACTGCCTTCGGCGATGCGCAGCGCGAGCCCTTCGACTAGCGCCGTCTTGCCGACGCCCGGCTCGCCCACGAGGATCGGGTTGTTCTTGCGCCGCCGCACGAGCACGTCGATCATCTGCTGGATCTCGCGATCGCGGCCGAACACCGGATCGATTTCGCCGCGACGCGCCTTCTCCGTCAGGTCGATGGCGAAGCGCTCGAGCGCCTGGCCTTCGGTCGAGCGCGGGGCCGCCTGCTTGACGGGCGCTTGAGCATCTGCAACTGGTGCGCTTGCGTCGCCTTCGTCTTCCTGCGCGGGCGCGTTCTCGCACGACGCGCGTCCGAGACGCGGCACGAGCCGTTCGATCTGCGCATCGGAAAGCGAAAAAAGCGGCCACGCGTCCTGCGTCCGCATGACATGCGGTGCGCCGATGAGCGCGCGCAGCAGATGCGCCGAGCGGATCGTACCGTCGATATCCTCGCGCGATGCGAGATTCCACGCGTCCTGAAGCACGCTCGCGAGCTGGATGGAAAGCGACGGCATGCCCCGCAGATTGCGCGGCAGGCGGTCGATTGCGGCGAGCAGTGCGTTCCAGATCGCATCGACATCGATTTCATAGTGACGCAGGATCGCGGGAATGTCGCCTTCGTCCGCCTCGATGAGCTTCAGCAGCCAATGCTCGACGGTGATTTCGTCGGAAAGGCGCGTCTGGCACAGGCTCGCGGCCGCTTCGAGCGTGCGGGCGCAGTGCTGGTTGAGCCGGCGAAGCAGATGAGTGGAGTCGCGCATTGTCATATGAAGTCGGTGCCGAGGTGAATGAAAGAGGGCGTACGGTGGGGATGAATTGCAGAAGAAAAGCCAGCCCGCAAGCAGGCTGGCTTCGACGGCTCACGTTGTCATGAGCCGCTGGGTCACGCGCTTACGCGCGCTCGTTCCACGTGTCCTTGTGGATGATGTTGCCGTCCTTGAACGACCAGGTGATCTGCTCGTAACGCAGTTCGACTTCTTCGAGATGGTTGTGCTTCTCGAAAGCCGGATTCTTGATGTCGAGCATCTTCGGACGGACCGCGACGACCTTGACGTTGTCGAGCTTGGTGTTGAGGTATTCCTTCTCCTTGCCCGCGTCGTCGATCTTGTACCACTTGATCTCGACCGACTTCAGCGTCTGGCCGCTCGTCACCGCCTTGTACAGATACGGCGTGGACGAATCGGTTTCCTTGGTCAGCGTGATCGGCGCGTGCACGCGCGTGCCGGTGAGCTTGCCGGTGTTGCCATCGGTCGGGATATGCACGCCATGACCGAACTCGACGATCTCGACGCTGCCTTCGCGGCCTTGCACGGTGACGGAACCCTTGATGTCGGCGCCGCCGTCATCCTTCAGCCACATGTATGCGGGAATTGCCATTTACTACTCCTCTTTGGTACTGCCAAGCAATGCTCAGAAAAACAACTCCTGAGCGACAAGATCCCGAAGAGAGAACTCCGGGAATTCGATTAACGATGTCAGTTCGCGACGTTCGCGGTGTCCGGTACGAGAGTGATTTCCACGCGACGGTTCTTCGCGCGCCCTTGTAGCGTGTCGTTCGCGACGATGGGGCGTGTGTCGCCGTAGCCCTGAACCGCAAACTGCGTAGCCGGTATGCCGGACGCTTCGATCAGCCAGTCGCGCAGAGCCGCGGCGCGCGCGTTCGACAGCTTCAGATTGCTCGCGGCATTGCCCACGTTGTCCGTATGGCCCGCCACGAGGATCCGCTTGCCCGGATGCGCCTTGATCATTTCGACGGCTTCGACGAGCACGCGCGTCGATCCCGGTTTAAGTTGCGCCTTGCCGCTGTCGAAGAGCGACATGCTGTCGAGCGTCACCACGGCGGGCGGCGGCGCAGGCGGCTGATAGCTGGCGATGGCGGTATTCAACGCCGGCAGCAATTGCGCTCCGCGATAGAGCCCGAAGGACAGTCTGAGCGGCACGCCCGTGCGCGCGTAGCGATCCAGTTCATCGCGATCGGCGACGAGCGCCTTCAACGCGTCGCGGCGCGCGGCGTCGTGCTCCGGCGTGACGGCTGCGTAGCGGTCCATGTCCGCCTGCAGGCGCTCGAGCAGCGCCGCATTGTTGCGGCCCGCGCCGAGGATCGCGGCGCCTGCCGCCAGTGCCACGATGCCGATGGCATGTGCGAAGGCGGCCACGCGCGGCGACGTCACGATGCGGCGGGGCATTGCTTCGATCAGCGATTGCGGCAACGGCCACGGAGCCGGGCTTGCTTCGACGCTCGCGGGCGCGATGTGCGTTTGCATCTGCACGTCCTGCTCCCACGGTTTATGTGCGTCGCTGGCGGGCCCGCAGTCGATCCAGCCTGCGCCGTAGAGCGCCCAGGGCGTGGCCGGCTGGCGCGGATCGGTCAGCGTGCCGAACACCATGCGCTGCGTCCAGCCGACGATGGATGCCAGTGCGGCCGCATGGGCGGACGCGTAACGATCGCCCGCATGGCGGCAGGCATCGTCTTCCGCATTGCGGATCAGCGCTTCGAAGCGCCGGGCGTCGACGAGCGGCGTCCCCGACGACACACAGTGCCATCGGCGTGCCGCGTTTGCGTCGCTGGACGCGATACGTGTCAGGCGCTGATACACCGCGACATAACCCGGCAAGCGCACGCTCACGATGCGCGAGGCATCGGCGAGCGCCTGGCGCGCCACGCGCAGGCTTTGCGAGAGCACATCGGCGTCGGCGTGGAGCGCGGGCGCAATGCTCAGCACGACGCCGTCGGGCGCCTGGCCGTCGCGCCACTGGCGCATCGCGAGTGCGATGCCGGGCAGATCCTGCGGACGATCCACGCGCAGCCAGATCGCGCCATCGCCGATAAGCACGAGACGCGGCGTGCCCGAGCCGTGATCGAAAAGCGAGGCGAGCGCATCGCCCATGACGAGCACGAGCGGCATGCGCGTGCGCAGGTTCAGCGGAATATCGACGGTCGCCGCACCCAGCGCGTTCAGGATATGCATGCTGCTGCGGCGCGCGCGTGACAGGCGTCGCGTGCGCCAGCCGACGAGGGCCGCCGCGACGATCACCATGCCTGCCGTCGAAAGCCAGATCCATTCCTTGCCGAACGGCTGCACGAACCACTGCACGGCGAGCGCGAGCAGCGCCGCGAAGACGACGATGGTGCGCGCCGGATAACCCAGTCTCTGCATGGCGCTCACGGCTTGACTGCGTTGGGAATCAGCGCGGCGAGCTGCATGTCGAGGGTGACGTGCCAGATGAACCACGTAACGAGCGCGACGGCGCAGCCGATTCCGGCGACGGCCCACGGCGAGATGCGCCGAAGCCAGTTGCCGAAGCGCCGGCCCGGCTGGTCGATGACGAGCGAGCGCTCGCTTTCGGGACGAAGGCGCGCGATCAGCGCGCTCAACTCATCGATGAGTGCCAGACGCTGATTCTCGCCATTGCCCGAATATCGGCCGCGAAAGCCCAGTCCGAGAATCGCCGCGTAACACTCGAGCAGATCGACTTGCGGCGAGTGTTCGCGCATGCGGAACTCCAGCCGCTCGAAGACGCGTTCGCCGCCGTCGTGCTGCTTGAACCTCTCGACCTGCAAAGGCTGTGCGGACCACAGCGGCTTCTCTTCATCGGAGAGATGATGCAGCGCCGTTTCGTCGAGCAAGGCGCATTGGGCCTTCACCGCGTCCTCGCGTACTTCGTCCGGATAGCCTCGGAGATGGAGCGCCGCGCTGAATTCGTCGGTCATCGACTTGCAGTGCGCACGCAACGATGCGAACTCGGCAGAGGAGCCGCCTGTCGACAGATTCGCGACGAAGAGCGCGGTGTCGCGCAGCAGATCGCGGATACCGGTCATGACCGACGGCGCGACGCCCGGAGCCGGCTCGACGAGGCTCGAGTGTGCGGAAGACGTGGACAGCATGTTCATGAGCGCAGCACCGCGTAGAGTTCGAGCGAGACATCCGGGACGGATGTCGGCAGATAGATCTGGCATGCACGCGCGGCCAGCATGCGCGCGTGCGCGGGACTCGCGGCATCGAGCGCGAAGTACTGGTTATCGAGGCGCACGGGAATTGCCGCCGGCACGCGCTGAACGGCCTTCAACGCGATACCTGCCAGAGCCGAATTGACGATGTGATCGACCTCGTCCGGCGCGCCGATCTTGCACAGCCGCGGAATGCGTTCGACGAGTTCGAACGCGGGCAGCGTCGAATTGACCGACAGATACCAGTCGGCGGCGCCATCGGCGATACGGGTGTCGAGAATCTGGCCGGTCCACGTCGTCGCGTTCTCGTGCGCGAGATCGATCGGCACGACACGCGACGGGATGATCGCATCCAGCAAGTTCCGGATCATCGATTCGATTTCCGCAAACACTTCGTCGGCGCGGACGTGATCGTACGCAGGAATGTCCGTGAGCTGCGAGCTCGTGGAGAACGTCATCAACGCGCTGGCGAGCTCGGCGAGGACCGTGTACAAGCGCTCGGGCGGCAAGTTCGGATTCGAAGCGAGGAATCGGAGTTGCGGCCACGCGGCATGGATGCAATGCAGAAGCCAGAACAACTGCACGTCGGCGACGCCGTATTCCGCGACCTGTTCGATGCGCTCGCTGCGCCGCGCGCCGAGGGCGAGGCTCTTCGCCAGCAGGATGTCGGCGATCCGGCCGATGCGCTCGACGTGAAGCTCATGCGCGCCCAGCGACAGGCAAGGCGGCACGTAGCGCCGGTCGAGCTGGAACTGGCCGCTCGTGGAACGGACGAGGCGTGCGATGGCGCAAACGGTGTCATCGGCGTGCGGCTCGAAATCGAACAGCAGACGCACGGCATGACGTTCCGCGGCGATCTCGCTTTCGTCGGTGCCGTTTGTGTCGACGACCTTGACGAACTCGCGGTAGGCGCGGCGCGGACGCGTGAGCGCCGCCTCATCCATGCGGCAGTTGTTGCCGTTGGCGTCTGGCAGCGCGAGCGCGGCCAGCACGGTCACGCTTTGCCGATCCGCGCTCACGCCTTGCGTGAGATCGCGCGAAAGGGGTAATGGCTGCGCAATCGATGTATCGATGGGCGTACCGTCGGGAAAACGCAGCTTGAGGCGCGAGAGCTTGAGACGGCCAGCGGCGAGCGCGTCTTCGTCGACCTCGACGTCGAGCGTTCCCCACGGTTGCGCAAGGGCCGCAGTCGTGAATTGACGAAGGGCAAATTCCGCCCATCGCTCCTGTTGTTGAAAATGCTGCTGCGTGAGAATCAGGCCTTCGTGCCAAAGCGGTTTATCGATCCGCATGAATGTATTTCGCGATACTGATTGGTTTATGTAAGGGCGGATTCTATCGTCGGCCAAGTGATTCGTATACCCGGCGGGTATTGCCGCGTTCATCGTGTTGCGCCGATTCAGCATGTATGAAGGGCGGCGTCTGGATGTTCAAGCGTGGAATGCTGCATGCAAGCGCCACCGTGAGGAAGCGTTTGCCCGGGAAAGCATTCCCATGTTCGTGCTTGGCACGGCGATTCGCGTAACGGAGGACGAGACAGCGGAACTCATGGCGCACATCGAAACCAGGAAGTTGTCACTCACTGCGAACGCTTCGGATTTCACGCAGGATGCGTCCATCACGGCGCGCTGGCTCGAACCTGCGGAGGCATTGTTGGCGGCCGATGACGAGGAGCGCCATGATCTGCTCCTGCCATGGGTTTTCGATAGCCTTCTCGACGAACTGACGGAACGACTCGACGCGCTTCCGGACAATTTTCCGCTGCGCATTGTGCTCGACGTATCGGGTTATCTCGGTGAAGCGGATATCAAGACGGTCTGGACGGCCAGCTGGGCGCGACACGAATTGCGTCGAGCGGAAGCGACGGTCGCAAAAGTGCCGATCGATCTGACGACGATCGATCGATGGCTTGACGATTCGGTGGGACCGTTACACCGCTATGCGGTTCTGCTTGTTTCGGTTTCGCTTCAGGGCATGCTGGATGAGCGTCCCGCCGATGGGTCGGCTGAAGCGGGCGTCGGTCTGCTCCTGAGTTCTCAGGCGCTCGCCGAGCAGCATCAATTGATACCTGACGGAAAGGTGCATCGCCCCCTTAGTTCGACGAGTGGGAATCTGGATCACGCATTGACGTACGCATTGCGTTGGGCGAATGCGGATCCTGCGTCGCTGGATTCGGTGTGGATGACTGGATTGGACGGCGAGTCGGTCGGACCGCTGCACGCGTCCCTCAGTCACGTCGGTGTGCGAACGGAGGAGCAGGAGCCACTGAGGGAGTTTGATCTGGATCGCGCGGTCGGACGGGCAGGCCGATCGGCGGGGTGGCTCGCCGTCGCGTGCGGCGTGGATAGAGCGAATCGGTCGGGCGTGCCGCAGCTCGTCGTCCAGAAGTCGGGCGAATGCGCCTGTGTTGCCGTGGTGCAGACCAGCCACAATGAATCGAACAACAAAGAATCTTTGCATGACTCGGAAATTCAAGCTTGATTTAATCAGCACGCTGTTCCTCGTTATCCTGCCGGGGCTGCTGGTCTGGCTGCGGCCTCAGTGGATTGGCATTTCGGTAGACAGTCGTGGTCCGGTCATCGTTGCGCTGTGCGGTGTGTTTATCGTGTTGTGGCTTGCGCTCAATTACCACGAATCGTCGCGTGCGGCGACGGCTTATCGGGCTGTCAAAACTTGGGTGTTGAAGAACGGCGGGGTGCCGATGGACGCGTCGCGGACCATGCCGAAGTCTGGCGCGGCGGATATCTCAGAGATGAAGCAATGGCTGGTCGAGCGACACGGCCGGCGTTGGCGTAATCCTGAGTCGTGGGTTTTGCTCGTTGGAGATGAAGCTTTGGTCGGACGTTTGGCGCCGGATCTGATTGAATTCGGCTATGCGAGCGTGGGCGGAGCCATTCTTCTGTATGCGCGACAAACGAACGGCGATTTCGAATCTCAGCGTCTTTCTGACATTCGCCGGCTACGCAGTCGCCGTCCGGTGGACGCCGTGGTCACTGTCACGCGCGCCGATCCTTGCGGTCACGAACCGTTCGATGCACAGATGCTTTCCCGAACGCTCGCGCGATTGGCTCGCGGGTTGCGCTGGTCTGCACCTGTGTATGTTCTGAATGTGGAGGAAGTCGGTAAGAACGCTGTCGATTTGAACGAGGCGATCGGTTTTACGTGGTCCAGTCCCAATCCGAGCGGCGGCGATGTCCGCGCCTCGTTACAGCGTCTGACTTATAGCCTGGCAGATGTCGGTGTGGCTCGGGTATCACGGAATCCGAGAGACCGATCATTCGCGGTGCTTTCACAGCATATCTCGATGTTCCAAGGAGCGCTGGCCGACCTCGTGACGGGCGTGAGACGCTCGAGCTTTGTTCGCAGCAACGTGCATGGACTGTTCTTTTTACCGCTGCCTCAATCGGTAAGTGTGGAGGGATTTCCGCGTGAGGCCGCGCGCGAAGGCAGGGGCGTTCCCGAAACGCCGCGTCGTGCTGTATGGACCGCCATCGCCACGCACAGCCGCAAGGTCCATGGTCGCCGCGTCGGGTTCTCTTGGTCGGCCACGGCCGCCTGGTCGATCGTCGCCGCCACCGCAGTCTGGCTATCGGGATCGATAATTTCGGGCGCATCGAACCGCGCGTCCATGCACGAGGCCGCGTCCACCATAACCAAAGCTTTGTCCACGCAAGACCCGACGCAAGCGCTGCTCGCGCTCGACGCCCTCGACAAGCAACTCGACACGCTCGAATTCCATCGTAAGGAAGGCGCGCCGTTCTTCACGCGTTTCGGCCTGAACCACGACGCCGCACTTTTCGACGCCCTGTGGCCCGCGTATCAGCGCATTGCCTCGCGCGTGCTGATCGAGCCGATCAAGGCGAAGCTCGAAGCACGCCTCCAGCAACTCGCCTCGCTCTCCGACGCGGAAATCGCCAGTGGCGGCAACGCGCAGGTTCAGGCCGCCTACGATACGCTCAAGACCTACTTGATGCTCGCGCATCCCGAGCATGCCGACGCCGCATTCCTGAACACGCAGTTGGTGGCCACCGATGCACCGATGCGGCCGCAGAACGCGTCGGTGACCGCGGGCACATGGGATGACGTGCGTCAGCACGTGATCGCCTTCTACGCGAACCATCTGACGCGTGCAGGGGCGTCGACTTCGGCGCCTGCGATCGATCCCGATTCCGGGCTCGTGGCGGCCACTCGCCAGACCATCATCGGCGTGCGGGGATTGCAAAACTCCACCGATGCGATCTACCAGCAGATCATCGAGGAAACGAAGCCGAAGTACCCGCCCATCACACTCGCGACGCTATTGGGCGACCACCCGAGCCGAGGCCTCTTCAGCACGACCGCCACCGTTCCCGGCGTGTTCACCCGCGCCGCGTGGGATGAGCGCATCCCGAAGGCGATCGATGAAGCAAGCGAGCAACGCACCGTCACCGGCGACTGGGTGTTATCCGACGCGAAGATCGACAACACCGCTCCCTCGACGCTCAAAGCCGAGCTGCGCCAACGCTACTTCGACGACTATGCGCGCGCCTGGCGACGCCGGGCATCACGGACATGAAGCTGATCTCGTCGGGCCAGCAACTGCACTACTTCAACCAGATGGAACAATGGGTGCCGTTCGAATGGCCGGCGCAGGCGCTGGATAACAACGCGCAGCTTCAGTGGGAGACTGAGGAAGGCGGCTTGCGTTCGACGATGTACTCGCAGGGTCGCTTCGCATTCATCCGGCTGCTCGAGCGCGCGAGAGTTTCGCAGCAGGATAATGCGCGCTATCTGCTGTCGTGGACGCCGGACCAGGGCGCGGGGTCCTCGCTCTCGGTGCAGTTGCGCGCCGAAGCGGGCGCGGGTCCGCTTGACGTGCTGGCGCTGCGTCACTTCACACTGCCCTCGCGCATCTTCGTGACGAAGACGCTCGCCGAGAAGGCAACCGGGCAGCCGCCGCCCTTGCCACCTGGTGCGCTGGCTGCCGCCCAGAAGGTCGGCGTCCCGTTACCGGGGGCGAACTGATGCACGCGGCGCGTTAGTTCACGCCGATCTGGAGCGCGCGAGTGCGTGGTCCGAAGCGCCCCATCGGCGAATACATCGAACTGTGCAACCGAAAGCGGCCCCCCACTCGAGCCTGGCGGATCAAACGCCGGACGAGGCAGACTTTGCGACGCTAACCGCGATTAAATCGGCAGCATGATCGCCCCGGACGTTCCACCTAAAAAACTCAGAAAACCCTCCGAACGAGCGAGGCCCCCTCTGGCCTCCGCTCAACAGGAAAGAGAAAGCCCCGCGCAAAGCGGGGCAACCATCCTCTCAAACCTCCAACTGCTCCAGCACCTTCCCCTTCGTCTCGATCCCCATGAAATGCACCGCCGCCGCCGCGACGACCGGCACGACCGCGAGCGCATAGAACGCGATGTCCATGTTCCCGCCCATCAGCGTCTTGCCGACGAGCGCCGGCGCGAAGATCGCCGCGATCTTGAGCCATGCGCCACCGAGACCACAACCGAAAGCGCGGATACTCGTCGGATATAACTCCGGCGTATAAACATAAGCGGTGATAAACCCGCAAGCCATGAAGCCGAGCGCGAGCGCGCAGAACGTCGCAACCACATACACAGACTGCGCGACGAACACGCCCGCGCATACCAGCGACACCGCGCACAACACGAACGACCAGTTGATGACCGGCTTGCGCCCGACCTTGTCGACGATCAGCGCGCACGTCAGCGAGCCGATCACGCCCAGCACCGACGCCGCCACCGCAAGATTCAGCGCAAGCTGCAGCGGCGCGTGATAAACCGTCTTGTAGATCGTCGGCAACCACGTCGAGAGACCGTACTGCAGCACGCCGCACGTCATCCACAGCAGCGCGACGGCGATCGTGCGCTTCAGATACGCCGGCCCGATCAGATCGAGACGGCGCCGCTTCGGATGCCGATTCGCCATCGCTTCGAATTCGGCGAGATTGCCGAGCGGCGGCAACGGCTGCTTGACGGTCGCTTCGAATGCAAAAAGCGCATCGCCCGCTTCCTTCATGCGGCCGCGTTCACCGAGCCAGCGCGGCGATTCCGGCACCAGCGCGCGCAACATGAAGAACAGCACGAGCGGAATGCCGCCGATGAAATACATCGCTTCCCATCCGAATCGCGGCACGATCCACGCGCCGAGCGCATTCGATGCAAGCAGGCCGATCGGAAACACGATCTCATACAGCAGCACGAAGCGCCCGCGTCCATGCGCGCGCGTGATCTCGTTGATGTACGTCGCCGCCACCGGCAACTCGCCGCCGAGCCCGAGGCCCTGCACGATGCGCAACGCGACGAACACGGCGAACGAAGGCGCGAAGCCGCATGCAATGCTCGTCAGTCCGATGATCCCCGAGCTCCACGCGATCGAACGCACGCGCCCGAAGCGTTCCGCAAGCGAAGGAAACAGGAATGCGCCGATCAATTGTCCGATCGATCCCGACGCGATCAGAAAGCCGACCTGTCCCGGCGTAAGCCCCCAACGCTGGATGAGCAGCGGCAAGGTCGCCGCGATGACGATGACATCGAAGCCATCGAAGAACGTCGCCGCGCCGATCAGAATCCGCGCGCGCACCTGCATCGCGTTGGCGGGCAGCCGTTCGATGCGCGCGATGATCGATCCCTTCGTGACCGCGTGAGCGGCCGCGCTCGCGTCCGCGACTGTCGTGGCCGTGCCGCCGTGCTCAACGGCCGTGTTGCTCATGCTCCTCATGCCTGCTCCCGTCAATGTGTTATGCGAGTGCCTTCGCCGTATCCGCGAGCGACGCGATATCGACCGCGCGTCCCTGGCTCATCCATTTCTTCGCGACCTTCAGATCGCGCGTCGCGTTGATCGCGATGACGCCGCGCAATACATCGCCTTCGAAGAAGAAGAGCGATGCACGACGCGCGTCCAGATCGCCGCGCACGACAGGCGTCGCGCCCGGCGGAATGTCGCCGAGAATCTGCAGGTTCACGTCGTACTGATCCGACCAGAACCACGGAATCTCCGCATACGGCGTGCGAACGCCGAGCACGGCGCGGGCCGTCGCGATCGCCTGGTTCTGCGCGTTCGCCCACGATTCCAGACGCACGCGGCGCTTCAGCCACGCATTCGGATGATTGGCGACATCGCCGCAAGCGAACACATGTGCATCGTGGGTCGCGCCGAATTCATCGACGACGATGCCGTCGTTCACTTCGATGCCCGCGCTTTCCGCGAGCGCCGTGTGCGGCGCGAGACCGATGCCCGCGACGGCAAAGCCGGCGTCGATGAACGTGCCATCGGCCATCGAAGCGCGCACGCCGCCTTCGCAGTCTTCGAGCGATACGACCGATGCATTCAAACGCACATCGACACCGTTATCGCGATGCAACTTCAGCAGAAAGTCCGACACGCTCGCGGGCACCGAACGTCCGCACAGACGCGGCGCACCTTCGATCACGGTCACATCGACGCCGAGCTTCTTCGCGGTCGCCGCGACTTCAAGGCCGATCCATCCGCCGCCGATCACGAGCAGGCGCTTCGCATGACTCTCGCGCAGACGCTTGCCGATATGCACCGCATCGTCGAGCGTGCGCAGATAGGCAAGATGCGAAGTCTTCACGAGCGATGCCGGCAGACGGCGCGCCGCACCGCCCGTTGCGATGACAAGCCGGTCGTACTGCACTTCGCGTCCACTCGCGGTACGCACGATGCGCGCATCGCGATCGATCGACGTCGCGCGTTCCGGCTGCCACGCTTCGACGTTCAACGCGGCGAATGCATCGTGATCGACGAGACGCACGGTTTCGATATCCGCTTCGCCCGCGAGCACGGCCTTCGACAACGGCGGGCGCTCATAAGGAAGATGAATCTCGTCGGCGATCATCACGACGCGGCCATCGAAGCCCTCCTTGCGCAACGTCTTCACGATCCAGCCCGCCGCCTGTCCGCCGCCGATCACGACGACTGTCTGAAGATCAGCCATTTTTCCGCTCCGTCATGAACTTGCCTTCGGGCGCCTTCGCCTCTTTCTGGCGGCGCGTGTTGCCGTCGAGACCTCCATCGACGGCCCATTCCGCAAACACGGTCGGACCCGGCTCGAACTCGCGCGGCTGCCATTCGGGCGTGAGCACGTCTTCATCCGCGTAATACTCGATGAGACCGCCCGCCGGATTCTTGAAGTACCAGAAGTACGCCGACGAAACCGGATGACGTCCCGGTCCGAGTTGCGTGGTCCATCCGCAGCGGCTGATATGCAGGCCGCCGCCGAAGACTTCGTGGATGTCGCGCACCGTGAACGCGACGTGATTCAGGCCGCGTTTTCCATCGGGTAGTTGCAAGAGAAACAAATCGTGATGACCGCCATGCGGCGCGCAACGCATGAACGCGCCGCGTCCCGGATAGCGATCCGATGTCTCGAAGCCGAGCAGCTCGTGATAGAACTTTTCCTGCTCCGCGACGCAGTTCGTGAAGAACACGACGTGTCCCACTTCGACGGGTTCCGCGCGCTCATAGACGGGGCTCGGCGTATCGATGCGCTGCGCGTTGCCCCACACGTTCGACAGTGAGCCCTTCACGTCGATGTCGCGCTTCTTCGTCACTTCCACACGAATCGCCATGCCGTTCGGATCGATGCAACCGACCGCATCGTCGGTTTCGATGTGACCGGGCTGGCCCGCGAAGCGTCCGCGCAATGCGTCGAGTTCGGCGCGCGTCGCGACGGACCACGTCACTTCGCGCAACGTCGGACCGCCTTCGAATGCGGGCGGCAGCGCGGGATCGTCGGCCAATGCAAGCAGCACTTCGCAGCCGTTGAGCGTTTCGAAACGCGCGCGCGCTTCATCGTGCGCGACTTCCTTCAATCCCCAGTCCGCGAAAAAGCGCCGGCAGGTGTCGAGATCGGTCACGCCGTAGGTGATGCGTTCAATGCCAAGGATCGTCATGGCAACTCCTTCAGTTCGCCCACGGCAGCGGGGCATCGTTCAAGCCCCAGTACAGGCTCTTTTGCTGCATGTATTCGCGCAGGCCGAGACGGCCTTTCTCGCGTCCCATGCCGCTGTCTTTCCATCCGCCGAAAGGCGTCGAAATCGAAAACTGCTTGTACGTGTTGATCCAGACCGTGCCCGCGCTCAACGCGCGCGCGAGGTTCCATGCGCGCTTGTAGTCGCGCGTCCAGATGCCGGCGGCGAGACCGAACACGCTGTCGTTCGCTTGTTGCAACAACGCGGCTTCGTCGTCGAAGGGCAGGGCGGCAAGCACCGGGCCGAAGATTTCTTCCTGACACATGCGCGCATCGTTCGCGAGACCTTCGATGATCGTCGGCAGATAGAAGAAGCCTTTCTCGCGGCCATCGCCCGTCGGACGTTCGCCGCCGCATAACAGCGTGCCGCCTTCTTCGAGACCGAGCGCGACATAGCGTTCGATGCTCTCGCGATGCTGCGATGTGATGAGCGGACCCATCTGCGTGATTTCGCGCGTGGGATCGCCGACGCGCAGCCCGCGTGCGCGATCGACGAGACGCGACATGAACTCGCCGTACACCTTGCGTTCGACGAAGAGCCGCGATCCCGCGATGCACGATTCGCCCGATGAACTGAAGATGCCGTACAGCACGCCGTTCACTGCGTGATCGAGATCGGCATCGGCATAGACGATGGTCGGCGACTTGCCGCCCAGTTCGAGCGATACCGGCATCAGCTTTTCCGCGGCAAGACGCGCAATACCGCGACCGACTTCGGTGCCGCCCGTGAACGCGACCTTCTTGACGAGCGGATGACGCACGAGCGCATCGCCGATGACCGAGCCCTTGCCGGGCAACACGCTCACGACCCCTTTCGGCACGCCCGCTTCCTCGCAGATGCGCGCGAGCGCAAGCGATGCCAGCGGCGTCACTTCAGCGGGCTTCAGCACGACCGCGTTGCCGGCCGCGAGCGCAGGCGCGAGCTTTTGCGCATCGGATGCGATCGGCGAATTCCACGGCGTGATTGCCGCGATGACGCCGAGCGGTTCGTGCACGCTCATCGTCAGATAATCGCCGCGCGAAGGCGTGAGTTCTTCTTCGAGCGTTTCGAGGCACGCTGCGAAGTAGCGGAACGTGTTGGCCGCGCTCGTGACCAGGGCGCGCGTTTCGCTGATCGGCTTGCCGTTGTCGCGGCGCTGCAATTGCGCGAGCGCTTCATGACGCGCTTCGATCAGATTCGCGATGCGATGCAGAACCGCAGCACGCTGATGCGGCTTCAGTCCGGCCCAATCGGCCTGCCTGTAAGCGCGATCCGCGATCTCGACGGCTTCGCGCGCGTCGTCGGCGTCGGCGGTGCTGATCTCCGCGTTGACGGATTGATCGGCGGGATAGATGCTCGCGTACTGATTGCCGCGCCCTTTGCGCCACTCGCCGCCGATATAGATATCGCCGGACGTTACGAGCGAAGTGTCGGGATGATTCATCTTTCTGAAGCTCCTTAGATGACGCAACGCGCGGCGCGATTGCGCAACGCACGGATCGCGCTGAATGCAGTCAACGCCGATGTCTTCGGATTCGACGGCAACGGCTTGCCGCACATTTCCAGCGACATCTCGCCGAACGCGCCGCGTGCGACGATGCGATGCACGTTGCGCTCGACAGCCGGATCGGCGATGAGACGCACGCGTGTGCCATCGAGTCCGAGTCCCGCTAACGCAATGGTCGCCGCGACGTTCGCGTTCTTCGGATAGAGACGCGCCGCATCGCGCGCAGTGCCTTCGAAGATGACCTTCTCTTCAGTCAGCGACTTCAGATCGCAGAGCGTTTCAGCAGGCGTGCCGAGCCAGCCGAGCGGCGGCTTGCGGCCGGTGTACTGCACGTCGTCCAGGCCGCCTTCCTTCGCGGCGGCGAGCGCATCGACGCCGCCGATCGCACCCGAGAGCAGCGTGATCGTGGCCGCGCCTTCATTGGCGGCATTGGCGAGGGCATCGAGCAAGCCGGCTTCCGACAGCGCGCCGATCGATGCGACCGCGCAATCCGTGCCCGACTTCAGCAACGGCACGACATGATCGACGAGCGCCGCATGTCCCGCGCATTCGAGCGCGAATTCCGGATGACTGGCGAGCGCATCGACGTGCGACACAACATCGACGTTATCGCCGAGCACGGCGCGCACGTTGTCGCGATCGCGTTCCGGCACGATCACATGCGAGATGCGAACGAGCGGATCGTTGTCGAGCGCGCGATACACCGCCGAACCGATCGCGCCGAAGCCGATCATCGCGATGTCGATCGCTTGCCGTGCATGGAGGGGATCACGCATATTCCGGCTCCTTCGGCTCTTCCTTCTTGACGGGCGGCCCGGCGAACGCGGTCGCGAACGAGCCGACCGACAGCATGTCCACTTCGACCAGCACCGGGCCATCGATCGCGAGCCCTTCGCGCACGATGTCATCGGCCTGATCGAGCGACGTGATGCGGCGATGCGCAAGGCCGAGACTCGCGCAGAACTGCGCGAAATCCGGCTGATGCAGATCGACGAACATGCGGCGTCCGCCGTAGTTCGCGTCCTGAATGTTGCGGATCACGCCGTAGCATTGATCGTTCATCAGCACGATCATGACGTTGGCCTTTTCCTGCACGGCGGTTGCGAGCTCGCCGACATTGACCATCAGACCGCCATCGCCGACGAGCGCGACAGTCTTCTTCGCCGCGCCCGAAAGCGCGGCGCCGATCGCCATCTGCATGCCTTGCCCGATGCCGCCGCCGAGCGCATGCACGCCCGCGCGCGGATTGAAAATCTTCAGCAGGCGGTTGCCCCACGTGCTGTTGGAGATCGTCACGTCGCGGACCCAGTTGTAATCGCGGCCCACCGCGCGTTGCAGCGAATCGACGAGACGCTTGTACGGTCCAAGTCCCTTCGACACTTCCGCGACGGCCGTTTCGCGCGCTGCCGCGAGATCGCTCGCGAACGCGGCATCGATGCGGATGCGGCCTTCGAGCAGCGTCGCGAGTTCATCGAGCACGCGCGATGCATCGCCATGCACGAAGAGTTCGTTGCGATAGCCGCGGTTATCGGCGAGCGCATCGGCGTCGATGCGATAAAGCGGCTGCGGCAGCGCGAGCTTGTACTTCAGCGTTTCGTTGCCGCGCAGACGCGAGCCGACGACGACGAGCGCATCGCAGGTCTTGTAGAACGCTTCGACGGACGGATGCACGTTGAATGCGCCGAGCGTCGCCGGATGATCTTCCGGCAGCACGCCGCGACCTTGCACGCTCGTCACCACGCCGAAGCCGAGCTTCACGAGGCGCTCGACCGCGCCGCGTGCATGACGCGTGCCGCCGCCGAGCCATAGCAACGGACGCTTCGCGTTCGTGAGCGCATCGGCGAGCTGCTTCACGCGCAGACTGTCGTGCGTGAGCATGCCGACGTGCGGCGCGGCGAGATCGGCGGGCCATTCGATTTCAGCGGCCTGAATGTCGATGGGAATCTCGACGCTCACCGGGCCCGCAGGCGCAGTGAGCGCGACGCGCACGGCTTCGCGAATCGTCGGCAACGCGGTGTCCACGGTGCGTACGCGAAACGCCGCCTTGGAGATGGATTGCAGCATCGACAACTGATCGGGCGCTTCGTGGATATACGCGAGATCCTGATCGAGATACTCGGTTTCGATCTGCCCGGTGATATGCAGCAACGCCGTGCCCGCGGTCAGCGCTTCGACCATCGCGCCCGCTGCGTTGCCGGCAGCCGTGCCCGTCGACGTGAACGCGACGCCGAGTTCGCCGGATACGCGCGCGAGGCCGTCGGCCATGTTCAGGGCGCCCGCTTCGCCGCGCGCGCCGACATAGCGGATGTTGCCGCGACGCCCGATCGCATCGAGGATCGGCATGTTGTGAATCGAGATCACGCCGAACGCCGTGCGGACGCCGCATTGTTCGAGGAACGCGGCGATCAGTTCGCCGACCGTGGTTTTTTCAGACATGACGAGCAAAGCCTCCGGAAACATCGATATGGCTGCCGGTCGTGTACGACGACAGCGTTGTTGCGAGATAGAAGAGCGCCTGCGCCGCTTCTTCGGGCAAGCCGAAGCGGGCGAGCGGAATGTTTTTCTTGCGCGCGAGCTCGCCGGTCCATTCTTCCCAGCTTTGGCGCGTGGGGTTATCGGCGTTTTCGTTCAAATAGTTCTGGTAGCGACGCTTCCATTGCCCCGATTCGACGATGCCGATGAGAATCGAATTCACGCGGATGCGTTGCGGCGCGAGTTCCGTCGCAAGCGATTTCACGAGACTCAACACGCCCGCGCGCGCTGATGAAGTCGCGACCATATGCGGCTCCGGTTGCAGCGCGAGCAGCGAGTTCACGCAGACGATCGCGGGCGAAGGCGCATCTTTCAGCATCGGCAAGAAGGCGCGCGTCGGACGAATGATGCTGAAGTACTTCAGTTCCAGTTCGTCGCGCCAGGCGTCGTCGGTGGTATCGGCGAATGTGGAGACGCGGCCCTGACCCGCGTTATTCACGAGCATGTCGACGCGGCCGAAGCGTTGCATTACCTGCGATGCGAATGCGTTCACTTGGTCCGCGTCGAGCACGTCGCAACGCGCGGCGAACAGTTGCGCTTGCGGGAATTCATCGGCGAGCGTTGCCTGCGCGCCTTGCAGACGTTCGCTGTCGCGCCCGCAAATGGCCACCGATGCGCCCGCTTGCAAGAACAACTTCGCCGTCGCGAGACCGATGCCCGACGAACCGCCGGTGACGACAGCGACCTGGTCCGAGAGATCGATTCGAATCATTGCAACCCCAGAGATTTCATGTAGCGGTTCGACGCGGAAGCACGCGCGCCCGGGCGATAGTTGAGACGCATCGAGAGCGCCTCGGCGGCTTCGCGAACCTTGTCGACGAGACCGCTGTCGAGCAACGCTGCGTCGATCTCGGGACGCGGAATCGTCGTCGTGATGACGGCGACGATGCGTCCCGTGTCGTTGCGAACGGGCGCGGTGACGACCGATATGCCGCGCTCGAACGACGACTGGCTTGTCGCGTAGCCGCGTTCGGCGTCTTCCTTCACGCGCTCGAAGAGCTCTTCGACCGTTTCGGGCGTGGACGTCGTGAAGCGTTCGAGATGCGCTTCCGGGTAGAGCGCGCGCAGTTCATCGAGCGAAAGATCGCCCATCAGAACGTGGCCGTGCGTCGTCGCATGGGCGGGAAGGCGCGTGCCGACGTTCACCTTCACCGAACTGAAGATAGGCGCGTGACTCTGCGCTTTCGCGACGAACACGACATCGCGCCCATCGCGAATGAGAATGTGGCTCGTGAGACCGGTCGCGTCGCGCAATGCTTCGATGATCGGCAGGCCGAGATCGGTGAGTTCGAGCGAGCTCAGATATTCGAAGCCGAGACGCAGCACGGCGACGCCCAGCCGATAGTTGCGGTCCTTGTCCGCGCGCTCCAGAAAGCCGAGCGATTCGAGCGTCTGCAACAGGCGGAAAACCGTCGTGCGCGGAATGCCGAGGCGTCGCGACAATTCGGGCGCGCCAAGCACCGGTTCGCGCGGCGAGAACTCGGTGAGGATCTTCAATCCGCGTTCGAGTCCCGGCACGATGTAAGTCGGTTCGCCATTGTCGGCTTCTTCCGTGGCGAGGGATGTCATTGCGGTACTCCGTCTTTCGTGTGGCATTCGATGCTTTCGCAAAACGCATCGATCAATGCGGTGTATGCAGCGGGTGATTCGACGTAGCCTGCATGGCCCGCACGCGGCATCACTTGCAGATTGACCCGCGCGGCCTGCGCGATGCGCTCGCATGCGTCGGGCGGCGTGATCGCATCGTCCGCGCCGACGGCGACCGCGATGCGTCCGTGAAAGCGCGCGATATCCGCTGCGAGATCGGCGTTGGCAAGCAGATGCGTCGCTTGCGCATAGCCTGCGGGGACGATGCGCGCCATGTTCCAGCGGACCCATTCGCGCGCTTCATCGTCGGCGTAGTGCGAAAGCATGTTGGCGCTGCGCTCGCGTGCGAGTCCTTGCGGGCCGAGTTCGTTCAGCATCTTCAAACGTGCATCGCGTTTCGAATCGCGCACTTCCTTCGATGCAGCGCCATAACCCGCAGCCGGCGATATCAGCAGCAGGCCCGCGACGCGCTGTGGCGTATGCACGGCGAATGATCCCGCGATGATCGCGCCGAGCGAATGGCCGACGATCACGCATCGATCGATATCGAGCGCATCGAGCCACGCGCGCAACGCTTGCCCGTAATCGAGCGCAAGCGGCGAATCGTTACGTATGCAACTAGATTCGCCATACCCCGGCGCGTCCCATGCGATGACACGCCGCTTCGCACCAAGCGCGCCGATCTGCCGGACCCACGACGCCGCGCCCGACCCGATCCCATGCAGCAGCACGACGGGCAGCGCGCGCCGATGCATCGCACCTGCCTCGCGATAACCCGTGATGCCGTGCGCGGTTTCGATATGCGTGTCGGGAAAGCACGCGAGCGTCTGGATGTTCATGCGAGCCTCAGCGCTTCAACTTCGCCAGCGGCGAATCCGGCGGATACGTCGGCGTGATGGGTTTCGGCGCGCCGAGCATCACGCACATCAGCGCGTCTTCCTCGCCGATGTTGATCTCCGTGCGATACACGCCCGGCGGCACGGAAATGAGATCGCGCTCGCCGAGCACGGCTTCCCACGTTTGTCCGTCCTTCTCGCAGACGACTTTCATCTTTCCGCGCAGCACGAAGAAAATCTCTTCTACGTCGATATGAATATGACTCGGCCCGATGTTGCCGGCGGGAATGACCATCGTCGAAAACGTGAAGCTGCCTGCGGGAATCGTGTTCATGTCCTTCGATACACCCGTGCCGCCAGTGCCGACATAACGCATCTGCGCGCGACGATACTTCGGGTCGTAGTCGGCCTGGAACTTGAGCGCGTCCCAGTCGTAACGGCGCGTTTCGAGGCGCGCGACGCGCGTGTCCATCCATTGTGCGAAGCTCGCTTCGGCGGGCTGATCCCACGACTTGCGTTCGATGTCTGCATCGGCCATTGCTTTCTCCAGGTTCCAATCAAATAGAGCGAATCAATTCATCACGAAGCCGCCGTTCACCGGCAGCAACTGGCCCGTTACGAAGCGCGCCGCATCCGAGAGCAGGAACAGCACGGGGCCGTTCACGTCGTCGGGGACTTGCGCGCGCGTCAATGCGCGGCCTTTGAGGTAATACTCGTGACGCTCGGCGGGCACATATGCGGTGGCTTCCACTTCGGTGAGGCCGGGCGCGATCGCGTTGACGGTCACGTTGTCCGCGCCGAACTCGCGGGCGAGCGAGCGCGTCATCGCGATCACCGCGCCCTTGCTCGCGACGTATGCGAGCAGCTTCGGCGCGCCCCACAGCGCCGTATCGGATGCGATGTTCACGATCGCGCCGCGTCCCGAATCCTTCAGATGCGGCAGGCACGCGACGCTCATCAGCCAAGTGCCGCGCACGTTCACGTTCATCACCGCATCCCATGTTTGCGGTGTGAGCTCGCTGGCGGACTTGCCGCCCGAGTTGGTGATCGCGGCGTTGTTGATGAGCGCATCGAGACCGCCCAACGCATTCGTGCCTTGTTCGACGAATTCGGCGATGCTTCGCGGTTCGTTCAGATCGAGCGGGAAGAAGTGCACGTCACGCAGTTCGCGCGCAAGTGCTTCGCCTTCTTCGCTAAGCACATCGCCGAACGCGACGTGCGCGCCTTGCCCGACGAGCGCGCGCACGAAGGCCGCGCCGAGTCCGCGAGCGCCGCCGGTCACGATCACGCGACGGCCGTCGAGCGCTTTCGACGCATCACGCATGAGCGTGCTCCGTGTTCTTCGGCAATGCTTCGAGCGCGGCGAGATGTTGCTGCGCGCGCTGCTTCAACATGCGACGCACGCGCGTCATGCCGACATCGTGCTGATAGAGGAATTCGTGATCGCGTGCGTTCGGCGCCAGGCTTTCGAGCACATAGCGGTCTTGTTCGAGCACGGCCCAGTGCAGTCCTTCGAGACGATTGCGATACAGGAAGCGCCACGCATCGCGCTGCCATCCGGAGACCTTGCGCGTGCGCCAGAAGTAGACCTGGCAGTTGTCGTTGTCGACGGGCGTAGCAAAACCGATGATCCCGAAGTTGCCGCCGGGCCCGAACTTCTTCTTGTACGGAATCGCGAGGCGCATCCACAGGCAGCCGGTTTCGCCGAGCTCCACCCAGTCGAAGTTCACGTCGCGCTGATTGACCTTCTCGAACATCAAGCCAGTTTCGGTCTTGCGCACGCGCATGTCGGCCTGCTTGTCGCCCTCGGCCATCGAATGCGATGTCGCGTGGAGATACGCGCCGTGCATCGGGTCCATCACGTTGTCGATCGCGTACTGGTAATTGCACTTCCAGTGCGACATGCACAGGAAGCTCGCGTATTCCTCGCCGACGAGTTCTTCGGGCAGCACGAGCGGCGCGGGTTCCTTGTTGGCGTCGTCGCCGAACCAGAGGAAGATCGCGCCCGCGCGTTCTTCGACGGGGTACGACTTCACGCACTTCTGGCCTTCGAGCGGGCACGCGGACACGGCGGGCACTTTCTGCACAGTGCCGCTGCCATCGACTTCGATGCCGTGATACCAGCACGCGACGCTGCCGCCGAGATTCCAGCCGAGCGACAGACGCGCACCGCGATGCGGACAGCGATCTTCGAGCGCATGCACTTTGCCTTCGTTGTCGCGCCAGAGCACGATCTGATCGCCGAGTCGCGTCAAGCCGATGGGCGCATTCGCCACTTGCCAGCTCGGCGCCACGGGATACCAGTAATTGCGCAAGCCGCGATCGAGATAGGCCTGAACGGGATCGACGGCGACTGTTTGGTGAGGGGAGGTCATGGGAAGAAGCTCCTTCTTTATTCGGCGAGCGTGCGCAGTTCGGCGGCGAGGCGGTCGGCGGTCCATGCGGTGCCTTCCGGCGTGCGGAAACCGTCCTTGTTCAAGCCCGCGACCACCTGTTCCAGTTCCAGCGCGCCCGCTTCGAAGACGCGTTCGAGCGCATCGCCGAAGTCGTTTTCGTATTGCGTCGGCTCGGCCTTGCGCGTCTGCCAGATGAAGTTTTCAGTCTCGCCCGGCTTTTCGATCACGCCCTTGCCGGCGACGTTGTTCGGCTGCGGCGCGAGCCACGGCTTGAGATGCGGGTTGAAGTTCACGACTTTTTCCATGTCACGCCACCTTGATCTGAATTTCCTCGCCGGCGAGGCGCACCGAATACGTCTTCAGGTCGCGGCCGCCGGGCTCTTTCAGGCATTTGCCCGTGGGGATGTGAAACACCGCTTCGTGCAGCGGACATTCGACGGTGTCGCCATCGACGAAGCCTTGCGTCAGCAACGCATATGCGTGCGGGCAGACGTTCTCGAGCGCATACAGCGCGTCGCCCACTTTGTAGATTCCGATTTCCGCGCCGTCATCGAGCTTGAATTCGATTGGTGCGTCTTCCGACAGATCGCCGGCATGCCCGGCGCAGCGCCATTGTTCAGACATCTTTCACCCTTTCCTCTGGTTCGTCTGTGTTCCACTAAAGGAACGTCAGTTCGTGTATGGTGATTATAGGAGTCGACTGGCTCGGAAAAAATATAAAAGTAGATATCTAGGTGAAAACACTTAAGTCGACGCGGTTCAAAGCTCGCGGATGAAGTAAGAACGCCCGTTTGTCATTGATCCGTAAGCCCTTTTGCCCGGCAGATGCGCCGTGTCCGCGTCGTCTCAGGGTCTACCCGGCTTCATCACGAATTTATTTTTTTGGCGCGGGAAAGCTCACTATACTTTCCATAGGCAGGACGGTGATCCATATATGGAACGCAAGCGAGTGGCGGGACGTCTTGCTGGGGAAGGGCAACAACTGCGATCAGCAGGAACAGGAAAGCGGGCGAGGCCCGCGCTCGAACCACACAATCAGGAGAACGAAGGGTGAAGCACATCATCGCAGCGGGGCTCATCGGGGCCGGGGTCGCGACCGGCGCGGCCGCGCAAAGCACGGTCACGCTCTATGGCAGTCTCGATGCCGGCATCGCGTATATCAACAACGTCGGCGGCCATCCGAAGTGGATGGAGGAGCAGGGCAACATGCAGCCGGATCGCTGGGGCTTTCGCGTGGTCGAGGATTTGGGGGGCGGGCTCAAGACCGTCGCGCAACTCGAGAACGGCTTCTACACGAACACGGGCAACTTCGCGAAGGCGGGCACGCTTTGGAATAGGCAGGCGTATCTCGGGCTCGAGCAAGAAAACGTCGGCACGCTGACGCTCGGTCATCAGACGCCGTTCAGCTTCGACATGCTCGGACCGCTATCGACCGCGTATCTCGCGGCGAGCTGGTACGCGTTCCATCCAGGCAACATCGATCAATTGGCGGATACGGGCGTGGTGCCCTACGACAACTCGGTGAAATTCCGCTCGGCGAACTTCTATGGCTTCTCTGCGGGCGCGATGATGGGCCTCGGCAACACGACGAACTTCTCGACGGGCCGCAACTACGGCTTCGGCATTACGTATGCGAACGGTCCGTTCAAGGCGGCGGCCACGTATTCGAACGAGCACAATCGCACGCCCGCGATCGCGACGACCGGTCTGACGACGTTTCAGGGTCAGCCGGCGGCGACTTACATGGCGGACAAGCAGGAGGAGATGGGCGCAGGTGCGTCGTATGAGATCGGCAAGTTCGTCGTGCATGCGCTTTATACGCGCGTGAAGCTGCAATCGAACGGGCAGTCCGATACGTTTCAGTCATACGATGCGGGGTTGACCTTTAAACCGGTCGCGTGGAACTGGATCGCGGGCGGCGCGGCGACGACGACGTTCGCGGGCGGACGATGGACGCAGTTCGAAATCGGCGATATCTATATGTTGTCGAAGTCGACGCAGCTTTATGTCAATGCGCTTTATGAGCATGCTACTGGGGGGGTGAAGGCGGCTTTCTTTACCGCTGGGGTGTCGAGTACGGCGAATCAAGTCATCGTGCTGGCGGGGATTCATCACTCGTTTTGATTTTTTGGTTTTGGTTTTGGTTTTCGCCGGATCCCGTATTCGCGTCGGTCTATTGGCACTGCCCCTGTGCGGGGCGGCGCCTACTTTCTTTGCAAAATTAACCATTACCACGGAAATGGTACGGTCCGTCAGATTCTGGATTGGGCGGCGATGCGCGGCTCGCGCAGCGGCCCGAACCCGGCACGCTTCGACGGGCACATCGAGCATCTCCTCGCGAACCGATGAAGGCGAAGCCGACCCGTTCAACCTTGCTTTCCATCGCAGAGTGCGAAGTTGCGGGTTGTGTCGCGTGTGCGCCAGCGGCAGCATGCACCGTTCAAGCGATCGTTGTTGACGGTAACGCCATTCTGAACGTCAACAGCTCGGGCGCGAGCGACGAGCGCGCGGTCACGGTTGGCGCTTCCTCGACGAGCGCAACTGTGACCATCAGCAAGCTATCGATTAAGGGGAACGTGCGGACCTACCCAGGCGACACGCAATATCCGATTGGGCTTATCAATCTTCAAGCGGGGGCCGTGGCACTCGCTGATGTCGCGGGCAACGATTTCAGTGTGCCCGCTATGCCGTTTGGAATTGAGCTATCGACAGTACGACAGCGGTAGCGCCATTTCAGTCCTTCGACAGCGGGAACCTGCTGCCCGGGCAGCGCGTATTGCGAGGCACGGCTCCGCCGACCTCCGGAACGTGGGTCATCGGTGACAGCATGACCAATAGCAACCCGGCCGGAACAGCCGTCGCCGGGTGGACCTGCACCGCAGCAGGCACGCCGGGAACGTGGAAGGCTTTCGGAGCGCTCTCGTAAAGCGTCGCTCCGCTATGTCCATCCGCTACGCCGCAGCTCTGCTAGCCGCGCTTATTTTTCACAGGTGCACGCTCGTCTACATAGAAGCGATCACAACACCATCGCCAATACGGGCGGACACGGCGGCGTGCAGTTACCTGAGCATGAAAGCGGCGGCGCGGCCTCGATCAATCGGCTCATCCACCCGCAGCAACGCTAACCCCAAGGACACAAAGCAATGAAGGTGCATATCGAGAACCAGGGCAGTTTCAGATATTCGGGTCATCGTGGACGGTGACACGCTGAACGATTCGACGCTCACGCCGGGAGAGGCGGAAGTCTACGCGACGGAACCTGAAGGCGTCGTTCAGTTGCGCGAGTTGGGCGGTGGCGAGGCGCAAGACGAAGCGAGCGAGGACGTCGAGCGCGCATAAGTAGAGGCCCGCGCCAGGCGGGCCTTATGGGTGCTCGTCGCGAAGGTCGAGCCGCGCATCGACGCTCGACCATTTCCCTTACCCCACCGAGCCGTGATCCTCGTAAGCGATCAGACGGCTGCCACACGCGGTCAAATGTCCGTCGAGTGCGACGCCATTGCCGTTCGTGTCGGTCAACCTGTCCGAGCATTGAATAATAGGGTTGGTGCCGTGTTCCGGGCACGTCACCAAATCACCCATGCGAGCCACCCCGCGCCCCTTGATGTCCATCGTGTCGGAGCCCGTGATGATGCGCCCGCCGTGGGTGGTTGCGTCGCCTACGCATGCAATTGAGGTCATTTCAGAAACTAGAAGTTAGTCGATTCTCAAACCGCTACGACCCAATATATTTGTATCTCAAGCGCATCTGAGCGTGGTCTCGTTGGATTTCGACTTGGAGAATTGGTTCTTGGGGCTTGCCATCTGACCAGAGCACTGCTTCCACTCCCCATGCTTCACCACCATTCATCTCAAAAACATCAATGAAGCGCCGGGAGCCTCGCTGCTCTATAAATGCTCGGTCGAGTGGTGCTACACCGATCCGTGGGTTATCCAAGAAGTACTCTGCCAACGTTTCCTTGATTTCCTCAAGAATGGGCATCGTTACGTCGAACTTTGCTTGAAGTGTTTGAGCATCTTGAGCATTGATGGCCTCGATGAATTCGGTGATAAGTAAGTAAGCTTCATCGTTGTTCAACTTGGTCATTTAGATCTACCTCGCTTTGATGGTGTGGTTGTTCTGGCTCCCGCGCTGGCACCTATCCCGGAGAAGTAACTTCTCGCTTTCAAGACCGCGCATTTTGCGGCTTTGGAACTTAGCCCGGCGGCTTTCAATGAATTGAAGGCAACTACAGTCTCGCTTCCAAGTGTACCGCCTAGCGATGCCCGGTCTTGCGCGCGGTTCGCGTTGTAGTGCGGTGTCCCCCGGGTCGTTCCGTCTTGATTTCGCCCCTGCAGACTGATCGCGGGGGCGTCGTTATAGTTGTAGCCCGACATGCCATTGACTGCGGCGTCCTGATAGATGTGATGCGAGTCTTGCAACCCGCCAACCCTTCTGAGATCTCCGTGACGCCCCGTTTGGACACCCTCGTTCTCAAGTATCTTCTCGCAATCATCGGGACACGGACATGTCGTTAAGCCAAGAGGCTCGATCCATCGAACCGGGTTCGGCGCGTATTGATATACCTGGCTGCACCGTGCGATCGCTGGAATTCAGCAAATGCACCTCAACGACGACGCGCGCCGGGTGGTCGCGGAACGGCTTTTCTAGCTGCCGGCAGACTGACAGCCGCCGCTGCGTTTCTCCCCGATCGGGGAGAAACGGGTAGCCGCGCGTTGGTCGATTTCGAGCTTTAGAGGCCAGAAACAACAAGGGCCGCTCACGCGGCCCCAAGATGCTTCCCTCATCGTTATCCCGGTCGACCGGGCGTAGTCAGAAAGGCTGCGAAGCTATCAGCAATCGCTGACGCTTGCCCTGTCTCGTGCGACCAAAGAACTACAACAGGCTCTCCGGCATCGCCAAGCGTTCCATAGTCGAAGCAGTAGTAATCCCCCGTTCCGAATTCCGCAAACGGTAGCAACTGAGAGAGGTCGATAGAGCTACCTGAGAAGTTGTCTCGCCACTCTTGCCAATCTTCTTTGAAGTGACGAACTATCGACTCCCACGTTTTGCGGGGATCGCGTGCATCGAATACAGGAAACACAACCAAAGCACCCAATAGTTTGCCGTTGTTGTCCAGAAGCCAATCCGAGAACGACTTAGGCAAGCGTCGCGCCAATTCCGTCTCAGCTGCATGGATCGCATCTACTGTTGTGCCTATCACTCGCGCTTTAGCCATCATTTCTCGCTTAGGGTAAAGAGCCCGCCTTCGGGAGACTCAACTTGCCGGTCCCAGGCGACCCAGAACTCGGCATCTTTGCCGACCAGCACCCATTCCGCTTGCGCCAATAGCGATGCTGAATGCCTCGATGGTCTGCCGCCAACATCGGGTCAGCATGCGAATAATCGTAACCGGAGTCATTTTCGAAACGAGGTCTGTGTGCAAGTTCATACCCCGGTGGTGCCTTGATATTGGCTTGCTGGCCAGCATCAACTCTACGTGCCTGATTTTGGAGCCAACCACGCATTGAACTTGGCGTATTCGGATCGTTCATGACATCTCGCCAGCGAGCATCCGGATCTACGTACGGCTCCCCACAGCAACAAACCTTTGCCAACCCTAGCGGATCGATCCACTGTGTCGGGTTCGGCGCGTACTGATATAGGTTTGTTCCGCCTGCAAGACCGATAGGGTCTTGCGTGATGAACCGTCCCGTCGCCGGATCATAGTACCGATGCCGATTGTAAGGTAAACGAAGCGCGGGCCGTGAGTGCTACCAACACTCACGGCCCGCTGACCACCACCAACTCAAGCAAGGAGTTGACCATGGCTGACACCAATCTTAAAGCACGCCCCCACGTTACGGAACGGTTCGTGACTGTTCAAGAGTCGCGGCGCGAAAGCCGCTCGACTAAACCCTACTGGCAGCGAACGGAGCCGCCGTGTTTTCCGTGGCTCAAGCTCGCCGGACGATGGATCGAGCACGCCGGATTCGTAGCAGGGCAGCGCGTCAAGATCAATGTTGAACATGGGCGGCCCACCATTACCGCCGAATGAACAAAGGGCCGCGTCAGCGGCCCTCTTCATTAAATGCGCTTGACCACCTCCAGTTCATCCCACAACTGAGACAGTCCGATTGATTCCATGTAGGTTCCGTAATCTTGGAATTTGCCGGAACTGATTTCAGTATTGGACAACCATGTCGCGTCACACTCGGGACAGATATAAATCAAGCGCCCGTTCGCTTTGATTCTTGCCTCGACAACATAATCTTGCTCACACCGTGGGCAAATCATCTTTCATCCCTTCAATGTACTGGATAAGCCGTAATAACTTCATTCGTCCCTGGACGAGTGATGATCTTGATGCTTGTTTCCCCAGCAGTACCGACTGCTCTGCCCATAGGAACAATATAGGCGCCCGGATCGTCGGCTAGAGGCTGGCCGCGATTCTTCCAAGCTTCATCCACCATATCTAGTGAGCTACCGCGCTTGCACGTACAGAACACTGAGTGAGTTGGCTTGTTTGAGTTTGGAGACTCATGTTCCAAGACATGCTTAATTCGATTGCCTTGTCTGGACCCTTGCCCGTAACTCAAACCGTTCGGCGTACTCCAGGTGCGTGAGCTTTTGTCGTATCCGAGCTTCAACAACCCAAGTGGATCAATCCACTGCACCGGATTAGGCGCATATTGATATAGGTTTGTTCCGCCTGCAAGACCGATAGGGTCTTGCGTAATGTAGCGGCCCGAACTCGAATCGTAGTATCTATAACGGTTGTACGTCAGCCCCGTCTCGTCGTCCGCGTATTGGCCTTGGAACCGAATCGCGTTATCCGCTTCGGCCGGATCCGTCTTGCCATAGGGCGTTGGTTTCCTTCCACCCCACGCCTTATACCGCGCCAGCCACACAACCTTACCCGACTCGTCGAGCAACTCCTGCGGCGTGCCAAGGTGGTCATTCTGATAGAACAGCGTCGCATGACGGCTCTTCGCCGGAACCTGAACAAACCCACCATCGGTGCCCGTCGCGAGAAACGCGGGTTCGACCAGCTTCTCATCGAGACGAGCGAGCGGCACGAACGTCCCCGGTTCGTGCAGATAGAGCGACGCCCGCGTCCACTGATGGCTCACGTCCAACGTGTGCATGCGCTGCGCGACCGGCAGCGAATACGCGTCCTGCTCATCTTCCCGCACCGTCTGATAAGCGGCATTCGCGGACTTGCGCTCGCGTCCATACTCGCGCGGCAGCTCGTCAAAGCGCTCTTCCATGAGCAGCACATCGCCGTCCCATGTGAAGACGGTTAGCTCGGTTGCGCCTGTCGCGCCTCTGACTTCCTTCGCCACGCGCCGCCCGAACGCGTCGTAGGTATAGCTTGCGGCAACATCGAACGGCGCAGTGCCAGAAATCCAGGTAGTAAAACCATCCGTGCTCCTCTCCCGGCGGTCGATCTCGTTCGCCGCTGGCGGCTTCGCGTAGCGCTTGGCCTCCGTGAGCCGGTTCTGCTTGTCGTAGGCATAAACCCACGTCACGCCATTAGGCTCGGTCTTGCGGCTCAGGTTCCCGCGCTCGTCATACGCGTAGTGCGTGCGGTTCAACTCCTTCAGCACATTGCCGATGCACTTCGGCAACGACTGTTCCCATGCATGAAGCTTCTTATCATCGTCGGAGCGGCGTTGATCCCACTG
>NZ_JALQDZ010000053.1:0-54400 GCF_023630985.1 Caballeronia sp. ATUFL_F1_KS39 | reverse complement strand
CGGCGGTGCGCCTCGCACCTTGAGATAGTAGTTCTGCCTGCCCGTGATCCAGCGCGCGAGGGCGGTGGATCGCTTTGTTTGTGCTTCCATTCGGATTCCCTGCATCGAGATGCTGTCAGGCCATGGCCTGATAAACATTCCTATCTAATCGGGCGCATACGGATTCAGCGCACGACCGGCGAAACGTAGGCGGGAATTATTTCGAGAGGAAGCAAAAAAAACCCTTAGGCCAAAGACACTGCCAAGAAGCAGCAATACAAGGTCGGATTTCTCTTAAAATGATTTCGCGCAGGTGCGACGCATAATTACATCGCTGGCGCGTGGTAGCGCCAGTCAGGACTCGGCGGTTTTGAAGACACTCTGCACCCGTGAGCCCGCGCAATGCCGGCTGACGTTCGTCGCGCTCTTTCGACATGGAGCGCAGCTAGACCACGTGCGCCATCTGACCAACGGCGCTCGATGCTTTGTCGGGCCTAAGAGCGGGACGTGGCAGAGAACCCGCGAGGGTTGTTGGCAATGGTGTAGCGTCCCGGTCTTCCAACCCTGTCATTGTTCCCGCCCGCCCCCAACTGGGAGACAGGGGGCGGCTCCGGGTTTGTCCAAAACAGGAGCTAGACCGGTGCTACATCAAAAACAATCGGCAGTCTCACACGCATCCTCACGGCGACAACCTTCCTCAGCGTATTCCGAGCCTTCTACACTCGATCCACGTATCGCTGCCATGCGACTGCTGTTTCGCACGCTTAAAAGAACCGTCGACACGATGCGCAACCATGAAGACAGTCTTTATGAAATGCGCGACGTAACAAGCGCGGCTTGTCTCAGGACCGAACTTGGCGGAATGCGCGAAAGCGTCGATGCGGCGTTTTTGCTCGACACTCCTAGTGTCTACCAATGTGTACGCTCGCGGTATTCGACGGTCGAGAAATTCTTTTAATATTAAACTCGTAGATCAGAAAACTTACTTTCTTTGCAGCAAAGAAAGTGACCGCCGCCCCGCACAGGGGCAGTGCTAATAGACCAAAAAGAAAACGGGATCCGGCGAGAGAAAACCTCAAGCACTCGCAGCGCGCCCCACAGTACGATCCCCCTCAGAAGGCCGATAATTCAGCCGCATGGAAAGCTCGACGGCAGCGCCACATACCTTCGCGACAAGCCGCGCTTTCTCATCATCGGCGCCGATATCCGACCGCGGCACGGTCGCCGCCACCGCCGCGACGATCGCGCCGGAATGATCCCGCACGGGCGCAGTAACGACCGAAATCCCCCGCTCGAACGATGCTTCACTGAGCCCATACCCGAGCGAAGCACATTCTTCCACGCGTTCGTAAAGCTCCTCGATAGTCGCGGGCGTCCGCTCCGTATACTTCTCCAGTTGAGCCTCGGGATAAAGCGCCTTCAGCGCGGCCATCGACAAATCGCCCATCAGCACATGACCATGCACGGTCGCATGAGCAGGAAGACGCGTACCGACATGCACCTTCACCGAGCTGAACAGCGGCTCATGACTCTGCGCTTTCGCGACGAACACGACATCGCGCTGATCGCGGATCAGCAGATGCGTCGAAAGTCCGGTCGCATCGCGCAGACGTTCGAGAATCGGCGTGCCGAAATCGGTCAGCTCCAGCGAGTTGACGTACTCAAACCCAAGCCGCAGCACGGCGACGCCGAGCCGGAAACTACGATCGCCGTTCACGCGTTCGAGAAAGCCCAGCGCTTCGAGCGTTTGCAGCAGACGGAACGTCGTCGTGCGCGGAATGCCGATGCGCCGCGAGAGCTCCGGCGCGGCCAGCACCGGCTCGCGCGCCGAGAATTCGGCGAGGATGCGCAAGCCGCGTTCGAGGCCCGGCACGAGATAGCTGGAACCGCCGCCAGATGACGCGTCCTCATCCGTCGTGTCGAGAGTCTCCGCCTGAATGTCTTCCTGTTTGCTTCGTCGGGCCATGTTGGCTGTCGTTGTCGTCGTGCAATGGGCAATCATAGCGCGAGACCATGCATCGTCGGCTTTTGCGGCTCGATATAACATGTTATATTGATTCCTTGGCGATACCTCACCGATGCTTTGACGATGAGCTTCGAAGCCACATTCTGGCTCTTTTGCACGGGCCTGGGCGCGAGCGCGGCGGGCGGCATGCTGGGCATGGCGAGCGGCCTGTTCATCGTGCCCATCCTGACGATGTTCTTCCATATCGACATGCACGCCGCCATCGGCACGAGCATCGTGTCGGTGATCGCGTGTTCCTGCGGCGGCGCGGCCGCGTTTCTGCGCGGCGGTCTGACGAACGTGCGGCTCGCCGTCGTACTCGAAACCGCCACGACGCTCGGCGCGCTGACGGGCGTGTTCGTCGCGGGCGTCGTACCGGTGGCCGCGCTCGATTTCCTCTTCGCGGGCGTGCTGCTGGTGTCGGCGTGGCAGATGTTCATCCGCCGCGAAGATCCGGCGGGCACGTCGAGGCCGATTCCATCGAACGGACTCGCCGCCGCGCTCGGCCTCCATTCCAGCTATCCCGACAGAACCTTGCGTCGCGACATCCCTTACGAAGTGCGCCGCGTGCCCGTCGGCCTCACGTTGATGTACGCGGCAGGACTCGTTTCCGCGCTGCTCGGCATCGGCAGCGGCATCCTGAAGATTCCGGCGATGGACAACGCATTGCGTCTGCCGATCAAGGTATCGACGGCGACGTCGAACTTCATGATCGGCGTCACGGCCGCCGCGAGCGCGAGCGCGTATTTTCTGCGCGGGGAGATCGTGAGCGCGATCGCGGGACCGGTCGCGCTCGGCTCGGTGATCGGCGCGATCGCGGGCGCGCGCGTGCTGATGAAAGTGCGCGGCGAGCGCCTGCGCCTGCTGTTTCTGTCGATGCTGCTGCTCGTCGCCTGTCAGATGTTCATGCAAGGCATCGGTATCGATCTGCTGCGATGAAAGACCTCACGCCGAAAACGCTCGATCGCCTGCTCGCCGGTTTTCTACAGTGCGGCACGTGGGCCGCGTGCGCGCTGATCGGCGCGGGTCTCTTCGCCGGCACGAAACTTCTGACGGCGGGCGTCGCGCTCTTCATCTTGCTGCCGGTGCTGCGCGTCGTGCTGATGCTCGCCATGTTCGCGCGGCAACGCGATTTCCTCTACGCGACGATCGCCGCGACCGTGCTTCTCGTGATCGCGGCGGGCTGCGCGATCGGCATGCGTCTCGGGCCGCTCGCCGGGTGATGCACATCGCCACGAGCGCGCATTCGCGGTTATTCTCCCTGACGGCAGTCGATGACATTCGCCGGTTTCCTCAGGAGAAACACGCATCATGTTCGATTCGACCGATGTGCTGATCGCCGGTGCGGGGCCCGTCGGCCTCATGCTGGCTGCCGAACTGCGCCGCGATGGCGTGAACGTGCGCATCATCGATGCACACGACGAGCGCGCGTTTTTCGTGAAGGCGCTGGGCGTCACGGCGCGCACGCTTGAGATTTTCGAGGGTATCGGCATCGCGCGCGACGCGATCGATGCGGGCGTGTGGCTGACCGGCGCCGACACGTATCAGGACGGCGCGCCCGCGTTCAGCGCCGAAGTGCCGCGCGCCGGGCTGCCGTACGGCGCGCTCTCGCTCGCGCAGTTCGAGACGGAACGCATTCTCGAAGCGGCGCTCGCGCGCAACGGCGGGCACGTCGAATACGGGGCGACGCTCATCGATTTCAGCGAATCGGCCGATGCCATCGACGCATGCGTACAGGACGCATGTGGCGAGAGCCGCACGGTTCGATGCCGCTGGCTCGTCGGCTGCGACGGCGCGCGCAGCACGGTGCGTCGTCACCTGAACGTCGCGTTCGAAGGAGATCAGTATCCGCAGACCTTCATGCTCGCCGATGTCGATGTCGACTGGAATCTGCCGCGCGGAAGGATGTATCGCTTCAATGTGTCGGGTGAGGACAGGGCCGCATCGACGACGCTCGCCGCGTTGCCGGTGCGCGGTTCGGTGCGTCGCTATCGTCTGTCGATGGTCCTGCTTCCCGACGATGCCGCCAGACACGCGCCGAACGCCACGCCCGCTTTCGACGAGATCGAGCGCATCATGCTGCCGGTCCTGCCGAAGGGCACGCGGCTTTCGTCGATGCGCTGGTCGTCGGTGTATCGCGTGAGTCACCGGATCGCGCAGCAGTATTCGCGCGGCCGCGTGTTTCTCGCAGGCGATGCGGCGCATATTCATCCGCCCGTCGGCGGGCAGGGCATGAACACGGGCTTGCAGGACGTCCACAATCTCGCGTGGAAACTCACGCTCGCGTCGCGCGGTCTCGCGAGTCAGACGCTGCTCGACAGTTACGAAGCGGAGCGGCGGCCAGTCGGGCTCGATGTCGTCGAATCGACGAGCCGCGCGCTGAACACGGTTCTCGCGCACGGCGAGATCAAGCCCGCGATGCGCGAGACGCAATTGCTGGTGAGTTATCGCGGCAGCAGCTCGATAGTTGCAGACGAAACCATCGACATGACGCCCGAATTGCCCGCGCCCGGCGATCGTGCACCGCAAGCCGGCGGTCTCGTGGAGGCGTTCATCGGTCATGCGCAGCGCTTGCACGATCATCTCGGACGCGGACGTCACACGCTCATCGGCCATATCGATGACGATGCCGATGGCGCACGCGTCGCCGCGTTCGCTGCAACGGTCGATGCGTGGCGCGCCGCACTCGGCACGGCGGCGAGCGCGGTGCTGATCGTGTCGCCGGACGTTGCGAAGGCGGCGTCGTTCGTGCCTGCGTGTGAAGCGTATCGGACGTTGAGCGACGAAGCGCGCGAATTCGCCGATGCCTTCGGCGCGAAGAACGGCATGGCGTGGGTCGTGCGGCCGGACGGACATATCGGTTATAGAAGCGCGCGTTGCTCGCCGGATGCGTTGATTGCATGGCTCGGACGCGTGCTCGGTTAGCGCCGGATTTCGATGACGTGCGCCTGAATCTTCCCGTCCGGATAGTCGGAGCCGACGCGCGCGGCGATGGCTTGCGCGCATATCGATGTCGCTTCGTCCAGACTCGCGCCCGCACGCGATTCGATCTCGTTGCGCAACGGTGTGCCCTGGCAATAGGCGAGCGCGACCTCTTGCGCCGACGATGCGCGGCTGCGTCGCGTGACGGTTTCGAAACGCGGCATCGCGTCGAAGCCCGCCGATGCGAGGTCGCGTGAGATCGCTCCGCGATCGAAGTAGCCGTGCGGCGTGCGCTTCATGAAAAGCGGCGGATCATCGGGAAAGAGATGGCCGAGTGCATCGGTGATCGTATTGGCAAACGCGTTCTCTTCGATGCGATCCCATATGTTAAAGAGCAGCGCGCCGCCCGGCCGCAGCACGCGACGCGCTTCTGCGAAAGCCGCGGGCTTGTCGGGAAAGAACATCGCGCCGAACTGACAGACGACGATATCGAAGCTTGCATCGTCGAAAGGCAACTGCAACGCGTTCGCCTGCCGCCATGTCACGGTGCGTCCGATGGGCGTCGTCGCGGCGCGATCGAGCATCGCCTGATTCAAATCGGTCGCGACGATATCGACATGAGCGGGCAATGCAAGCGCCATCGCGCGCGTGACGGCGCCGGTGCCCGCTGCCGTTTCCAGCACGCGCGATGGAGCGAGCGCCGCCGCGCGCGCTGCAATATCTTCGGCGTAGGGCGCAAAGAGCATCGGCACGAGAAGCCGCTCGTAAAGCTCGGGAATCTGACCGGCGAACTGAACGTCCGTGCGAGGCATAGTCGTATTCATGCGCCGTCTCCGATCGATTATTCGCGTGAGGCCTCAAGTCTTTTCACTCTACGCTGCTTTATCGCCTTGGCGGAGATGGCTACATTTCATCCTGTCGCGCCGCTCTTGCAAAACGCAACGGCGCATCCGGGCATTAAATAACCTCTTCAAGGATTCCATCATGAGCAAACTCGCAGGCAAGGTCGCGGTCGTCACGGGCGCATCGAAAGGTATCGGAGCCGGGATTGCAAAGGCGCTCGCGGCAGAAGGCGCGTCGGTCGTCGTCAATTATGCGAGCAGCAAGGCGGGCGCGGATGCAGTCGTCGCGGAGATCACGGCATCGAACGGCAAGGCGATCGCCGTGGGCGGCGACGTGTCGAAAGCGGCCGATGCGCAGGGCATCGTGAATGCGGCGATCGAGACCTACGGACGCCTCGATATCCTCGTGAACAACTCGGGCGTCTATGAATTCGCCGCGCTCGAAGAGATCACCGAAGAGCACTTTCATAGACAGTTCAATATCAACGTCCTCGGCACGCTGCTGACGACGCAAGCCGCCGCGAAACACCTCGGCGAAGGCGCGAGCATCATCAACGTGAGTTCGGTCGTGACGCGTATCACGCCGCCGACGAGCGCGGTCTACAGCGGCACCAAAGGCGCCGTCGATGCGATCACGGGCGTGCTCGCACGCGAGCTGGGCGCGCGCAAGATTCGCGTGAACTCGATCAATCCGGGTGTCGTCGTGACCGAAGGCACGCATAGCGCGGGCATCATCGATTCCGACTTCGACAAGGCCGCGCTCGCGCAAACGCCGCTCGGACGTCTCGGTCAGCCGGACGATATCGCATCGATCGCGGTGTTCCTCGCATCCGACGACGCGCGCTGGATGACCGGCGAAAGTCTCATTGCAAGCGGCGGCATGCGTTAAACACGAAGTGTATCGACGGGCGACGCCGGTTCCGTATCTGGCGTCGTGGAAAACCGCGCGGGAGAATGCATCGACATTATTTCCGCCGGAGTCCGTCGATGCCTCATACGCCGCAACTGTTCGCTTTCGCCCTGGTCGCGCTCGGCATGGCGCTCACGCCAGGGCCGAACATGGTCTATCTGATCTCGCGCTCGATCTGTCAGGGCCGCAGCGCAGGACTCATCTCGCTCGGCGGCGTCGCGCTCGGCTTCGTGGTCTACATGCTATTCGCGGCGTTCGGCATCACCGCGCTCCTCATCGCAATCCCGTTCGCCCATGACGCGTTGCGCTTCGGCGGCGCGCTCTATCTGCTCTATCTCGCGTGGCAGGCCGTGAAGCCCGGCGGACGCTCGCCGTTTCAGGTGCGCGATCTGCCGATCGACAGCCCGCGCAAGCTCTTCACGATGGGCTTCGTCACCAACCTGCTGAATCCGAAGATCGCGGTGCTGTATCTGTCGCTGTTGCCGCAGTTCATCGATCCTTCGCACGGCGGCGTGCTCGGCCAGTCGCTCGTGCTCGGCGTCGTGCAGATCATCCTCAGCATCACCGTCAATTCGATCGTCGCGATGACCGCCGGAACCATCGCGCTCTTTCTCGCGCGCAAGCCCGCATGGCTGCTGATCCAACGCTGGCTGATGGGCACCGTGCTCGCCGGCCTCGCGTTGAGAATGGCGACCGAAGCGCGCCGCTGATCCTTTCAGCCGGGATGATCCGTATACACGCGTCCGAGCAGGTCGTCGTATTCGTCGCGACGCGCGGCGACGATCGCCCGCAGCATCCGGATGAACGCGTTGCCATCCTCGAAGTGCTGCACGAGCACGCGCGCCGTGCGCAGCGATATGAATTCGGTCATGGGTCGCGACGGCTCGTCGTCGATCCTGAAGCTGAACCGATGCACCTCCACGGACGATACTTCCGACGGTACTTCGTGGGAGAGGATGGTGGCCCGCATTTGCGCTTCCTTCATCGTTCTTGTTATCGGTCTCGGGCATTGGGACTTCGCGCGGTTTATGCGCAAGTCGCCCGGTTTTCGGGTCTTGGCATGCAGCAATGGACATGCCGTCGACCCCCTTCGCAACAGCGGCGCGAAGGGATGCGTTAAGTACACGATGAGCGCATGTGCGGTGTCCCACAATGAATCATCGACATGAGAAGCGGTGATTCCAGTGAATCAATCGAGCGGCCGACGCCCTAAGCTGGTCCTGTATCCGACGCGCACGATGACGCCTACGCCCGGAACCAGCGAGGACGACTTTCAAATTTACGCCTCGTACCGGGGCAGCAGCGCAAGCGGTTTTTTCGGCACGCTCAAGGTCGTGCGCAAAACCGACGGCAAGCTGCTGTTTCCATTCGACGGCGCCGACAGCATCGGTCCGTTTCCGTCGAAGGCGGCCGCGGTCGCCGCCGCGCTCGACCGAGGCGACGAGCTCGTGAAGGCCGACCTGGCGCGCCCGGAGTTGTGAACGTACGGTCGTGCCGCCTAAAGGGATTACTTTCGTACGATATTTGATTATGGTTTCCCCTGATCGTCGGCTCATTCTTCTGATGGACAATCTGCGCACAGCCTACGGGCATTCACACTGCCCGAAAGAGCAAGGGACGGTCATTAGATAAAAGAGAGAGGGCACGCCATGAACCAGCCTCAAGTCACCTATCGCGGCTTCGTCATCATGCCGATGGCCGCATTCGACGGCGGTCTCTACGCCGCGATGACGATCATCTCCGACACCGGAGGGCTCCAGCGCGCGACGGGCGTGCTTGGACATTTCGCGTCCGTCGAGGAAGCCCGTGCGTTCGCGCTCGTCGCGGGCAAGGACGAGGTGGACCGCCGTCTGTGGCATTCGGCAGCCGCCGCCTGAAACGATCGTTCGCATCGTTTCGAAACAAGTCGAGCGGGATCCCGCTCGTTCCTTCGACTGCGTCCGAAAGTCCGAAAATAACGGGTTTCGTACCTTGAACGCGCGTTTCGGACTGTCATACTGCAGGCATCCGTGCGTCTGTCCGTTATGGCTCGCGCACGATCTTTGCACCGGAAAAAGGCCGAACCGATGGCAACCGTCGTATACGTTTTCGAGGAAAGCAGAGGTGTACCGACCCACGAGCGCGACTTGCTGGAGATAGACTCCGCGGGCTTTCTCGTCGATATGAGCGCGGTCTTCGTCGAGCGCTGCAGCTGCACGATCGCCGCGGCTGCGCGCCCCGCGTTCCAGCGCGCGTTGCGACGGCTGCAGGCGGGCGACACGATGATCACGACGAGACTCTGGTGTCTCGGCAACAGCGTGCAGGACGTCGTCGCGACGATCGGCCTGCTGGAGCGGCGCGGCATCGCCACGATCTGTCTCGCGTACGGCAAGAGCGATCTGTGCTCGAAGGAAGGTCTCGCGTTCGTCGAGACGCTGCGGCTCGCGGAAGAGCTCGAACGCGTCACGCGCCGCAGCCGCGCGCGCGAGGCGGCGAGCGCCGCCAAGGAGCGTGGCGTCGCGCAGGGCCGCCCGAGTTCGCTTTCTGAAGCGCAGCAACGTCAGGCGATGCTCGGTCTCGACGCCGGCCTCACCGTGACCGAGATCGCCCGCTCGCTCAACACGTCGCGGCAGACCATCATGCGCTTGCGCAACGCGCACGCCGCTCCGCCGCAAGAGCGCGCGGTGCATGCGGTCATCGAGGCTCCGGACGGACCCGAGCCGCTCGCCGCCAACGACGCGAAGTAGCGCGACGCACGGTTCGTCTCCGGGCGACGTTTCTCTCCCTGCGTGTCCTGACGCAGCGGCCGGTTTTATGCTTCCATGTCTGACGACGCGTGCCAAACGCGTCGAATTGAAACCCGCGCGCCGAATGGTCGCGTTGCGTACACTACAATCGATGCCTCAAGAGGCGCGACGCGCGTCCCGCGCCGCGTTTTCATTACAACGACATGGCTCACGAGTGAACTCAAACAATATGCGCGGTGATCGGAAACAAGGGATGAACCCGGAGGATTCGGAGACATGACCAGCAGTCGATCGAAGGCGGCGGCATCCGAGAACTTCGAACCCTTGCCTTTCGCCGTAGTCGGCATGGGCGCGTCCGCGGGCGGCATCGAAGCATTGCTCAATTTCTTCGATAATGCGCCGGCCGAAATGGACATGGCGTTCGTGGTCATCGTGCATTTGCCGGCGGATCGCCTGAGCCGCGCCGATGAAGTCCTGCAACGCGTGACGGACATGCCGGTCAAGCAGGTCTCCGCGACCACGGCCATCGAGAAGAACCATATCTATATCAACGCGCCCGACAAGCATCTGGAAATGTCGGAGGGTCATCTTCGTGCGGTGGATCGCGCGGCCAACGGCGCGCCCACGACCATCGACCACTTTTTCGCCACGCTCGCCTCGGCGCACGGCACGCGTTCGATCGGCATCGTGATGTCCGGCTCGGGCTCCGATGGCGCGGCGGGACTCTCGCGCATCAAGGAGATGGGCGGCATCACCGTCGCGCAGAAACCGGAAGACGCGCATTTCGCCGAAATGCCGCAACACGCGATCACCACGCGCCAGGTCGATTTCATCCTGCCGGCGGCGGAGATGCCCGAGAAGCTGCTGGATCTCTGGAACAACGCCAAGAAAATCCACCTGCCGATCGCCGAGGCCAACGAAGCGGCCGAGAAGGAAACGCCGCCCACGGCGGGCAGCGCCGAGCGCGCGCTGGGCGATATCCTCATGCAGCTGCGCGTTCGCACCGGACACGATTTCCGTCATTACAAGCGCGCGACCATCCTGCGGCGCATCGAGCGGCGCATGCAGGTGAACGGGCTGCGCGATATCGGCGCATACCGCGATCATCTGCGCTCGAATCCGGACGAGACCACGTCGCTGCTCGCCGACATGCTGATCGGCGTGACGCAGTTCTTTCGCGATCGCGAGGCGTTCGACGCGCTGCGGCGCGATGTCGTGCCGCAGTTGCTCGACGCGACCAAGGGCGAGTCGCAGATACGCGTGTGGGTGCCCGGCTGCTCGACCGGCGAGGAAGCCTATTCGCTCGCGATCATGCTCGCGCAGGCGCGCGAAACCGCCGGTTTCGAGGCGACCTATCAGATCTTCGCCACCGATATCGACGAGCCCGCCATCGCGCAGGCGCGCAGCGGCTCCTATCTCGGCTCGATCGCGACCGATATCCCGTCTGAGCTTCTGCGCCGCTATTTCAAGCACGAAGGCGGACGCTACCAGATCGTCAAATCGGTGCGCGAGCGCATTCTGTTCGCCGCGCACAGCCTGCTGCGCGATCCGCCGTTTTCGCATCTCGATCTGATCTCCTGCCGCAACGTGCTGATCTATCTCGATCGCGCGGTGCAGCGGCAAGTGCTCGAGCTCTTTCACTTCGCGCTGCGGGCGGGCGGTTATCTCTTTCTCGGCACGGCCGAATCCGCCGATACCGCCGACGATCTTTTCACCATCGTGGACAAGAAGAGCCGCATCTATCGCGCGCGCACCGTGCTGAACCGCGTGAAGCCGCCGGTCTCGTTTCCATCGCTCGGCCCCACGAACATCGGGCCGCGCGAAGAGCTGATGACGACCGCCGCGCCGGTGAGCATGGCCGCCGGGCCCGAAACGCCGGAGCGCCGCAGCTTCTCCTTCGCGGCGCTGCATCAGCGCGTGCTGGAAGAATATGCGCCGCCTAGCGTCGTTGTCGATCGCGATTCGAACATCGTGCATCTGTCCACGACGGCCGGGCGATTCCTGCGGCACGGCGGCGGCGAATTGTCCTCGAACATCATGGCGCTCGTGCTGCCCGAGTTGCGGCTCGACCTGCGCACGACGCTCTTTCGCGCGCATCAGACGGGCGGCAGCGTCGAGGCGCGGCGCGTCAAGCTGACTCAGGACGGCCGCGCCGTCTGGGTCAACATGACGGTGCGTCCATTTCATGACACCGGCGTGAACGCCGACTTTTTCCTCGTATTGTTCGACGAGGTGCAAGAGCACATGGCCGACGAAGGACTGCCCGAGCAACGCGGCCAGGATCCGCTCTTGTTGCAACTGGAACGCGAACTGCAGCACACGCGCGAGCAACTCGCGACGACGATCGAGCAGCATGAGACGACCGTCGAGGAACTGAAGGCGTCGAACGAGGAATTGCAGGCGATCAACGAAGAGCTGCGCTCGGCGACCGAAGAGCTCGAAAGCAGCAAGGAAGAACTGCAATCGGTGAACGAGGAACTGACCACGGTCAACGCCGAATTGCAGGCGCGCGTCGAGGACACGGCGAAGGCGAACGACGACCTGCAGAACATCATCGCGGCGACGGAAATCGCCACGGTGTTCGTCGACAAGCAGATTCGCGTCAAGCGCTTTACGACGAGCGCGACGCGCGTGTTCAAGCTGATCGACGTCGATATCGGCCGCTCGCTCTTCGACATCACGCATTCGCTGCGCTATTCCTCGCTCGCGGACGACGTGAAGCAGGCTTTCGATACGCTCAAGCTCATCGAGCGCGAAGTCGAGAGCCACGACGGCAAATGGTATCTGATGCGCCTCTTGCCGTACCGCACGGCCGATGACCGCATCGACGGCGCGGTGCTCACGCTCATCGACGTCACGGCGCGGCATGTGGCCGAAGAGACGGCGCGCATCGGCGAAGAGCGTCTGCGGCTCGTCGCGCAATCGACCGCCGACTACGCGATCATCGTGCAGGATCCGAACGGCACGATCGTCACCTGGAACGCGGGCGCGGAGCGCATCTTCGGCTTCTCGGAGAAGGAAGTCGTCGGGAGGAACATCTCGCTCATCTACTCGCCCGAAGACCGCGCGGCGAACGTGCCGGCGAACGAGCGCGAACTCGCGGAACGCGACGGACGCGCCGACGACGAACGCTGGCACATCACGCGCGACGAACGCCGCGTGTATTGCAGCGGCGTGGTGACGCCGATCTCCGATCCGTCGTTCACGGGTTACGCGAAGATCGCGCGCGATCTGACCGAGCGCAAGATGCGCGAGGACGCCAACCGCGAAGCGCTCGCGCACGAGCACGCCGAGCGCGAGAAGGCGTCGCTGTCGAACCAGTTGAAGGACGACTTCATCGCGATGCTGTCGCACGAACTCAAGCATCCGCTGAATCTCATCGGCATGAAGGCGGAAATCCTGCCGCGCCTGCCGGAAACGCGCGGTATCGAAGTGGTGCAGGAAACCGCCGATTCGATCCGCCGCGCGGTGCGCGGGCAGGCGCAGATCATCGACGATCTGCTGGATCTTTCGCGCGTTCGCACCGGCAAGCTCGCGCTGAGCATCGCGCCGGTGGATGTCGCGGGCGTACTCGCGCGCATCGCGGATGTCGCCGAAACGGAAGCCGTGCAACGTGGAATCGCGCTGCTCGGGAGCAATCGCGCGGAGCCGATCTACGCATTCGCCGATTCTGTGCGTTGCGAGCAGATTCTCTGGAACCTCGTTTCCAATGCGCTGAAGTTCACGGATCGCGGCGGTTCCGTCGATCTGCGGATCGCGCGCGACGGCGGCATGGTGCGTATCGATGTCGTGGATACCGGGCAGGGCATCGAGGCGTCCGCGCTGCCGCATATCTTCGACATGTACCGGCAAGGCGGGCGCAATCCGACATCGTCCGGGCTCGGCATCGGCCTTGCACTCGCGAAGCAGCTCGTCGACATGCACGGCGGGCGCATCGAGGCGCGTTCCGATGGCCTCGGCCGCGGCACGACGGTCTCGGTCTGGCTGCCCGCCGCCGCGACGCAACAGGCCGTGCCGCCGCGCAGCGAGGACCGCGCGCGGCCCGTCAGCGGCGCGCGCCTTTTGCTCGTCGACAACGACGTCGAAGCGACCGCATCGTTCGCCGCGCTGCTCGAGCTCGAGCAGGCGTCGGTGCAGATCGCATCGAGCGCCGAGCAGGGTCTCGAACTGCTCGGCAAGGGTTCCGTGGATGCGGTGATATCGGATATCCAGTTGCCCGGCATCGACGGCTACACGTTCATCAGGCGCGTGCGCGCAGACACGACGCTCGCGGATGTGAAGGCGATCGCACTGACGGGGTTCGGCCGCGACGAGGATAAGCGCGCGGCGCGTCAGGCGGGCTTCGACGCGCATCTGACCAAGCCGGTTGATTTTTCGGAGCTGCTTCATACACTCGATGTATTGCTCGAGCCGGGGCGCGAGAAGGAGCGCGGCGGCTGAAGCACCGGCGCCGGTCCGCCGATTGCTTCCCAGATCAGACAGGAGGCGCTATGGCTGAACGGGACATCGTGGTGATCGGTGCATCGAGAGGCGGTTTTCAGGGACTCAGGGCGCTCGTTAGCGCGCTTCCCGCCGATCTTCCGGCTGCGGTGTTCGTCGTGCTGCATATCGGCCGTCACGCCAGCATGCTGCCGGACCTGCTCACGAGTTGGGGACGGTTGATCGCGCGTTATGCAACGCATGGCGAAAAGGTCGAACATGGAACCATCCGCGTAGCGCCGCCGGACCGGCATCTCGTGTTGTCGAAAGGGCGCGTGTGGCTCAGCGAGGGTGCGAAGGAAAACTTCTCGCGGCCCGCCGCCGATCCGCTGTTTCGCAGTGCCGCGATGGAATACGGGGCGCGTGTCGTCGGCGTCGTGATGAGCGGCGATCTCGACGATGGCGCCGCCGGTCTCGCCAACATCCGCGCCCAACGCGGTTTCGCGATTGTGCAGAATCCGGACGATTGCGAAGCGCCGAGCATGCCGCGTGCCGCACTCGAATCGTGCGGCGCCGACATGCTGTGTGTCGAGCGCGAACTCTCGCGGTGCATTCAGGCGGCGGTGCACGGGATGTCGTCCGACGAAGCTTCCGAGGGAGCGCAGATGAACAAGAACGTGTTCGAGAAAGAGGCTCGCCTCGCAGCCAGCCGCCTGTCGGATATCGATTCGCTCGACGAAGTCGGCGAGCGGTCGGCGCTGACATGTCCCGATTGCGGCGGCGCGCTGTGGCGCATCAAGGACGACCATCCGATGCGCTATCGCTGCCATACCGGACACGCGTTCACCGGGCTGTCGCTGGAGGAGGGCATCGAAGCGCGTTCGGAGACGGCGATCTGGTCGGCCATGCGCGCGGTGCACGAGCGCGTCATCTTCGCGAAAGAGCGGCAGCGCTGGGCGGAGCGGTCGGGCAATGAAGATCAGATAAAAATCGAGCAGGCGCGCATCGACGAAGCGGAACGTCTCGTCGAATTGTTGCGCGAAGCGGTGCAGACAGCATCTTCATCCGCCAACTGACGAACTGACGGGAAACGGAGGATCGAATGGATCTCGAAGCGGAGAGCCTGGCGCTTGTCCAGGCTGATCGCGATATCAACGAAGGCAAGGAACGCATCGAGCGTCAGCGCAAGATCATCGAGCAACTGCGCTCCGGCGGACACGACACGACGGATGCGGTCAGGCTGCTCAGCACGCTCGAAGACACGCTGACGGCCATGATGCAGCATCGCTCGCTCATTGTGGCTCGCATCGCGCAGTGGAAGAGCGGGATCTTAACGTAGGACGTGCGCCGCGCGGGGTCTGCCGGCGGCGATGCAGCGTGCCGACGCCGCGACACGCGCGTGCGGCGATGCACTCGCGCATACGCGCCATGACGAGCGAATTGAGGCTGGGCGAGCGTGCCGCGCGTGCCTTGCGTCGCGGCTCCCTGGATAGCGAAGCGTGCACGTCGCGAGCGAATTTTTGCAGCGCATCCGCCGATCCGCTGACGCTCATGTACGCCTGCTGTCCGATCCTGCCGTCGAGCAGAACGGTCATTCCGGATTCACGGGCCAGCTTCAACATGTCGGATTGCATGATTGTTCGGGCTCATCGCCCGCTCTTGTCATTGGCTTCGCGCGGGTTTGCGCGAAGCCTTTCATGCTTTCAATACAGCATTCGCTGTGCCCCGGCCGCGCTAAATAATCGGCTTGCCGCCCGTTACCGCGATGGTCGCGCCCGATATGTAGCTCGCCTCGTCCGATGCCAGCATCACATAAGGCGCCGCGAGTTCCGCAGGCTGTCCGGGGCGCTTCATCGGCACCTGCTTGCCGAAGTTCTCGACGCTCGAAGGCGGCATCGTCGATGGAATCAGCGGCGTCCAGATCGGCCCCGGCGCCACGCAGTTCGCGCGTATGCCGCGCTCGGCCAGCAGTTGCGCAAGCCCGCCCGTGAAGTTCTGGATCGCGCCCTTCGTGCTCGCATACGCGATCAGTCCGGGATTCGGCGCATCGGCATTGACGGACGTCGTGTTGACGATCGAACTGCCTTCTTTCATATGCGCGAGCGCGGCCTTCGTGATGCGGAACATCGCGCCGATATTCGTCGAATAGGTCTTGTCCCATTCGTCGTCGCTGATGTCTTCGAGCTTGTCGTAAGTCGCCTGATACGCCGCGTTGTTCACGAGCACGTCGATGCGCCCGAACGTTTCGGCCGTCTTCGCGACGATCTGCTTGCAATGCTCGCGATCCGTGATATCGCCGGGCAGAAGCAGCGCGCGGCGTCCGGCTTTCTCGACCCAGCGCTTCGTTTCCTCGGCGTCGTCATGCTCGTTGAGATAGGAGATGGCGACGTCCGCGCCTTCGCGCGCATAGGCGATCGCCACCGCGCGGCCGATGCCGCTGTCCGCGCCCGTGATGAGCGCGACTTTGCCGGCGAGCCGGTTGCTGCCCTTGTAGCTCGATTCGCCGTGATCGGGCGGCGGGTCCATCGGGCCGGTGAGTCCCGGGCGATTGTCCTGCTGTTGCGCCGGCATCGGCGGGCGTGGGTATCCGCTATCGGTGGTATTGCTCATGTCGTGCTCCTTACGCTGCCGCTTCAAGAACGACCGTGGCCCGGCTTTCCCTGAGGGCGCCTGTACGAGCGGCGCTGCGCGCTCTTTCATTGACGAGTGTTTTCATTCACGACTCCGGTGCTGGTTAGAAAGACGACCGCATGCGCGGTCATGCGGTCGTGTCAGCATCGAGCGTTCCAGGAATCGAAACACGGCGTGCGGAATCGGCGCCTTACGACGCGCGAAGAGCGGAAATGGCGATCAGTGGTCCGCTTCGTCGACTTCCTTGACCACGGTCTTGCGAAGCTGATCGAGCGCGCGCAGGCTGGTGATGAGATTGCGCAACAGGCTTTCCGAGTCGTCGGTGTTCCATCCGCACTGTCGGAGCGATTCGAGGCGTTCCGTCTGCTCGACGATGCGCCGCCCGCAATTCTCGATATGCAGGTCAAGACGCGCGAGTTCCTCTAAAGCTTTGGTGTTGGCCATGGCGGACGTTCGCGTAGTAGGAAATTTTGTCCAGTCAACCATGGTACAACGCGCCGCGATCGGCGGATGCGGCGCAGTGAATCGGTACTTTCGCTTCGTCAATTCAAGGTTGCGCGCGCTTCGAGACCGCATCGCGCATGCTGCGCACGTCGCGCGTCGTGACAGGCGAAGCATCGTTGCCCCATGCCGAGCGAACGAAGGTCAGCACGCGGGCGATTTCCGTATCGGTGAGCTTGTCGGCGAACGCGGGCATCTTCTTCGGCTGCGGCCCATGTTCCGTGGATGGCGCGTTGCCGCCCTGCAGCACCATCCGCACGAGCGAATCGGGCTTCTCCGACAGCACGGCCGGATTGCCCGCAAGCCGCGGATACTTGAACGCTTCACCCGCGCCGTCGCTCTTGTGACAGCGCGCGCATGCGCTTTGATAGAGACCCGCGCCGGGACGCTCGTCGTCGCCGGTGCGCAATGCGGCCACGCTCTGTTGCGCCGCGCGCGAGCGCGCATCGTAGGTGCCGCCGTTTCCGTTCGCCGGCAGGCTCTTCAGATACGACGCGATCGCGAGCAGATCCTGATCGTCGAGATATTGCGTGCTGTCTTCGACCACCTGCACCATGCTGCCGAAGGTGGCGAGACCCGCGCCGTGCCCCGTCTTGAGAAACGCGGCGATGTCGTCGGGTGCAATGCGGCCCAGTCCCGCGCCCGATACGCCGGTCAGGTTCGGCGCGTACCAGTGATCGTTGGTGCCGCCCGTGAGATACGTCCGCGACGATTCGGTATAGCTGCGTTCGTTATAGGCAGGTCCGCGCGGCGTATGGCACGCGCCGCAGTGCCCGAGCGATTGCACGAGATAGGCGCCGCGATTCCATTGCGCTTCGCGCTTCGGATCGGGCGTGAACGGTTCCGTCGGCCTGAAGGCGAGATTCCAGAAGACGAGCGCCCAGCGCTGGCTGAACGGAAACGGCAGATGCGTTTCGGGCGCGGCTTGCGCGACGGGTTCCACGCCGTGCATGAAATAGGCATAGAGCGCGCGCATGTCGCCGTCGCTGATCTTCGAGAACGATGGATAAGGCATCGCCGGATAAAGATGCTTGCCGCCCGGCGCGACGCCTTCACGCAACGCGCGCGCGAAGTCCTCGTAGCTATAACGCCCGATGCCATGTTGCGGGTCCGGCGTGATGTTGCTCGACCAGATCGTGCCGAAGGGCGAGCCCATCGGCAGGCCGCCCGCGAACGGATGCGGCTGCGGTTTGCCGGGCGCGGGCGGCGCGGTGTGACAGCCGGCGCAATCGGCGGCCTTCGCGAGATACGCGCCGCGCGTGACGAGATCGGGCGTCTGTCCGCGAGCGAGCGGCATCGATGCGATCAGCGTGAAAGCGCAGAAGAGCGCGCGGCGTCGGAGCGTCGTCACGATCAGCGTCCTCCACATGGCGACACGAGCAGCCACGCGAGATCCGTCGCGATCAGCGCGAACACGAAGAGCGCGCTCGCGAGCGCCCCCGCCCGCGCGATGAACGCATCGCGGGACGCATGTCTGTCGATCGTTCCATGCTCTTTCAGCGTCGATGCAAGCTCGCCCGTACGCCGCCAGTTGCGCCACGCGACGACGCCGCCCGCGACGCCCAGCAGCAACGCGACCAGCGCCAGCAGCACGATGCCGTGCTCGAGCCAAGGCATCGCGGGCGCGTTCACCGGACGCTCATGCGGGAAGCAGCCCCACGCGGCGATGGTCTGCGCGAGCGTCGTCTGCGTCATCCACGCGGCGGGTGCGAGCAGGAGGCCGATCGCGAGCGCCATGCCGCCCGGACGCACGGGATGCCGCTTTTCGTCGATGGGCGATGCGTCGTTCATTTCATTTCGCCAGCACGTAGGGCGACAGATACAGCGTCGCGAAGATGAAGAGCCATACGACATCGACGAAATGCCAATACAAGCCGCCGATGGTCAGCGCCGCCGAACGCGCCCGGTCGAAGTAGCCGAGCGCGGTCCATAGCAGCAGGAACGCGAGCACGACGAGGCCGACGAGCACATGCATCATGTGAAAGCCGGTGATCGTGAAGTAGAGCGAGCCGTAGAGATGCGTCGTCAGGCCGTAGGGATGATCGGCCCATTCCTTGAGTTGTATGCCGACGAAGATCGCCCCGAGCGCGAGCGCGATAGCGAGCATCAGCACGCCCATGCCGCGTTTTCCGCGCCGCACGAAGCGCTCGCTTGCCCATACGAACACGCTGCTCGACAACAGAATGCAGGTGTTCGCGATGCCGAGGCCGAGCTTCGGCATGCCTTCGGGCGGCCAGTGTTGTGTCGTCTGCGAAGCGAGATACAGATACGAGAAGATCAGATAGCCGAAGAGCGCCGCTTCGGTCGCGACGAGCGTGAGACATCCCCACCATCCGCCCGAGCGTTCGCCCGGACTGCCGATGGGCAGACGCGCGCGTTCGGGCAACGCTTCCGCGAAATCGCTCATGGTGTCGCTCCGGTTTCGTGCGGCTCGGGCGTATCGTCGCGCTGGCCGAGTTCGCGGCGCGGCCACAACCATACGACGATGGCCGCGCCGCATCCGATCAACCCGAGCGCCGCGAGCCACCATGCGGTCAATGCGAGGCCCGAGAAGAACACCAGCGACGCGACGCCGAGCCAGAAAGGCGCATACGAGTCTTCCGGCATCTTGAGAATCACGTCGGGATCGCCGTCGAGCGCGGTGGTGCCGAGCGCCTCGCGTCCCTTGTCGAGGATGTACCCTTCGTCGAGCCGCGAACGCATCTTGCCGGAAATGCGTTCCTCCCATAGCGGATGACGGCTCGCGATGCGCGGCGCGATCGCGAAGTTATACGGCGGCGGCGGCGATGAAGTCGCCCATTCGAGCGTGGGCGCATCCCAGGGGTTATCGCCCGCAACGGGACCGCGCCGCAGGCTGTACACGAAGTCCCACATGAAGATCAGCACGCCGAACGCGAACAGGAACGCGCCGATCGACGTAATCATGTTGACCGTGTTCCAGCCCATGTCCGGCGCGTAGGTATAGATGCGTCGCGGCATGCCGAGCAAGCCCGCGATATGCATCGGAAAGAACGCGATGTTGAAGCCCGTGAGCAGAATCCAGAAGCCGATGCGCCCGATCCTCTCGCTCATCATGCGCCCGGTGAATTTCGGGAACCAGAAGTAGATGCCGCCGATAACGGGAAACACGTTGATGCCGAGCAGCACGTAATGCAGATGCGCGACGACGAAATAGGTATCCGTGAGTTGCCAGTCGAAAGGCACCGCTGCGGTGAGCACGCCCGACAATCCGCCGACCACGAAGAGAAACACGAAGCCCGCGAAATACAGAAAAGGCACGCGAAACACGGGACGTCCCGTCCATATCGTCGCGATCCATGCGAACGTCGCGACCGCGCTCGGTATCGCGATCACCATGCTCGCCGCGCCGAAGAACGACAGCGCGAGCGCGGGAATGCCCGTCGCGAACATGTGATGGATCCATACGACGAAGCCGATGACCATCGTCGCGACAGTCGACAGCGCGACCGGCAGATAGCCGACCAGCGGCCTGCGGCAGAAGACCGGGAGCGCATCGGAGACGATGCCCATCGCGGGCAGCACCACGGCATACACCCACGGATGCGCGAAGATCCAGAAGAGATGCTGCCAGAGCAGCGCGCGGCCGCCGTTGACGACGTCGAAGAAATGCGTGCCGATGCGCCGGTCGAGCCACAACAGAAAGAACGCGAGACTCACCGATGGCACTGCAAGCAGGTTGCCGCCCGATGCGGTGAGCGTGCCCCACACGAGCACCGGCACGCGATCGAGCGACATGCCCGGCGCGCGCATGCGCAGGAACGTGACCACGAAGTTCATCGAGCCGACTGTCGTCGAGATGCCGAGCAGCACCATGCCGAGCGCATAGACATCGATGTTGGGACCGGTGTTGTAAGTGAGACCGGCAAGCGGCGCATAGTTGAACCAGCCGGCGTTGGGCGCTTCGCCGAACGGAAAGCTCGCATACAGAAAGAGTCCGGCGAAAAGAAAGATCCAGTACGACAGCGCATTCAGGCGCGGAAACGCCATGTCGCGCGCGCCGAGTATCAGCGGCCACAGATAGTTGGAGAAGCCGGAGAGCACGGGCAACGCGTAAAGGAAGATCATCGTCACGCCGTGCATCGTGAAGAGCTGGTTGTATTGCTCGGGCGTGAGCAGCGTCGAGTCCGGGCGCGCAAGCTGCACGCGCATGATGAGCGCCTCGATGCCGCCCGCGATCAGAAACGCAAACGCGGTGAGGAGATAGCGCAAGCCGATGCTTTTATGATCGACGGTCGAAAGCCAGCCGCGCCATCCCGGTGGCGTTTCCCATGTCTCGCGCAGCTTGCGTTCTTCGGCGCTGCCGGGTTCGATGCGGCCGATCGCCAGCGTGCGTTGCAGCGGCGGCGGGGACGTGGCGTGTTCGGTCATTGCAGTGTCCGAAGATAAGCGGAGAGCGCGGCGGCTTCGGCCGCTGTGAGCGCGATCGATGGCATCAGCGAATCCGGTTTGATGCGCTGTGCATGGCGTATCCAGTCGAGTTGATTCGATTCGGTGTTCGGCAACGTGCCGGCGGCGATGAGCCTGCGCGAATTCAGATGCGTGAGATCGGGCGCTTGCGTGCCGTTCGCATCGCTGCCGCGCACGGCGTGACAGCCCGCGCAGCGATCGAGAAAGAGTCGCTGCCCGGCGCTCGCGGTGGCGTCGGCGGCATGCGGGCGCGCTTGCGCCGCGTACCACGCATCGAATTGAGCACGCGGTTCCGCGATCACTTCGAAGGCCATATGCGCGTGTTGCGCGCCGCAAAACTGCGAGCATTGCCCGCGATACACGCCCGCGCGATCCGCCTGAATCCATTGCTCGTTGACGACACCCGGTATCGTCTGAGTCTTGCCCGCGAGACGCGGCACCCAGAACGCATGAATGACATCGGCGCTGCGCAATTCGATTTTCACAGGCTCGCCGACCGGTATGTGAATCTCGTTGGCCGTGGTCACGCCCGCATAGTCGATCTTCCACCACCAGTCGTAGGCCGTGACCGCGATGGTCAGCGCGGGCTCCTTTCTCGGCGACGCGACCGATTCGAGCGTCACCAGCACATAGGCGAGCGCGACGAAAAGCGCGACCGACGAGATGCCCGTGCCGATCCAGACCCAGCGCATGCCGCCGCCTTCGCCCTGCACGTGCGATGCATCGCGCTTCGTGGGCGGCGGACGCTTGCGGATGATCGCACCGACGAGCAATACGCTCACGATCAGCGCGACGGCGACGGCCAGTGCCGCGAGCGCCCAGCCGAGACGCATCGTCGGCGTGGCGGCGGGACCGTCGGCGTGGAGGAAGTAATTGAGCGGCGCGTCGGCGCGCGCGCTCGCGTGACAAACGAATGCGGCGAGAAAAGCGATCATGGCGCGGGTGCTCCGGCTGGCACAATGGATCGCTTTGTGCGTAGCAGGCATCCGCATGTATCTCCTTGAAAGATTGGCTCGCAGTGAGGTTCCGGCACGCCAGACGGGCGCGCGGGGCTTCGTTCCCCGAGCAATCCACGATCCCAACGATAGCCTTACGGCGCAACGCATGTAATGCGCTTTATTTCGCGAAGCGTTTTCATCAGTTCAATGGATCTTATCGATTCGATAAGTATTCTTCGCCGATTCACTCGCAATGCTTGAATAAGCGCGCACCGACGTTATGATGTACTAACGTATTTGCGACATGCATGTCCATGCATGTTCGTGTCTTTCGATGGTTTCCGATTCTCCTTCGCGCGCTCGATTGAAACGCAGCGCGAAGGCCCTTTGTTGCGTCCGGCGATTGCCACGCTCGCGCCATCGCGTTTGCGCGCATCGGTCAGTGGGGCGTCGTCTTATCTCTCGTATCGAAGCGGGGCCGCGTTCGTCATTCGTCGAACGCGGCTGTGCCTGTTCGCGCTCGCATTTCGCCGCGCGACGCGGGCGTTTCAATTCCGGCAATGAACCGGCCGCTCGATATTCATTTTGAATATTCCGAACGCGCCATGAAAGCCATTACTTTCATTCGATCCGTTGCTCACATCTTCAAATCGCGGCGCATTATTTCAGCGGGGCGGCTTTCGATATGGCCGGGTTTCGCGATCGCGCTTCTGTTGGCCGCATGCGGCGGCGGTGAAACTGGCGGCGCGAGCACGACCGGTGGCGCGCAATCGAGTCCTTCGGGTGCATCGAGTCCCATAGCGGCGTCGAGCCCTTCGGACGACGGAGCGTCGGCGCCTGCGGTTGCATCGGCGCCAGCGGTTGCATCGGCGCCGTCGGCGGCGAGCAGCCCCGGCGGCACGAGCAGCACCGCAAAGCCTGTGATTGCGCCTGCGGGCAGCGTGTTTTATGGCATGAACGGTCATGCCAACTGGGTCGGTCCATATCAGACGTCGACGCCGGAGCAACAAGCCGCGCAACTGAAAGACCTCAACATGACGATGTACCGCAACGACATTTCCAACGTAGCCGGCGCGAAAAATCTCGCGAAGTTCGCGAAGATCATGGCGCAATCCGGCGTGATGGTTTATCCGGTGATCCTGCAAGACCTCAACTTCGCCGATGAGAATTCGGCTTATCAGGCGAGCTTCACGCTCGCTCAGCAAATCGTCAGCGTGCAGCAATATGCCTATTACGAAGTCACCAACGAACTTGCACCGACATGTCTCGTCGGTGCGGTCGACGGCGTGAATCCGGCCGATTACCACAACGATTGTTATCGGATCGCGCGCGGCGTGATTCGCGGATTGATCGCGGGCATCAAGTCGGTGGATGCTGTCGGCAAGATAATCATCGGCGGCAATACGTGGATGCACCTCGGCCTCGATACGATGCTCGCCAACGGCACGCAACCCGACGGCACGAGCGGACATCCCATCGTGACGTGGGACATCACCGCGTGGCACTGGTACTCGGAGCAGGGCGATATCACGCACGCATGCGGAATCCGCTGCTACAACGTAGTCGGCACGCTGCTGTCGTTCGGCAAGCCGATCTGGATCAACGAAGTGGGCATGCGTCCGGACTTTCCCGGCACCGTCGATCAGGCGGCCACTTACATGGCCAACGACATGATGGGCAGGCTTCTCTCAATCGCGCCGCAATACAACATTCAGTCGATACAGGTCTACGAGCTCTACGACGATCCGCCCACCGGTCAGGGCCCTTACGGCATCATGCTCAACGACGGCGTGACGAAGAAACCCGTCTATACCGCGCTCAAGAATTTCATCGCGGCGAATCCGCGTTGAAGATCATCCGATGAAACCGGGAAGGCCGAGAGCCGCGTCGCTGCGCGCCAGACCGGCGGCGCGTTCGAGCAGCGCGTCGAATTGCGCATCGTCGCGCGGTCGCGGGAAGTGCGCGCGAAAGAAGTCCGCCCAGCGAAAATCGGCAAGCGGCACGTCGGTTTTTTCGTAGCCGCCCGCGCTGCGCACGAAGGCCGCAAGGCTGCGGAAATCGTCGTCGATGGCGTCCCGCATATGCACCGGCATGTCCTTGAAAGCGATGCGGCGGCCATCGGCGTCGTAGGGATGCACCCACGCCTCGTTCTCCATCGTCAGCCAGAACGCCGCGCGCGATAACGACGACAAGTCCCGCACCAGCACGAACGGCACGTCCTGCACGCCGATGCGGGCCAGCGCGCAAGCCACATGATGATGGTCGATGACATACGGCTCGCCGCCCGGCCCGAGCACGACGGCAATCGGCTTCGCGGCTATCGACATTGCCAGTTCATGTGCGTTCAGCGCGCGATATTCCTCGGCTTTGCGGCGGACCTGCCGTTCTCCGTGCGTCGCCTGCGTCGGATGCAGATCGCCGATGCGCAGCGTATTCATGGCGCATTCCTCGATGTGTGTCGAACATGCGGGCAAGCGCCGTACCCGGTCTGGACCCGCTGTTGCTTCTCGCTGAAACGAAGTCCCTAATGCGGTGCGCGGGCGCATCCATTGCTGAAATCGCACACGGACCCGGCCATTCAAGGAGTGTGCAATGAAAGCGGTTGTGTTTCATGGAATAGGCGATATATCGCTCGATAACGTGCCCGACCCTTCGATTCGTCACGATCAGGACGCGATCGTGCGCCTGACCGCGAGCGCGATCTGCGGCACCGATCTGCACATGGTGCGCGGCACGCTGCCAGGGATGGTGCCGGGCACGATACTCGGCCACGAGGGCGTCGGCGTGATCGAGCAGGTCGGTCGCGGCGTGCGCAACCTGAAGCCGGGAGACCGCGTGCTGATTCCATCGACGATTTCGTGTGGCTGCTGTTCGTATTGCCGCACGGGCTACACGGCGCAGTGCGACTCGGCGAATCCCAATGGCGCGGCCGCGGGCACGGCGTTCTTTGGCGGACCGAAGTCGACAGGGCCGATCGACGGATTGCAGGCCGAATACGCGCGCACGCCGCTAGCCCATGCGAGCCTCATCAAATTGCCGGAGAATATCGACGACGAACGCGCGATCCTGCTGTCCGATATCTTTCCGACGGGCTTTTTCGGGGCGCAACTTGCCGAGGTGCGTGACGGCGATACCGTCGCGGTGTTCGGCGCGGGACCGGTCGGCCAGTTCGCCGTCGCGAGTGCGTTCATGCTCGGCGCGGGACGCGTGATCGTCGTGGATCGCCTGACGGATCGTCTCGCGATGGCGCGCGCGCAAGGTGCGGAAGCGGTGAACTTCGACGAGGAGGATCCCGTCGCAACGATTCTCGCGTTGACGGGCGGCATCGGCGTGGATCGTGTGATCGATGCCGTGGGCGTCGATGCAGTGCACGCGCAGGGCGGGCCGGCTGCATCGCAGGATGCCGTCAAGCAGGGCGAAGCGGAAAGCAGGACCGTGACGGCGCAGCGCAACGAACACGACGGCAACTGGATTCCCGGTGATGCGCCCACGCAGGCGCTCGACTGGGGCGTGGCTGCATTGGCGAAGGCGGGCACGCTCGGCGTGATCGGCGTGTATCCGCCGAACGACCGCTTCTTTCCGCTCGGCGTGGCGATGAACAAGAATCTCACCATCAAGATGGGCAACTGCAATCATCGCGCGGTGACGCCCGGACTCGTCGAGCGCGTGAGGAACGGATCGTTCGATCCGCTGCGCGTGCTGTCGACACGCGAGCCGATGATGAACGTCATCGACGCATACAAGGCATTCGATCAAAGGCAACCGGGATGGATCAAGGTCGCGCTCGATCCCGCCGCGTGACGGCCGCGCGGCCTTCATGGCGCATCGTCGCGGGCGTCGGCGCGTGCGCGTTCGTGGCCTGGGCGGCGATCGAATGGACGCGCCTCAAGCGCACGCCCGCACTTTCCGATGAAAGCGCCCGCAAGGGCATCACGGCGCGCTACACGCAGGCCGGACCGTATCGCATGTTCTCGCGTCACGCGGCATGCGAAGGTGGCCACGCGAAGCGCCTGCCCGTGGTGCTCGTGCATGGTCTCGTGATATCGAGCCGCTACATGGAGCCGCTCGCGCTCGCGTTGCGCAGCGACTTCGACGTGTACGCGCCCGATCTGCCCGGCTTCGGCGAAAGCAAACTGCGCGGCGGCGCGCTGTCGGTGCCCGAACTCGCCGATGCGTTGCGCCTCTGGCTCGGCGCGCGCGGCATCGAGCGGGCGATGTTCATCGGCAATTCCTTCGGCTGCCAGATTCTCGCGGATTTCGCCGCGCGCTATCCCGAGTCGGTCGACCGGCTCGTGCTGCAAGGACCGACCGTCGATCGCGATGCGCGCTCGCTCTTCACGCAAGTTTGTCGCGACTGGCGCAATGGACGGCTCGAACAGGCGAGATCGTCGGCGCCGATCGGGCGCATCGATTATGCGAAAGCGGGCGTGGTGCGCGCGCTCGCGACGATGCGCGAACTCATGCGCGATCGCATCGAGCGCAAGCTGTCGCGCATTGTTGCGCCGACGCTCGTCGTCGCCGGATCGCGCGATCCCGTCGCGCCGCTCGCGTGGGCGAGCGAAGTGGCGGCGCGCGTGCCGAACGGCGCGTTGCTGGCGATAGACGGCGGCACGCACACGCTCAACTATGTCTATCCGCATAGCTTCGCGCTCGCGATCCGCGCGTTTCTTCTCCAGGGCGGCGCATCGAGATGACGAAGCCACCGCGCGGCATTGCCCGCTTCGATTCGGCCGCGGGCATGGTGCAGGCGCTCGCCGCGTGTCTGCATGGCGAACGCTTCAGCAGCCCGAGCCAGTCGCCGCTGCTCGATAGCCTGATGCCGCCGATCAACCTGCTGCCGAAGCGCGCCCGCGAATGGGTGTACACCGTGGGCGGCATGTCGGAGGGCATCACGGCGCGGCAGGCGCGGCGTCTCGATGTGGAAGGCATCGGCGAATGGATCGCGGGGCTTTACCCGCAGCGCACCTACGATGCCGCGTTCATCGGTTCGTCGAATGGCGCGCTCATGCACGTTGCGGCGGCGCTCGGCGTGCCCTGGCTGCCGCAGACGTTTCTGTGCCCGGTGCGCGCGCCCTTCAGCGATCCCGACGATGCGCAAAGCGGCTTCGATGACGGCCTCGCCGCCGTCGATGCGTTGCTTCGCGCCGATCCGCGTATCGCGATTCATCATATGCAGGATCCGAATCAGGACCGGCTGATGCTCTCCGCGATGAGCTACTTCCGGTTGAAGCTGCGCGCGCTGCCGCTGGCGTATCGCGAGTTTCTGCTGCGCAGTCTCGCGCCGGACGCGACGCTTCATATCGTCCGATGCACGCGCGACTGGCCCGTTACGCGCACCGGCGACCGATCGTTCTATCAGTTCGGCGCGCTGGGCGGCGCGACCGAGCGCGAGTACTTCGAAGGCGGGCCGCGTGTCGCGCGCTATCTCGCGCGTTATGGCGTGAAGCGCACGCGATGGGACGCGCCCGCGCCGACCCTGCGCGCGCCCGAAGCCGAATGGGGCTATGACGTGGCGCTCACCGAATCCATCGTCGCGCTGGCGAAGCAGAAGAACTGGCGCGTCGTCGAATGGCGCTTCGAAGAGCCGGAAGCGTTCAGCTTCGCCACGGCCGAGTTGTATCGCGCGTGGTATCGCGAGATGGGGATCGAGTCGAAGCGGCTCGTCGTCGATTCATTCCTTCTGATGGACCCGTACACGACGCTGCGATTGCGCGCGATCCCATTCTGGCTCGTCTTCTGCACCGACCCTTCGGCAGAGACGCTGCGCCGCTTTCTCGAACGCGAGTCCTTCGACGAGATCGACATGATGCTGTTCTCGCATGGCACCGAAGGCGTCGGCGTGACGAGCATCGACGAATGGGGCGCGTTGACCGCCAAGGCGAAACGCGAAGGGCGCTTTCTCGGTGTCGATGCACGGCGTTATCCGCGCGACTTCGCGACCTTCGTGCGCTTCGATCGTGCGCTTGCCGAACTGAAGCCGCAATACGGCTTGCCGGAGCCGATGCCGCCCGCGTTCTTCGAGGACGCGCTGCGCAAGCATGGCGCGCGTCATGGCATCACCGCGCACGATCACAACGCATGAAGCGAATGCCGGTCATCGTCATTACGCGCGCCGACGCATCAAGCGCGCGATGATGGCGCCCAGCCCGAGCCCCGCGCAAAGCAGCAGGCCGCGATGCGTGTCCACCCAAAACGACGCGCTCGCGCGCTTCGCCTCGTCTGTGAAGCGCCCATGCACACGATGCAGTTCAGTGACCGGTTGCGAGAGATTGCCCGGACGTTCGCCGCTGGAGAGAGCGGGGTCCTGCTGCGCGCGAAAGCCCGTGCGTCCGAGATAGACATCGAGCAAACCGGGGATGATTGCATTCGCAACTATCGCCTTGACCGACGACATGCCGACCCACAGCTCGCGCCGCCGATGCGTGGCCGCCCACCATATCGCGCGCGCTGCGACTTCGGGTTCGTAGATCGGCGCGACGGGACGCGGCGCGTGCGGCATCGCGCTCCTGGCCCAGTCGAATTGCGGCGTGTTGAGCGCGGGCATCTGCACCATCGTCAGATGGATGCGGCTCTTGGCATGATGCAACTCGCAACGCAGCGAATCGGTGAACCCGCGTATCGCGTGCTTCGCGCCGCAATAGGCCGATTGCAGCGGAATCGATCGATACGCGAGCGCCGAACCGACCTGCACGATGACTCCGCGATTGCGCGGCGTCATGCGTTTCAACGCGGCCATCGTGCCCCACACGAAGCCGAGATACGTGACGTCCGTGATGCGCCTGAAATCGCGTTCGGGCATATCGGCGAAGCGCGCGAACGAGGTCAGCATCGCGTTGTTGACCCATACGTCGATGGGACCGAGCTCGGCTTCGACGCGCGCGGCGGCACTGTCGAGCGCGCCGCTTTCGCTCACGTCGAGCGCGATGCTCAGCGCACGCACGCCGAGCGCGCGCACGTCGGCGGCGGCGTCTTCGAGCGCTTGCGGATCGCGCGCGATCATCGCGACGTCCACGCCGCGTCGGGCGAATTCGAGCGCCGTCGCGCGGCCCACGCCCGCGCTCGCTCCGGTGATGACCACGACCCGAGGCTTTCTCATCGCGATAACTCCCCGCGTGCGGCAAGCGCTTCGATTTCGTCCGCCGTGCAACGCGCGATCGCCTGAATGGTGAGAGAAGGATTCACGCCGCCGACGGTCGGATATGCCGAGCCGTCGTGAATCCTCAGAAGCATGGACGATCACTTGTCCTTGTGGCCCGGCAGCACTGCGCCCAGCACTTGCTTCGCCGTATCGACGATCACATGGCTCTGGTTCGGATCGCCCTTCATGAGCGTGGTCGCGAAAGCCTTCGCCTGCGCGATCGTGATGTGCGGCGGCAGCGGCGGCACGTTCGGATCGGCCTTCACTTCGATCACGACGGGACGATCCGCCGCGAGCGCTTCGTCCCACACGGCGGCCATGCGCTCGGCATCGTCGACATAAAAGCCCTTCAGCCCGATCAATTCCGCGAACTTGTGATAAGGCACGGAAGGAATGTCCTGCGATGCCTCGAACTTCGGATCGCCTTCCATCACGCGCTGTTCCCACGTCACCTGATTCAAGTCTTCGTTGTTGAGTACCATGCAGATCCAGCGCGGATCCGACCATTGCTTCCAGTACTTCGCGACCGTGATGAGCTCGGCCATGTTGTTCATCTGCATCGCGCCATCGCCGACGAGCGCGATCACCGGACGCTCCGGATACGCGAATTTCGCCGCGATCGCGTAGGGCACGGCCGCGCCCATCGAGGCGAGACCGCCCGAGAGCGAGCACTTCATGCCGCGCTTGACCTTGAGATCGCGCGCGTACCAGTTCGCGACCGAACCGGAATCGCTCGTGACGATGGCGTTCGCGGCCACGCGCGGCGACAGCTCCCAGATCGTGCGCTGCGGATTCACGCCGGCTTTCGCAGGCTCTATCGCGCGCTTTTCGAGTTTCTTCCACCAGTCGTCCATCCAGCCTTCGATGTCCTTGCGCCACGCGCCATCCGTCTTCTGTTCCAGAAGCGGCAGCAACGCGCGCAAGGTCTCGGCACTGTCGCCGACGAGATTCACTTCCATCGGATAGCGGATCGAAAGCATGTCCGCCTTGAGGTCGATCTGCACGCCGCGCGCCTCGCCTTCCTTCGGCAGGAACTCGGCGTAGGGAAAGCCCGAGCCGATCATGAAGAGCGTGTCGCATTCGGTCATCAGCTTGTAGCTCGGCTCGGTGCCGAGCAGGCCGATCGATCCGGTGACGAAGGGCAGATCGTCCGGCAATGCGGCCTTGCCGAGCAGCGCCTTCGCGACGCCCGCGCCGAGTTTGTCCGCGACAGCGATGACTTCGTCCGTGGCTTCCAGCGCGCCCGCGCCGACGAGAATCGCGACCTTCTTGCCGGCGTTGAGCACATCGGCGGCGCGTTGCAGATCGTCGGCATAAGGCACCGTCTTCGGTGCGCGATAGCCCACGCCCGAATGCAGTGTGCCGTGCTTGCGGCCCGGCGGCTCGTATTCCAGATCCTGCAGATCGTTGGGCAGCACGAGCGCCGTCACCTTGCGCTCCGATAGCGCGATACGCACCGCGCGATCGACGAGATGACGAATCTGCGAGGGCACGCTCGCCTGTTGAACGAAGGCGCCGGCGACGTCCTTGAACATCGCGGGCAGATCGACTTCCTGCTGATAGTGTCCGCCCAATGCGGCGCGTGCCTGCTGGCCCGCAATGGCGAGAACGGGCGTGTGATCGAGGCGCGCATCGTAGAGACCGGTGAGGAGATGCGCCGCGCCCGGACCGGATGTCGCGATGCATACGCCCAACTCGCCGGTGAACTTCGCATGTGCCGATGCCATGAACGCAGCCATCTCTTCATGACGCGCCTGAATGAATTCGATCTTGCCTTTCGCGCGACTGAGCGCGCCGAATACGCCGTTGATGCCGTCGCCGGGATAACCGTAAATGCGGCGCACGCCCCATGCATGCAGGCGATCGACCAGAAAATCGCCGACGGTAATAGCCATGATTGAAGTCTCCGGAAAACACGATCGAAAGAATGCGCCGCATTGCATGCACGCCTTGTTTGGCTTGCGCGCAATGGCCATGCCGCTGTCTTTCAATCGCTGCAAGGTGCGATGAACCCATGCGGGCGTGATGATTGCTAGAGCGCTTTACGCGGACGATTGCTTCAGGACACATACGATGGCGCTCATGCCTCTCACCCTCGAATGGCCGGATGTCTGCATTCGAATATCGCTGGCGGTGCTTGCCGGCGTTCTCATCGGATTGAATCGCGGCGAATCGGGCAAGGTCGCCGGATTGAGAACCACGCTGCTCGTATGCCTCGCGGCGTGTCTCGCGATGCTGCAAGTCAACGCATTGCTTGCTCAGACGGGCAAGACGCCCGGTTCGTTCGTGCAGATCGATCTGATGCGCCTGCCGCTCGGGATACTGTCGGGCGTGGGCTTCATCGGCGCGGGTGCGATTCTTCGCAAGGATGGCCTCGTCAAAGGCGTGACGACAGCGGCGACGTTATGGTTCGTGACCGTGGTCGGACTGTGCTTCGGCGGCGGTCAGCTCGGACTCGGCGCGGCGGGACTCGGGCTCGGGATCGTCGTGCTCTGGTTTCTGAAGGAGGTCGAAAGACGCATACCGCGCGAGAACCATGCGGAGCTCCGGATAACTTATGAAAGAGGCGTCTTTTCGCGGGACACGCTGGCTGAATCGATGCAGGCCGCGGGTTGCAGGCTCGCCTCGATTGCGGGCGCGGCGAAGGGACCGGAACGGATGGAAGAGCGCTTCGAAGTGCGCTGGCACGGCACGCCCGATGCGCAGCCGGTGCCGCCGTTCAGCGAGTGCGCGATGGCTGCGGGCGCGATCGAGTCCGAGTGGAGCATCATCCGCTGAACGGTGTACAGCGTATTAACGTGGTGGTTAAAGCGTGCTCGAGGCGACCTAAGAGGGGACCCGACAGGCGACCCATAAGGCACCCATAAAGAACAATTGGCTGTGCGTTCGTTTTGACATATAAATGAGAGACGATCTTCTTGGAACTTCGGGAGTACAGATGCTTATACGCTGTGCAGCATGCAACAAGCTCATATATTCAGACGATGCTGTCGAAGACGATACGTGCCCCGCATGTGGATCCACGAACACCGAGCACATCGCAATGGGCTTCGTTTTCGATCAGACGGTCGCTGTGCCGGACCCGCCGGCAAGGACCACGGAAAGCGCCGATTCGCCCGGCACGATTCGCAGGAAGCTGTAGTCGCACGAATCATTCGTAACGTACCGCGTTGGATGTGCGCTTCGACCCCCTCTCGTTTAAGCGCATCTTGCCCGCCTCGACAGGCGGGCTTTTCTTTATGCGCATTCAACGCAGATCAATGCGACAACACGACCTGCGCGATGACGCCCGACGCGACCGCAACCAGCAGATAGTCCGCACCGACGCCGACCCACTGATAACCGCGCGGCGGCTGACGCAGGCCTTGTCCGCGCCAGTCGTCGACGACGTACTGACGGCTTCGGTAATCGTTATCAAGACGCTCGCCCTTGCGCCAGTCGCGACGCGGCTCATCGTTGGCATGCTGCGGCGGGCGGGGCGCGTCGCGGCCATTCATCTCCGGACCATGACCCGGCGCGCCGGGACCGCCCTTGGCAGCGGGACCGCCCGGACCGCCCGGTGCGCGATGCGCGTCGTGATAGCCGTCCGGACCGCCGGGTGCGGGCTGTGCGAAAACGGCGCCCGTCGTCAGTCCGATGCTCGCGCAAACCAGTGCGGCGACGATTCGACTCTTCTTCATGTTCGTTCCTCTCGAAGTGGCAAAGAGATGTTCTGGATGCCCGGACTGTACGCAATGGGCAACGAAAATGACGTGAGCATGTGTAAGCAACGCTTACGTTCCATTACGCGCTCCATTACGCGCAAACGCGCGTCAGACGCCGAACGGAAAGGTTTCTGGCGTCTCGTGCGTGACTTGTGAAGGCTCGATCGCGCTGACCGCGCGCGTCGTATCGAACCACACGAACGCATCGAATTGCGCCGACAGCTCGGCTTGCGCGTAATGGCTGTACACCTCGGTATCGGGCCGATAGACCACGCCGATGAAGCGTTCGAGCCGCTCCTCGCCCAATGCGTCGCGCAGTGCATCGTTCACGCCGGCACGAAGATCGACGAGGCACGGACTCGCGCCCGCAAGATGAAACTGATGCTCGTAACTATCGGCGCGCGATGGCCGCACCTGCATGATCTGCATCGGCTCCTCCCAGTCCGATGCCGCCGCGACCGTGCCCGCGTGCGTGCCGAAGCCGATGAGCGCGGCGTCGTCGCCGAAGCGCTCGCGGCATAGCTGACCGACGTTCAACTCGTCGCGCATGCGGCCCATCTCGGTCGCGGATGCATCACCGAGATGCGAGTTGTGCGCCCATACGACCGCGCGCGCGTCCGGTCCCCATGCATCGAGCAGGCTGTCGAGCGTGTCGAACATGTGCGTGTCGCGCAGATTCCAGCTTTCCGCCGATGCCCCGTACATCGCGCGATAGTACTGCTCCGCCGATGCGACGAGCCGCGCGTTATGCGTCGCGTCGAGCAGTCCGTGATCGCTCGCGGACGTGGCGAGCCGTCTGTCCAGCAGATCGCGCAATTGCGCGACGACGGCTTCCTCGCATGTGCCGAAGCCCGCCTGCCACGCGGCGCGTCCATAGACAGCGGGGTTTTTCTGCCAGGGCGTGAGGCATCCATAGCGCACGCGGGCAATGCGCGCCGCGCCCGGGTCCTGTGCGTCGAGATACGCGAGCACGGCGGCGATGGATTCGGAAAGGCTATACAGGTCGAGTCCATAGAACGCGGCGCGGCGCTCGTCGGGCAACGCGGCGTTGTGCTGCCGCAGCCACGCGACGAACGCGGCGAACTCGGTATTGCGCCACATCCACGTAGGGAAACGCGTGAACGGTCGTGCTTCGGGTCGCGCGCGCGGACGGCCGCGAACGTGCTCGTCGATGATCGCGGCATCGGGCCAGTCCGCTTCCACCGCGACGAAACTGAAGCCGTGCCGTTCGATGAGACGCCGCGTGATGGCGGCGCGCGCTACATAGAACTCGGCGGTGCCGTGGCTCGCTTCGCCGAGCAACACGACGCGCTTGTCCGCGAAACGATCGAACGCATGTGCGAAGTCGGGCGCACCGAGCGCGGGCAGACGCACCGCCGATGCGCGGATCAGATCGGGCAACGTGCGCGCAACGGACTCCTCGAGCGTGGGTTTGTCCGTGCGAATGTCGGGTTCGTCGCTCCAGCCTTGCGCGCCGATCAACGGCACGAACATCACGCCGCCGAGGTCTTCGTCGCGCCACACATCGTCGTCCGTGCGCGTGTATTTCATCAGACGCTGGGATTCGCGCGCGTCGCCGACGGGCATCACGAGCCGTCCGCCAATCTTGAGTTGCGCGCGCCATGCGTCGGGCACGGATGGACCGCCCGCCGCCGCGATGATCGCGTCGAAGGGCGCGTGCTGCGGCATGCCGAGCGTGCCGTCCGCATGATGCACGCTGACGTTCGTGAGCCCGAGCGCCTTGAGCAAGGCGGCGGCATCGTCGGCGAGTTCGCGATGCCGTTCGATGGTATCGACGCGCGCCGCGATACATGCCGCGATCGCCGCCGCATAACCCGAGCCGGTGCCGATGTCGAGGACATGATCGCCAGGTTGCAGGTCGGCGGCTTCGAGCATCAGCGCGACGATGTACGGTTGCGAGATCGTCTGACCCGCGGCGATCGGCAACGGGCTGTCCTCGTAGGCGAATTCGGCAAGGGCTGGGGGAACGAAGGCATCGCGGGCGATGGCGCTCATGCATTCGAGCACGCGCGCGTTCCTGATGCCGCGCCCCTTCAACTGACGTTCGACCATGCGTTCCCGCGCTTCTTCAAAGGTGTTCATGAACATTTCCCGAAAAAGGTCAGAACGTTGAAGAGGCAGCAAGCGACAGTCCCAGTTCGCCACTGCTCGCGAGCACGCGGAATGCGATTTGCTGTGCGTTCGGCACGGCATAAAGGAGACGCATACCTCGGATGACACTCACATCGAACGATGCACGCGAGCATCGCGCCTTGCGCCCCGCGCGCGATGACGGCATCGATCGTCGATCGACGCCAGCGCCGAAGCAAGCGTTAACGGGCTCATGCTGCGCGCTAAGATCCATTCGGCATCGAGCGCAAAATACTACGGACTTCGAAGCGAAGGTGTCGTCGAACCTAGCGTGCAGGTCGTGCTCTGAATCCAAAACATGCCAATACACAATGTGAAGCCAACCCGTCCGCTCATCGCCGTGAGCTTCTTCGCGGCGGACGTCCAGGCGGGCGTCGGCCCGTTTCTCGGTATCTATCTGCAAGCGCACGGCTGGACGCCGGACCGCATCGGCACGGTGCTGACCATCGGCGGCATCGTCGGCATGCTCGTGACGACGCCCGCCGGCGCGCTCGTCGATGCCACGCCGCACCGGCGCGCCATCGTCGCGGTCGCGAGCGCGCTGTCCATCGTCGCGGCGATCATCATCTGGATGTGGCAAGGCTTCTGGCCCGTCACACTGTCGCAAGTGGCCACGGCGATCGCAGGCGCGACGATGGGCCCCGCGCTCGCGGGCCTCACGCTCGGCATCGTCGGACGGCAGGATTTCGATCGCCAGTTCGGACGCAATCAGGTGGCGAATCACGCGGGCAATATTGCGGCCGCGGTGCTTTCGGGCTGGCTCGGCGCGTGGCTCGGCATGCCGTACATCTTCGCGTTGAGCGCGGCGTTCGGTGCGGGCTGCATCTTCGCGGCGCTGTGGATTCCGCCGCGCTCGGTGCATCGGCATTTCGCGCGCGGCATTGCAAAGGACGACAACGACGATCCCTCCGACACGCGCGCCGATGCCATACAGGTTCTGCTGCGCAACCGCTCGCTGCTCGTGCTGGCGGCCGCGCTCGCGGCGTTCAACCTCGGCAATTCCGCGATGCTGCCGCTCTACAGTCTCGCGGTCGCGTCGGCGCATACTGCCGATCCCAGCCATGTGACGGCCGCCAATATCGTGATCTCGCAGATCGTGATGCTCGTCGCGGCGGCCTATGCGAGCCGCCTGATTCGCCGATGGGGCTTCTGGTGCATCATCCTCGTCACGCTCGCGACGCTGCCGCTGCGCGCGATGACGGCCGCGTGGATCGCGCCTTCATGGGGCATCGTGCCGGTGCAGGTGCTCGATGGCATCGGCGCGGGCTTGCAGACCGTCGCGGTGCCCGCGCTCGTCGTGCATCTCCTGCACGGAAGCGGACGAGTGAATCTGGGGCAGGGCGCGGTGCTTGGCGTCCAGGCGGCGGGCGCGTGCCTGAGCCCGATGCTCGGCGGCTGGATCGCGCATCACTATGGCTATCCGGCGGCGTTCATCACGCTTGGAAGTTTGTCTGTCGTCGCGTTCGCGATCTGGATCGGCTTTGGGCAGCGCGTGCGCGATGCATGCGATACGCGGCGCGAAGAACTCGGCAAGCTCGCCGATCTGGATTCATCGACGTTGTTGCCATGACAAGGGCCGCGGCATGGGGAATGCGGAAGTTCATCTGACCGACAAACCGGAGATGAGGATGAACTCACCGCGCTTTTCCGCAGACGCCGACCAACGCATGCAAATCCCGCCGCCCGACGTCGATCCCGATCCTTCCGTACCGGATGACGATCCCGTGCCGCCCGATGGCGCGCCGCATCCCATCGGCGATCCGCCGAATCAAAGACCGCCGGAGCGCTTAGGCCCCGGCCTCGTCGCCGGGGGGCAGTGCGTCGGCCTTGGCGTTCGCGTGCGTCGTGGCCGCTTCCCTCGCGGCGTCCGCGCTTTCCAACGGCCGATCGCGCATTTCAGTGAAGCCGTCCGCATCGATCGTGTAGGACCAGGTGCATTGACCCGTTGGATCGTGATCGATCGTGATCTCGACGCGATGTCCGTTGCGAACGTAAGTCTCGGTAGACATGATGTGATCCCTCGTTGAATGACCTGCGCGATGCATCGGCTACGTTGCGTTGGAATTGGGCGGAACGGGATTCTTTTCCTGCGTCGACGGCAATTCGTTTTCCGATGCGTCGTGCGTGCGCTTTTCGCGTTCGTCGAGTTGATGCTGCTTCGTGTCTTCGCCTACGGGTTCGTCCATATCGTCGGCGGTGGCATGCGGCACGGGCTTGTCTGGCGTCATGATGTGCCTCCCGGAATCGTGATGCGGCACGCGGCGCGCGCCTTCGTATCGGGCGCAGCAAGCAACGGACCCGTTCGCGTTACAGACAGGAGCGCGGCTTGCTGGGCGATTATCGAACAGGCATCCAGGAGAGCGAGGAATGAAATACACCGATCAGGATCAGCGCGTGGAGGAATTGCAGGTGGCGTTGTCGCGTGCGTTCGATGCGCGGAAGACGCCGTTCGTAGGCGTGGTGGACGAAGGCGACGACATCGTCATCAACGTATCGTGGGCCATCGAGACGGGCCGCGACACGACGCTCGATGCGCGTTGCAGCGTCGTGTTGCGCATCGCGGCGCGTCAGTTCGAGCGATATGGCGCGATGGATACCGCGCAGCGCCTCATCGTGCAGGATCGCGTGATCGCGCACGTGCGGAGTGCGTTCGACCAGTCGCGCTCGGGTCAGGCGAACGCGAACGAATGCTCGCTCGAACTTCGCGCCGCCGACGACTGGTTCGACACACCCGACACGCCCTGACGCATTACCAGCCTTGCGCGCCGCCGCCGGTCGTCGACGGGCTCGTCTGGCCGTTCGTGCCGCCGCTGCCGTTCAGACGCGGCTGCATGCCGCCCGATCCTTGGCGTGTGCCCGCACCCGCGCCGCTCGTTCCATTCGATGAGCCGCCCACGCCGGACGGCCCCGTCGACGGCGCGCTGCTGTGGCCGGAGTTCGGCGTGATGCCGGCCGCATCCTGCGCGTTCCTCGCGCTCGACGGTCCGTGGCTTGCGCCCGGCTGCGTCTGATCGGCTGCGGCGAATGCGCCGCCCGAGAGCGCCATCAGTAAAGCCGAAATCGCGATGGTTCTGTTCGCTTGCATGACCTGCCTCCGTATGTCGATGTTGGTACGAAGCATGGCGCAAGGCGCGTTCCGGGCTTTGCGGCCAGCAACGCGTTTCCCTCATTCAAGCCCTTCGTGCTCGAACGCAAGTTTCACTGCGGGGCGCTCGCGCATGCGCTTGTAGAACGCCTGGAGCTCGGCGGGCATATCGACGCCCATTTTCTGCGCCCACGTCAGCATCGTGAAGAGATAGGCATCCGCGACGCTTACATCGTTGCCGAAGAGATAATCGCCACGCATCGTCTTCGCGACATACGCAAAGCGCTGGCCGATTTTCTCGCGCGCCGCCGACGCTTCCGCATCGGATGTGGGCCGGAACACGCGTCCGAACTGCTTGTGGATCTCGGTCGAAATGAACGCAAGCATTTCCAGCAGACGCAGATGGCCGTCGTCGCCGGAAGGCGCGAGCGATGGCGCTTTTTGCGCGACCCACGAAAGAATCGCGACGTTTTCGGTGAGACGCTTGCCATCGTCGAACTCGACGACGGGCACATAACTCTTCGGGTTGATTTCGCCGAAGGGCGTGCCGTCTTCCGTCACCTTGGTCTTGAGATCGACCTTCACGCGGTCGAAGGTCAGGCCGGCTTCGTGCATCGCGATGTGATCGGCGAGACTGCATGCGCCGGGCGCGTAATAGAGCTTCATGATGCGCGTCTCCTTTGGACGAGGATATGTGTATTCGGCGAGCAAGGGCCATGCCGCAATGCCGCCATGCGGACGTCGCGCTATATCGTGCGAAGCTCGCGGGCCGCAACATGCTGACCGTATGAAGCGATTTACGCCGATGCACGCAGCGTATGCGCGGCCGCGACCATGTTGCGCAGCGCGGGAATCACTTCGCCCCATTGACGCGTCTTGAGTCCGCAGTCGGGATTCACCCACAGACGCTCGCGCGGAATCCGCTCCGCTGCCTTCGTCATCAACGCGACGATTTGCGCTTCGCTCGGGATATTCGGCGAGTGGATGTCGTACACGCCCGGCCCGATCTGATTCGGATACTTGAAATGGTCGAAGGCTTCGAGCAGTTCCATGTCGGAGCGCGACGTTTCGATGGTGATGACATCGGCATCCATATCGGCGATCGATGCGATGATGTCGTTGAACTCCGAATAGCACATGTGCGTGTGTATCTGCGTTTCGTCGCGCACGCCGTTCGCGGCGATGCGAAACGCTTCCACCGCCCAGCGCAGATAGCCATCCCATTGCGCGCGGCGCAGCGGCAGGCCTTCGCGCAACGCGGCCTCATCGATCTGGATCACGCGAACGCCGGCCTCCTCCAGATCGAGCACTTCAGCGCGGATCGCGAGCGCGAGTTGCCGGCACGATTCGGAACGCGGTTGATCGTCGCGCACGAACGACCAGTTCAGGATCGTGACGGGACCGGTCAGCATGCCTTTCATCGGCTTCCGGGTTTGCGCTTGCGCATAGCGGGTCCATTCGACGGTCATCGGCTTCGGACGGCTGATATCGCCGAACAGAATCGGCGGCTTCACGCAGCGCGATCCATACGACTGCACCCAGCCGAACTCGCTGAACGCATAGCCGTCGAGCCGCTCGCCGAAGTACTCGACCATGTCGTTGCGCTCGGCTTCGCCGTGCACGAGCACGTCGAGCCCGAGCGCCTCCTGTTCCTTCACGGCGCGCGTGATTTCGCGTTCCATCGCGGCGCGATAGGTGGCTGTATCGAGCTGTCCGCTCCTGAACTGACGACGCGCATGACGGATTTCGTTCGTTTGCGGAAACGAGCCGATGGTCGTCGTCGGATAGGCGGGCAGCGCGAGCATCGCGGCCTGCTTCTGCGCGCGCGTTTCGTATGCGCTCGCGCGCTGGCCGAGCGTCGCGTCGATCTTTGTGAGCGCTTCTTTCACCGCCGGGTTATGCACGCGCGATGATGCGCGGCGGCTCGCGATCGCGGCCGCGTTGCACGCGAGCGCATCGGCGACGCTGGCGCGACCGTCGTTCAAGGCGCGCGCGAGCACATCGAGTTCATCGAGCTTTTGTAGCGCGAATGCGAGCCACGATCTGATTTCGGCATCGAGCTTCATTTCGCTCGCAAGATCGACGGGCGTATGCAACAGCGAGCACGATGGCGCGATCCACAGCCTGTCGCCGAGCGATGCATGCAGCGGTTCGAGCCAGTCGAGCGTGGCGTTCAGATCGGTTTTCCAGATGTTGCGGCCATTGATCGCGCCGACCGATAGCACCGACGAATCCGGCAACAGCGATGCAGCGGCGCCGACGTCATCGCGCGCGTTGATCGCATCGATATGCAGGCCGTCGATCGGCAGCTTGCACGCGAGATCGAGATTCTCCTGCAACTGGCCGAAGTAGGTCGCAAGCAGAAGGCGCACGCGTCGTTGTGAGAGCGCATCGTAAGCGGTGACGAAAGCGTCGCGCCATTGCGTATCGAGTTCGGTGACGAGCGCGGGTTCATCGATCTGCACCCATTCGATACCGAGCGCCGCGAAGTGATCGAGCAGCGCCGCATAGACGGGCAACAGGCGCGGGAGAAGCGCGAGCTTGTCGGAGTCGTCCTTCGCCTTGCCGAGCCAGAGATACGTCACCGGCCCGATGATGACGGGCTTCGCGTTCACGCCGAGCGCGCGCGCTTCGCCGAGCTGCTCGACGAGACGCGACGTATCGAGCGTGAACTGCGTCGCCGCATCGAACTCGGGGACGATGTAGTGATAGTTGGTATCGAACCATTTCGTCATCTCACCCGCAGCCACGCCCTCGCAGCACGCTGCATGTTCCTTAGCGCTTTCGGAAGAGCCTCCGCGAGCGACGCGGAAGGCGTTGTCGAGCGCATCGCCGTGAAAGCCGCGCACGCGTTCGGGCAGATTGCCGAGCGTGAAGCTCATGTCGAGCACCTGATCGTAGAACGCGAAATCGCCGGCCGGCACGAGATCGAGACGCGACTGATGCTTCCAGTGGCGCTCGCGCAAGTGAGCGCCGACCGCCTTCAACTCGTCGCGCGATGACTCTTTTTTCCAGTACTTTTCGAGCGCGAACTTCAGCTCGCGGTTTGCGCCGATGCGCGGGAAACCGAGGTTATGTGTCGTGGCCATCGTTGCGTGTTCTCGTCGGAAAGAGAGTGAATGGCGACGATGATAGAATTTCCCATGCATGAATAAAAATGGTTTAATTTCATGCATCGATTAAATTTGTTCATGGAGACGCCTATGCTCGAACGCGCGCATCTGATGGTCGTGCGAGAAGTCGAGCACCAAGGCTCGCTGACCGCCGCCGCCGCCGTGCTCAACCTCACGCAATCCGCGCTGAGCCATACGGTGAAGAAGCTGGAGCAGCAGTTGGGCACGGCGGTGTGGACGCGCGAAGGGCGCAGCATGCGGCTCACGCAGGCGGGCCAGTATCTGCTTGGCCTCGCCAATCGCATGCTGCCGCAGTTCGAACTCGCCGAAGCGCGCATGAAGCAATATGCCGAAGGCGAGCGCGGCACCTTGCGCATCGGCATGGAGTGTCATCCGTGCTATCAGTGGCTGTTGAAGGTCGTGTCGCCGTATCTCGCGCGCTGGCCCGATGTCGATGTAGACGTGAAGCAGCGCTTTCAGTTCGGCGGCATCGGCGCGCTGTTCGGTTACGACATCGACGTGCTCGTGACACCCGATCCGCTGAAGAAACCGGGCTTGCGCTTCACGCCCGTCTTCGATTACGAGCAGGTGCTCGTCGTGCCCGAAGCGCACACGCTCGCCGATGCCGCTCATGTCACGCCGGAGCAGGTCGCGCAGGAAGTGCTGATCACGTATCCGGTCGAAACCGATCGCCTCGATATCTACACCCAGTTCCTCACGCCCGCGAATGTCGTGCCGAGAAGGCACAAGACGATCGAGACGACCGACATCATGATGCAGATGGTCGCGAGTGCGCGTGGCGTCGCGGCGCTGCCACGCTGGCTCGCGGAAGAATACGCGGACCGCATGCCGCTCGCCGTGCTCAAGCTAGGGAGGAAGGGCATTGCGAAGAAGATTTATCTCGGCACGCGCGAAGCCGATGTCAGCGTCGAATATCTCGCGGCGTTCATCGCGCTTGCGAAGAAGGCCGACTGGGCGAAGGCGCGCGTGTCGCGTTGACGTTCAGCGCCGCGCATCGAGCGCATGGCGGATCGTGCGTGCGAGGTCATCGAACGTGAAGGGCTTTTTCAGCAGCACGACGCCTTTGTCGAGCCGCCCTTCGTGAAAGATGATGTCGCGCGTATAGCCCGATGCGAACACCACGGTCGCGTTATACGGCGGCGCGCTCGCGATCTTCGCGAGCTCGTTCGCGCGCAGCGTGCCGGGCATCACGACATCGCTGAAAAGAAGATCGACGTGGCCATGCTTCTGCAGGACGGCAAGCGCCGATTCCGCGCTCGGCGCCGACAGCACCTTGTAGCCGAGCTGCGCAACCATGTCGATGGTCGCGAGGCGCACGTCGGCATCGTCCTCGACGACGAGCACCACTTCGCCGCCGCTCGATGCACGCGGGCGCGCGCCGTGCGCATTCGTCGATTCGACTTGCGTGCAGCGTGGGAAGTACAACGCGACGGATGTGCCTTCGCCCACCTGCGTTTCGACATCCACGCAGCCCGCGCTTTGCGACACGAAGCCGAACACCATGCTCAGGCCGAGGCCGGTGCCTTGGCCTTCGGCTTTCGTCGAATAGAAAGGCTCGAACATGCGTGCTTTTACGCTGTCGGGCATGCCATCGCCGTCGTCGGTAACAACGAGCTTCACGTAATCGCCCGCGGGCAACGCGAGACCGGTCGTCATCTGATCGCCGAGGGTCGCGTTCGAGACTTCGAGCTGAATGTTGCCGCCTTCATGAATCGCGTCCCGCGAATTGATGACGAGATTGAGCAGCGCGTTTTCCAGTTGATGGCGATCGACGAAGAGATTCCAGGCATCGCACGATACCGTGGTCTTCAGCTTGATCGATTCGGGCAGCGCGCGTTGCAGGAACTCGCACATGTCCGCGACGAGCTTCGCCGGATCGACGACGGCGGGATTGAGCGGCTGACGTCGCGCGAAGGCGAGCATCTGCGAGGCGAGCTTGCCGCCGCGCGCGACGGCTTCGCTCATCACGCGCAGCCTGCGTGTGAGATCGGGTTTGTCGCGCGTCGCGAGTTCGATCAACTGCAGGTTCGCGGAGATGATCTGCAAGACGTTGTTGAAGTCGTGCGCGACGCCGCCCGTCAGATTGCCGATGGCTTCCAGCTTCTGCACCTGACGAAACCGCTCCTCGGCCTCGACGCGCGCCGTGACCGCTTCCGCGACGCGTTCTTCCAGCGTCTGCATGAGCTTGAGCAGCTTGTCTTCGGCAAGTACCTTGCGAGTCGTTTCGACGACGACGGCAATCACGCCTGCCGGATGACCGTCGTCTTCTGCGACAGGACTGTAGTGCAGATCCATCCACACGTCTTCGGGCCGGCCATTGCGATGCAGCGTGAGACGCTTGTCGGCGTAGGACAGCGTTGCGCCGGACAAACAGGTGTCCACGACATTGCGATTGAACGCGGCGATCTCGGGCCAGCCGTCTTCGACAGGCTTGCCGAGCAGAAACGGATGACGTCCACCGGCGAAGCCCGCATAGGCGTCGTTGTAGATCATCGTGCCGCGCCGGCCCCAGAGCATGACGAGCGGCACAGGCGAAGCAAGCAGAAGTTGCACGGCTGCCCGCAGACTCTTCGACCATCGATCGATCGGGCCCATGGCCGTGTCCGACCAGTCGAAGCTGGCGATGCGCGAAGCCATCTCGCCGCGCCAGCCTTCACAGTCGAAGGATTGCTCGGGCCAAACCGTTTCGGCGTTCATAGAGTTGAAGGGAAAGTTGATGTGCCGCCGTCTTCGTAAAAAGCGGCAGGAGCTTGGTTTGGATCAAAGGCTACATCTTAGTCCACGCATCGGCCTGCACTCCATACTGGACGCTGCTTTGCGAGGAGTGGGCGACCTGAAGGCTCGCATATCGAACACGAAAGGCCACCGTTTCGGACAGGTGAAGCACATGTTTCAAGGTAAAGTCATCGCCGTCGACATGATCGGGAGGCGCGCATGAACGGCAAGCGCATCGTCGCGGCGTTGCTCGTGTTGCTCTTTTGGACGGCTCGTGTGTACGCGCAAGAGCCTTCGCTTACGGATGAACAGATGCTCGGCGTCGTCTTCGTCGCGAATCAGGCCGAGATCGCGGCGGCCAATCTCGCGTTGCGCAAGACGCGCTCCAACAGCCTGCAGGTCTACGCGAAACGGATCGTGTCGGAACACGCGCAGGTCAATCAGGAGATCATGACGCTGACGCAGCGCTTCGGCACGGAGCCGCAACGCAGCGCGACGAGCGACGCATTGACGAAGCAAAGCAACAGCGAGATCGCCGAGCTCGATGAAACCAGCACCTACGATTTCGACGAAGCGTATCTCGAACACGAGGTCGTCTCGTTGCAGAAGCTGGTGCGTACCGTCGAAGGCTATATCCGCACGGCGCGCAGCGCGGACGCGCGAACCTTGCTGATCCGCTCGCGTCCTTCATTCATCTTTCATCTCGATCAGGCGCAAAGGCTGCAAATCACCATAGGCAGTCCGGGCCTCGTCCGCTGATGTCGCTCACGAATAAAAACAGGAGAAATGCATGAATGCATCGGAACGTATCGACGAACTGATCGCGGGCATCGCGGATTGGCGCGGCGAGACCTTCGCCAATGTGCGCAAGATCATCCTCGCGGCGGACGAAGGGATCGTCGAGGAGTGGAAGTACATGGGCAGCCCGGTCTGGTATCGCGACGGCATGATCGCGGTGGGCAACGCGCACAAGGACAAAGTGAAGCTCACCTTCGCGCACGGAGCGAGCCTGCCGGACCCCGACAAACTCTTCAACGCGAGCCTCGAAGGCAACGCGCGGCGTGCAATCGATTTTTTCGAAGGCGACAAGATCGATGCACACGCGCTTAAGAATCTCGTGCGCGCGGCGATCTCGTTGAATCAGACGAAAGCGAAGAAGAAAGCGGCTCGTTGAGCTGCGCGCGTCCATGCGCCGATGAATGCGGCGATGTCGACCGCATCCGCATTAACGAATCCAGTCCAGGCCATGCGTGCCTGGCGCGGCTCGGGCAGATCGAGAGTGTCGTTTTTGGACTAAAGATTTCCAATCGATTCTTTACAAAGACAAAACATCTTGTCACAATGCGGACGCAAATAATAACGATTCGCATTCACACGCAATGGACTTCCAAAAGAAATGAGCATGAAGACAGGAACGACGAGCCCGGTCGCGATGCGGCCTTTGAAACTGGCCGCCTTGCTGCTGTTCGCGGCAGCGCCGCTCGCCCACGCACAGTCCGCGGATGCGCCGTCGGGTGCATCGGCGGCTGCGGCGTCGAACGCGCCGGCCGAAAGCACGCTGCCCGCGGTGAAGGTCACGGCGCAGAACGTCGATGAACCGTATGGTCCGACGAAAGGCTACGTCGCGAAAGAATCGACGGCGCTCAAGACGGGCACGTCGCTCCTCGAGACACCGCAGTCCGTCTCGGTCGTCACGCGCGAGCAGATGGATCAGCAGAACGCGCAGACGCTCAATGCGGCCGTGCGCTATGTGTCGGGTGTGACGCCCGAAACGCGCGGCGGCATCGCGACGCGTTACGACATGCTCAAAGTGCGCGGCTTCGACGCCGACAAGTACTGGAACGGTCTCAAGCTGCTCGACAACGGCTGGTACGCGGTGCCGCAGATCGATCCGTATTTGATGGAGCGCGTCGAAGTGCTGAAGGGCCCGGTCTCGGTGCTGTACGGTCAGGCGGCGGCGGGCGGCCTGCTGGATCAGGAAAGCAAGATGCCGACGGTCGTGCCGCTGCATGAAGTGGGCATCGAGTTCGGCAACTACGCGCACAAGTCGGCCAAGTTCGATTTCTCCGGGCCGATCGCGGGCGACGATCGCTATCTGTACCGCATCACCGGCATCGCGCGTTCGGAAGACGGGCAAGTGCAATCGACGTACAACAAGCGCATCGCGATCGCGCCGTCTTTCACGTGGCGTCCGGACAACAAGACTTCGCTCACGCTGTACGGCCTCTATCAGCACGATCCGGACAGCACGTCCTACGGCAGCGTGCCGCCGCAAGGCACGGTGCTCTACAACCCGAACGGCAAGCTGCCGAGCGACTTTTACGACGGCGATCACAACTTCGAGAGCTTCAATCGCGTGCAGGAATCGATCGGCTACAAGTTCGACCGCAAGCTCAACAACGCGTGGTCGTTCCGCTCGAACGGACGTCTGCTGCATCTCGCGCAGGACTACAAGAGCGTCTATGCGAGCGCGCTCGAAGACGACTTGCGCACGCTCGATCGCGGCACGGCTGCGTCGAAGGACAACCTGAACACGATTCAGCTCGACAATCAGCTCGAAGGCAACGTCTCGACCGGCCCGATCGACCATACGCTGCTGTTCGGCTTCGATTACCAGCACTATGCGAGCAACTTCGATGCGGGCTTCGGCACCGCGCCGTCGCTCGACATGTTCGCGCCGAACTACAACCAGGCGATCACGCCGCCGGACCGCTATCACCAGATCCTGAGCGGCACGCAATACGGCGTGTATGCGCAGGATCAGGCGCGCTGGGGCAACGTGATTCTCACGCTCGGCGGACGCGAGGACTGGGCGAGCAGCGATTCGAACAACACGACGTACGGCGTCGTGTCGCATCAGTTCGATCGCGCGTTCACGGGTCGCGCGGGCCTCACGTATGTGTTCGATAACGGCATCGCGCCGTATGTCAGCTACACCGAATCGTTCACGCCGCAAGCGGGCACGGACATCAACGGTCAGCAGTTCTCGCCGGAGAAGGGACGTCAGTATGAAGTCGGCGTGAAGTTCCAGCCGAAGGGCTACAACGCGTTCTTCTCGGCCGCGCTGTTCGACCTGACGCGCAAGAATCTGCTGACGGTCAATGCGGACAACCCGAACTTCCAGTCGGCGGTCGGCGAAGCGCGCTCGCTCGGCGTCGAACTCGAAGCGAAGGCGAGCCTCACGGATTCGTTGAACGTCACGGCGAGCTACACGTATCTCAGCACGAAGTACACGAAGGACAACAGCGGTCTCGAAGGCAAGTTCCTGCCCGCGATTCCGCAGAATCAGGCTTCGTTGTGGGCGTATTACACGGTCAATCGCGGACCGCTCGCCGGTCTCTCGATGGGCGCGGGCGGACGCTACACCGGCACGACGTATAGCAGCGACAACAGCTTCAAGGTGTCGAGCTTCTTCCTCGTCGATGCCACGCTGAACTACGATCTCGGCCGCGCCATGCCGCAGTTCAAGGGCGTCGAGCTGTATGTGAACGCGCAGAACCTTTTCAACAAGGAATACGTCGCGTCGTGCTACTACGGCAGCTGGTGTGCGTTCGGTTACGGACGTCAGGTGTTCGCCGGCATGAACTATCACTGGTAAGCATGTTGCACCGCACTGCGTCTTTCGAACGGCGCAGTGCATCGAATCGTCGTGAGCGCCGCCCTGGCGCTTATCGCGAACGAAGCTATCCGTATCGGGATTTCTTCGTTCGCGTGTGAGGAAGCGGCTAGTACATTGATCGCTCGCCGCTCATCCACGATATCCCCGCATGATCCCGACGACTTCATTGCATCGCCTCTTCGCCATGCTCGCGTTGATGGCGGCATGTGCTTTACCGATGCATCGCGCGCACGCCGAAGGCAAGGTGAAGATCGTCGATCAATATGGCATCGGCTCGTTGCTGCTCAAGGTCGCGAAGGACCAGAAGCTCATCGAGAAGGCCGGCGCGCGCGCGGGCCTCGATATCGACGTGCAGTGGAACACGCTTTCCGGCGGCGCGGCCGTGAACGAAGCGCTGCTCTCAGGCGCGGCGGATATCGCGACTATCGGCATCGGGCCGTTGATGACGATCTGGGATCGCACGCGCGGGCATCAGGATTTTCGGGCCATTGCGGCGCAAAGCGCGGTGCCGGTGTATCTCGTGACGAACGATCCGCGCATTCGCAGCATCAGGGATATCGGCGAGAAGGATCGCATCGCGGTAGTGTCCGTCGCAGTGTCGCAGCAGGGACGTCTGCTGCAATTGGCGTCGGCCAGGGCGTTCGGCGATGCCGAGTATGCGCGGCTCGACCGTTTCGAAGTCAACATGCCGCACGCCGATGCGACGACCGCGATGTTATCGGGCAACTCGGTCGTCAATCTGCATTTCTCCAACGCGCCCTATCAGTATCAGGAACTCGAAGATCCGAAGATCCACAAGGTCACGAGTTCCACCGAAATCCTCGGCGGACCGTCGACGGGCAGTGTTGTCGTGACTTCCGACAAATGGCGCAAGGACAATCCGAAGACCTACGCCGCCGTGCGCGCGGCGCTCGACGATGCGGCGAAGCTCGTCGAGAAGGACAAGGCTCAAGCGGCGGCCATCTATATTCGTCAGGACGGGTCGAAGCTCTCGCCTGCGTTCGTCGAGCGCATTCTCAGCGACAAGGAAGCGAGCTTCGCGACGACGCCGCAAAACACGCTCCAACTGGGCACATTCCTGCATAAGGTCGGCGTGATTCGTCACGAGCCGAAATCATGGCGCGACTATTTCTTCGCTGACGATTCGAGCGCGCAAGGCAGTTGACACGTCTTTCATTTATCCATCATCCAAAGGAATCCGAAATGAATGCAGTGGCCATCGGGAATGAAACGGAAGTGACTGTCAGCCCGCTGTCGGCGCATATCGGCGCGGAGATCGGCGGCGTCGACCTTACGCGTCCCTTGTCTTCCGCACAGGTCGAAGCAATTCGCGCCGCGTTGCTCAAATGGCGCGTGGTCTTCTTCCGCGAGCAGTTCCTGAGTCACGAACAACACATCGCGTTCTCGGCGCACTTCGGCGAGCTCACGGTGGGGCATCCGGTGTTCGGCCACGTCGACGGGCATCCGGAGATTTACTCGATTTCGAAGTTTCGCAAGGCCACGCGCTTCGAAGGGCAATCGGTGCTGCGTCCGTGGACGGGCTGGCATACGGATGTGACTGCCGCGGTGAATCCGCCGTTCGCATCGATCCTGCGCGGCGTCACGATTCCGCCCTATGGCGGCGATACGCAATGGACCAATCTCGTGATCGCATACGAGAAGCTGTCGGCGCCGCTGCGCGCGTTCGTCGATGGTCTGCGCGGCGTGCATCGTTTCGCGCCGCCGCAAGGCGCAAGCGGCACCGATGCGTTCACGAAGGCCGTGACGGATCACACGCTCGTCGCCGAGCATCCGTTGGTGCGCGTGCATCCGGAGACCGGCGAACGCGCGCTGTATGTCAGTCCGGGTTTTCTCAAGCACATCGCGGGGCTCGCGCCGCGCGAAAGTCAGGTGTTGCTCGAACTGCTATGGGAGCATGTGACGCGGCCGGAATTCACGGTGAGATTCAAGTGGGAGCCGGGCAGCATCGCGTTCTGGGACAACCGCACGACCGCGCATCTCGCGCCGACGGATATCTTCGATCTCGACTTCGATCGCCAGTTGTATCGCACGACGCTCGTCGGCGATGTGCCCGTGGGGCCGGACGGGCAGAAGTCGGTGGCGATCGAAGGCACGCCCGTTGGCGCGGCGGCTGCGGTCGCGTTGAACTGATCGGCGTTCAACCTGATTCGCTACGCGCCACGAAGATCAATATCAGAAGAAACGTGATGAAGAAGCGAAACGCGCTTTCGGTGCCGTTCCATTGCTGCGATTGCCACATGCCGAACCATTCGCCGCCGATCGACATGAAGCAGACTTGCCAGGTGAGATAGCCGAGCGTGAGGCCCGCGATCGCCCAGCGTTTGGCTCGCGCGAAGGCCGCGCTCTCCTGGCGCAGTGCGCGGGCCATCGCGATGACGCCTGTCCAGCAAAGAAGCGCGGTGAGCGTTTCGAGAAAAATGATCGCGTCATAGCCGAGATGCTGAAGCACCGGCGACGTGATCGCGCGATACATGTTCGCGTTGCCGGGAAACGTCGTGTCCATTCGCATGACGTGCTCGACGAACTGCAGGTTGCTGCCGTAGTCCGTCAGATTGCCAAAGCTGACGAGCGACGCGAGCAGGGCCATCGAAGCCACGACGAGAAGTTTCGCGAGGCGTTCGGTCATCTTCATCTTCATTCTCCAGCAGCGTTGGGAACGTGATTGTGCAAGAGAAGAATGAGATGAGCTTGATTTCTCGCTGCAACTAACTGTCTCGTTGCGCCAGCGCCTTTCTGCACGAAACGATCGTCGGATGAATGTACGACGCCGACCCGTATAATCGCGGCCTCGCACACGTTTGCGCGTCCATTGCGGCACGCGCGACGACTCGTTTATCAACATCCCGAACCCCTGTCTCAGACAGGCCGAAGCAAGAAAGGAACGCCCAAGCGTGGAAAGTCTCTTCCAATCCGTGAATGCATTGTTTGCCTGCATTGCGCCCGTCTCGGATTTCTTGTGGGATTTCCCCACGAATTTCAAGGCTTATTCACAAATCCCCGTGCTCGGGCAGTTTTCGTTCGCGATCCTTTTGCTTGTCGGCGTGGGCATTCACTTCACGATCCGCACGCGCTTCATCCAGACGATGAACGTCGGCAAGATCGTTCGCATGATGCTGCGCAGGCAGTCGTCGAAAACCGGCGTCAGCGCGCTTGCGTCGTTCATGCTCGGGCTCGCGATGCGTGCCGGGCCCGGCAATATCGTCGGCATTACGGGCGCGATTTCCGTCGGCGGACCGGGCGCGTTGTTCTGGATGTGGGTGGCCGCGTTCTTCGGCATGGCGACCGCGTTCATGGAATCGACGCTCGCGCAGCTCTTCAAGGAGAAAAAGCACGACGAGTTCGTCGGCGGCTTGCCGTTCTATGGGCGGCGCATTCTCGGCGACAAGCGCTTCGTCGGCACGTTGCTGTCGCTCGTATTCATCGTCTATGCGCTTTTCAATGTGCCGCCGCAAACGTTCAACGTGTTCACCGCGATCGGCACCATCGCCGATACGGTGACCGGCACGCATCTCGGGCGTCAGTCGACGGTGTATTACGTCATCGCGGCGGTGCTCATCGCAGCGTGCTCGTTCATCATCATGGGCGGCATTCGCCGCGTGACCGCTTATACCGATGTGCTCGTGCCGATCAAGGCGACGCTCTTTTGTCTGATGTCGCTCGTCATCATCGTCATCAATCTGCCGCTGATTCCCTACTTCTTTCATGAGGTGATCGTCGGTGCATTCGCGCCGCATGCGCTCTTCGGCGGCGCGATCGGCACGGCGCTCGCTCAAGGCGTCAAGCGCGGGCTGATGTCGAACGAAGCGGGGCAGGGCACCATCACGATGGCCGCGGCGATCGCCGACAACGATCACCCTTGCGAACAGGGCTTCGTGCAGAGCCTCGGCGTGTTCTTCGACACGATGGTCATCTGCACGATGACCGGCTTCATCGTCGTGATGGCGCACGTATGGACCGGCACGGTGGACGGTCAGGCGTGGGAGTCGGTCAGGGCATCGAAGATCACGGTCTATCTCGCATCGGTCGAAACGCTCGTGCCGGTTTCGGTCGCGCATGTCGTCAAGATCGTGATGTGCGTGTGCTACGGCCTCTTTGCGTTCACGACGTTGCTCGGCATGATTTCGTTCGCCGAAATCTCGGCCAACTTCATTTCACGAAGCAGAGGTTTCATCATCGGCATTCGCGTCGTCGGCTCGCTCGTGTTCGTGCCGTTCGGCGCGCTCACCGTGCTTGCGGGACTCGAATTGCCTAACCTGTGGGCGCTTTCCGATCTGATGAACATCGTGATGGTGCTGCTCAACGTGCCGATTCTGCTGATCGGGCAACGTCTCGTGTACAAGGCGCTCGCGCACTACCGCTCGACGCGCGGCGGACCGTTCGTGTCGGAGGACATCGGCGTGCGAACCGAGTATTGGTCCGCGAAGCGCGGTGTCGTCAGGCAAACGGAAGAACTTCGCGAGCGCGTCGAAAGTTAAGAGCCGAAGAAGTCCACCGCGCCGGTGCCGAGGTTGTACATCGCGCCGGCTATCTTGATGGCGTGCTGATTCTCCATGTCGCTCAGCACGGCGCTTTCCTGGCGAATCTGCGCGATGGTCGACTCGACGTTCTTGCGCGCCACCATGTCGACGAACGTGTAATTGGTCGCCGTGCGCTCGCCGTCGTACTTCGTGGCTTCCACGGCGGGTTTGATGCGCGCGAGCAACGCCGTGAGATGACCTAGTTCGGCATTGGCGATCGCGCCTTTGATCGCGCCGCAAGACGTATGTCCCATCACCAGCACGACTTTCGCGCCCATCAGCTTGCACGCGAATTCCATGCTGCCGAGAATGTCGTCGTTTTCGATGTTCCCCGCGACGCGGCAGTTGAAGATATCGCCGATGCCCAGATCCATGATTACCTCGGCGGGCGCTCGCGAATCGATGCAACTGAGCAGCACGGCCGCGGGATATTGTCCCTTTGCGCTCGTCTTTTGTTCGGCAAGGTAGTTGCGCGCCTTGCGTTCGCCTCTGCGGAAACGCTCGTTGCCGCGCTTCATCGCATCGAGAATCTGCTCGGGCGACATCGCGTCGCGCTGCGCGTGCGTCAACGCGTCGGCGTGAGCGGATGTCATGAGGAGCGGCGGAACCGCGAGCCCGGCGATAGTTGCAGACGCAACTGATTTGAGAAAGCTCCGGCGGCACGCGGGCGTGCATTGCAGCGGATGCTTCAGATCTTCGCGCATGACCTTGCTCCTCGACCTGACGGGAATCGGCCTTCTTCAACGCTCTTTGCGAGATGAAGTGTTGGACGAAAAATCGTCGAATGCAATGCACGCTTGTTCTGATGACAATGTCAGGTCGATGACGTAACGATCTGCCGCGCGATATCGAGAAAGTTGGCGGTCTTGGCGGCTGTCGCATCGATGCGCGATGCAAGCGCCAGACGAATCGTGATCGCGCTGCCGAGCGCATCCGTGTAGGCGACGCCATCGACCTGAATCTGGCACACCGACGCCGGCACCAGCGACACGCCGAATTCCGCCGCGACGAGATTGACGACCGATGATAGCTGCGGCGCCTGCTGTCCGGCGACCGGCTCGAATCCCGCTTCACGGCATGCACCGATGATGACGTCGTGCAATGTCGGACTTGCCTCGCGCGGAAGCATCACGAAAGGATCCTCCGCCAGCGTCGCCAACGGCACCTTGCGCTTTTTCGCGAGCTTGTGCGTGGCGGGCAGCACGATTTTCATCGGCTCGATCGCGATGTGATTGATCTGCACGCCCGCGGGCGACTGGCTGCCGAGACGGACGAACGCGACATCGACGCGGCCGGCGTCGAGATGCGCGAGCAGTTGCGCGGTATTGCCTTCGGTCAGCGTCAGCATGACGTTCGGATAAGCCTGCCGATACGACCGTATGAGCTTCGACACGACCGGATTGAACGCCGCCGATCCCGTGAAGCCGATATTGAGCTGCCCGATCTCGCCGCGCCCCGCGCTCTGCGCTTTCTCGACGGCGAGACGCGCGTCGTCGACGAGACGCTTCGCGTCGGCGGCGAACGCCTCGCCGGCTTCCGTCAGCACGACGCCGTGCCCCGTGCGGCGAAAGAGCCGCACGCCGAGTTCGTCTTCGAGCGCGTGAATCTGCTGACTGAGCGGCGGCTGTCCGATGCCGAGCCGCTCGGCCGCGCGCGTCACATTGCGTTCCTCGGCGACGGCCAGAAAGTAGCGGAGATGTCGCAATTCCATGCGATATATGAAAAAGCTATTTCAGAAAGACGAGATAGATATTGGACAGTATATCAATCGCGCGACAAAATACCGCTATCGCGCAGTGCGCGGGCTAGAACTATCCCCGAATACGTTGCCGGTTGCTCGTCAAAGCGAATCGGCAGGGCGGGTCGCGCCCGTGTCGATCGTCGACGGCGCGCGAATCGTCAATCAGTTTGGGAAGGGGTCTAATGTGGCTGAAGCATTAAAAAAACCAAGGCCGGAATACCGGAACATCGGGATCGGTCAGATCGCGAAGTATCGCTTGCCGCTGGCGGGCAAG
>NZ_JALQDZ010000052.1:0-120408 GCF_023630985.1 Caballeronia sp. ATUFL_F1_KS39 | reverse complement strand
ACGTGTGCCCGAAGGGGCTCAACCCGACCAAGGCGATCGGCAAGATCAAGGAATTGATGGTGCGACGGGCGGTTTGATCCCCGCACCGTAAGGAAAAAAAAGCGCAGTCTCGAAAGAGGCTGCGCTTTTTTTTTATCTGCGATATGCGCCGATGCATTGAAGTGATTGCATAGCTAACCATCTCGCACCAGACGATATTTCAATCTTGTAATGAGACTGTCGTCTCACTAGAATGAATTGGAAAGCATGACCCGTGCAAGGAGGCAATCATGACGCTGACTGCTGTCGAGATGGACCGCAAGATCGAAGAGCATTTCGGTTTTGAACGAAGCGACGATGTCGAAGGCGTGCTCGCCACGCTCACCGACGATGTCGAGCACGATGTCGTTGGCTGGCCTGCCGGTCCGGCGCACGGACGCGAGCGCGCGCGGCCGTTCTACGAAGCGTTGTTTGCCGATCTGTCGGAGAGCCGGGTCGAGTGCTTGCGCCGTCTGTATGGCGACGGCTTTGTCATCGACGAGTCGTTGTGGCGCGGCAAGGCGCCGGGCCGGCCGTTCGGGCTCGAAGGCCGTGGGCGTCCGCTGGAATTTCGCATGCTGCATGTCGTCGAATTCAGCGAAAGCGGACAGATTCGCCGTGAAAACGTGTGGGTCGATCTCGCGGCGATCATCGGTCAGTTGCCGCAGGCTTGATATGGCGAAGTCCGAACCGAAGACCCGCGGCAATCAGAAGCAGCGCACGCGCAAGGATCTGCTGAAGGCGGCATCGGCGCTGATGAAGCAAGGGCGCAAGCCCGGGCTGGAAGAGGTTGCGGCAGAAGCGCTCGTGTCGCGTGCGACGGCGTATCGGCATTTCCCGAGCATCGATGCGCTCTTGCTCGAAGCATCGCTCGATGTCGACACACCCGTTGCGAGCCAGCTATTTTCGGCGCGCGCATCGGCCGATCCGGTCGCGCGATTGTTGCGTGTCGACGCCGCGCTCAACGACATGATTCTTGCGAACGAAGCACCGTTGCGCATGATGCTCGCGCATTCGCTGGAGCGGGCGGCGAAGGGCGAATCGCAGGACGACATGCCGCTGCGGCAGAATCGCCGCACACCGTTGATCGAGTCCGCGCTCGAACCCGCGCAAGACGAGTTCAGTCCCGCCGCGCTCGACACGCTCACGCAGGCGCTCGCGCTCGTCATCGGCACGGAGGCGATGATCGTCTGCAAGGACGTGCTGCAACTCGACGACGCACGCGCGCGCAAGGTCAGACGCTGGGCGATTCGCGCGCTGGTGCAGGCGGCGCGTCGAAGCGGAATGGACGAAGCAGGTATGGGATAATCCCAAAATTCGCGCCCACCCGACCCAAAAGGTCGCGGATGCCGCGCGCAAGGGCCCTCACCCCTCGTGGCCCGCTTTCATTCGCGACATTCCAACCGCAACCACGATGCCCACATACCGTTCCAAAACCTCCACCGCCGGACGCAACATGGCGGGCGCGCGCTCCCTCTGGCGCGCCACCGGCATGAAAGACGAAGATTTCTCGAAGCCGATCATCGCCGTCGTCAACTCGTTCACCCAGTTCGTGCCGGGGCACGTTCATCTGAAAGACCTGGGCCAGCTCGTCGCGCGTGAGATCGAAGCCGCGGGCGGCGTGGCGAAGGAGTTCAACACGATCGCGGTCGACGACGGCATCGCGATGGGTCACGACGGCATGCTGTACTCGCTGCCGAGCCGCGACATCATCGCGGATTCGGTCGAATACATGGTCAACGCGCATTGCGCCGACGCCATGGTCTGCATCTCGAACTGCGACAAGATCACGCCGGGCATGTTGATGGCCGCGATGCGCCTGAACATTCCCGTCATTTTCGTTTCGGGCGGCCCGATGGAAGCGGGCAAGACGCGCCTCGCGAATCCGAAGACGAAGGCCATCGAACTGAAGAAGCTCGATCTCGTCGATGCGATGGTGATCGCCGCCGACCAGTCGTATTCCGATGCGGAAGTCGCCGAAGTCGAGCGCTCCGCGTGCCCGACATGCGGCTCGTGCTCGGGCATGTTCACGGCCAACTCGATGAACTGCCTCACCGAAGCGCTCGGTCTCTCGCTGCCCGGCAACGGCACCGTCGTCGCGACGCACGCCGACCGCGAGCAGTTGTTCAAGCGCGCGGGACGCGGCATCGTCGAACTGGCGCGCCGTTATTACGAGCAGGAAGAGGCGCGCGTGCTGCCGCGCTCGGTCGGCTTCAAGGCGTTCGAGAACGCGATGACGCTCGATATCGCGATGGGCGGCTCGACCAACACCATTCTTCACTTGCTGGCGATCGCGCGCGAAGCCGAGATCGACTTCACGATGAAGGACATCGATCGTCTGTCGCGCACCGTGCCGCAGCTGTGCAAGGTCGCGCCGAACACGAACAAGTATCACATCGAAGACGTGCATCGCGCGGGCGGCATCATGGCGATCCTCGGCGAACTGGATCGCGCGGGCAAGCTGCATACCGACGTGCCGACCGTGCACGCGCCGACGCTGAAAGACGCGCTCGCGCAATGGGACGTCAAGCTCACCGACGACGAAGCCGTCAAGACGTTCTACATGGCAGGTCCCGCAGGCGTGCCGACGCAAGTCGCGTTCAGCCAGAACACGCGCTGGCCGAGCCTCGATACGGATCGCGCCGAAGGCTGCATTCGCTCGTACGAGCACGCGTTCTCGAAGGAAGGCGGCCTTGCGGTGCTGACGGGCAACATCGCGCTGGATGGCTGCGTCGTGAAGACGGCGGGCGTCGATGAAAGCATTCTCGTGTTCGAAGGCACGGCGCACGTCACCGAGTCGCAGGACGAAGCCGTCGAGAACATCCTCAATGACAAGGTGAAGGCGGGCGATGTCGTCATCGTTCGATACGAAGGTCCGAAGGGCGGGCCCGGCATGCAGGAAATGCTGTACCCGACGAGCTACATCAAGTCGAAGGGTCTCGGCAAGGCATGTGCGCTGCTGACGGACGGACGTTTCTCGGGCGGCACATCGGGCCTGTCGATCGGTCATTGCTCGCCGGAAGCGGCGGCGGGCGGCGCGATCGGCCTTGTGCGCGACGGCGACAAGATTCGCATCGACATTCCGAATCGCACGATCGACGTGCTGCTCTCCGACGATGAACTCGCGCGCCGTCGCGAAGAGCAGAACGCGAAGGGCTGGAAGCCCGCGAAGCAGCGTCCGCGCAAGGTGTCGGCTGCGCTGAAGGCGTATGCGAAGCTGGTGATGTCGGCGGACAAGGGCGCGGTGCGCGACTTGTCCTTGCTCGACGATTGAGGCTTTAAAGCGCCAGGGAAAGCCGCTCGATGAGCGGCTTTTTTTATCGCAACTTCAATCGCCCAGCAACCTCGGCAACTCCAGCAAAGTACGATGCGCGCCGCCTTGCTCGACCGCATCCGCATACGTCGCGCGCACGGCGCCGGCGATCGCATCGACGGCGTTGTTGTCGCCGGCCATCGTCACGTAGTAGCCGAGATCCTTCAACGCATTGGACATGTGAAACGGCATGCCCGACGGATCGCCGTCGATAAGCGACGGACGCAGCCGCTCGAGCGCCGCGCCACCACCGCCGCCTTTCGCGAGGACATCGACGAAAGTCTGCGCATCGACGCCCGCGCGTTTCGCGCAGGCCGCCGCTTCCGAGATCAGCGCGATCGTGCCGAGCGACACGAAGTTGTGCAACAGCTTCATGCTGTGTCCCGCGCCCACATCGCCGACGAGCGTCACGTTCTCCGCATAGGTACGCAGCAACGGCTCGATGCGCGCGAACAGCTCGGCCGAAGCGCCGACCAGCAGATTCAGCCGCCCTTCATGCGCTTCCTTCGCGGTGCGCGTCATGGGCGCATCGACGAAGAGGCCGCCCGCTTCCTTCACGAGCGCCGCCATGCGCTGCGTCGATGCGGGCACCGCCGTCGAGCAGTCGATGACGATCGCGCCCGGCTGCAATCCCGCGAGCACGCCATCGGGCGCGGTCAGCACCGCTTCGACTTCGGGCGAGCCCGTCACGCACAGAATGACGATGTCCGATGCGCGCGCGAGCGCCTCGCCGTTCGCGACGGTCTTCACGCCGCCCGCGAGCAGTTCGTCGAGCGGCTGATTGCCGGGATGCTCGACGACCGTCAGCGGATAACCATGCTTCATCACGTTACGCGCGATGCCGTGCCCCATCAGGCCGACACCGATCATGCCGATGCGTTGCTTCATGCTGTGTCTCTCTTCATGTTGTCGTGTAAGTTTGAAAATGCTCAGCGGTTCACGAGGCGCTTCGGCAGCAGCATCGTGAGAACGATGCCGAGCGCGAGGCAGCCGACCATCGAGAAGATCGGCAGCGTCATGCCGCCGGAAGCCTGCTTCAGAAAGCCGACTACATATGGGCCGAAGAAGCCGCCGAGATTGCCGAACGCGCTGATCCATGCGATGCCGACCGCCGCCGCGGCCGGTCCGAGCACGGCTGTCGGCATGCTCCAGAAGAGCGGCGGAAACGACAGCAATCCCGCATTCGCGATGCACAGCGCGATCATGCCGAGCCACAGGTTGTCATGCCAGAGCACCGACAGCGACAAGCCCACCGCGCCCATCAGCAGCAGCGCCGCGACGTGCAAGCGCCGCTCGCCGCGCTTGTCCGCGCTGCGGCCGAACATGACCATCACGACGACCGCGACGGCGTTCGGCAATGCGGCGAGCGCGCCGATCGCGAAGTCGCCGGAGATGCCCATCGACTTGATCATCGTCGGGGCCCAGAAGGTGTAGCCGTAGATGCCGAAGACATCGAGAAAATAGATCAGGCAGAACGCCCACACGAGCGCGCTGGTGAAGAGGCCCTTGTGATTCGATTGCGCCGTTACCGCGCGATCCTCGGCGAGCACGCGCGACAACAACGCGCGATCCGTTTCGCTGAAACGCGGGCTTTGGGTGACGTCGTCGTCGAGTCCCTTCCATGTATAGACCGCCGCGAGAAACGCGGGCAATGCCTCGACGATGAAGATCCACTTCCAGCCTGGCAACTGCATGAGACCATCGAAGTACTGCATGATGAAGCCCGTCAGCGGCGAACCGATGAGACCCGCCAGCGCGAGCGCCGCATAGAACATGCTGAGGATGCGCGCGCGGCGGTTGCGCGGAAACGACTGGCCGATATAGAAGACGATCGCCGGAATGAAGCCCGCTTCCGCGACGCCGAGCAGGCAGCGCATTACGTAGAACTGCATGGGCGTGGAGACGAAGGCCGTGAGGCCCGACACGATGCCCCACGACAGAATGATGCGCGTGATCCATCGGCGCGCGCCGACGCGTTGCAGGATGATGTTGCTCGGCACTTCGAAGACCACATAGCCGAGAAAGAAGATGCCCGCGCCGAAGCCGAACACGGCATCGGAGAAACCGAGTTGCTGCGCCATCTGCAGCTTCGCGAAGCTCACATTCACGCGATCGATGTACGACGTGATGTACGCGAACATCAGGATCGGCAGGATTTGCAGCGCGAGGCGGCGAAAGATCCGGTCCGCAGTGGCCGCATCGTGTGACGCAGCGGGCGATGCCGCGCCTTGCGGCATGTTGGTCGCATCGATTTCCACGTCTGTCTCCGTATTTGTTTTTGCGTCCCTGCTCGCGCGGGACGCGGCGGGACACAAGAAATGTAGCGGCTGCGGAGCGCGAGTGATATGCGAAATCGTTGAAGCGGGCTTTCGAATAGTTCGAACACGGGGTGGAGGGCGGGGCGGGGTTTGATCCGGGTTTTCCTGTATGACCCCGCGACGCAGTGAGTGTTCGCTCTAGACAGCGAGTTGAAAGATTGTGCGATTTGGCTTCCTCACACCGATCGGACCGGTGAGAAGAGTTGAATTTTCTCTCGATTCTTCAAGTCTGCTGCTCAAAGGCAATTTCTCATTCTTTCAATCACGCGCTTCGATCTCATGGTATGGGCGATGTCCGAATTCTGATTTCTTTAATCAATAGGTCGTGAATGTCAAACAAATACCGATCAGCCGGGTTGACCTATTTGTGATGCAATCCTAAATTCATCGGTCCAAAGAAAAACGATTAATGCTTGAGTTCGTTGAACAGAATAAGGATCGCGGCGCGTCTACGTATGAAGCTCGATGACGGCGCTCCGGAATTCACGGAAACGCTGATCGACAACCTGTACGAACATGCGGCGCGCGCGATTCCATCGCTGTCGATCATCGAATGCACGCCGATTGGTCGCGGAGTTGCTTCGGCAACGCAGATTCCCGCGGGGGCCGCCGTGCGGTCGACGCCTGTCGGTCCGGATCAGGTCAAGTGTCTCTATCGGACGACGCAGACGGTGAAGTTGTTGCCACTTTCGGTCGAAGATGCAGAGATCGCGGTCCGCGATGGCGGACGCACCGTGATTCGCCTTACGTTCCGGTTGTGGCTTGGCGAGCAACGCGAGGCGGTTGATTTGTCGCGCATCCGTCTTTACTTGCACGGCGACCGGCCTGCCGCCTCCGCGCTGTACGCGGCGCTGACGCGCCAAGTCGAATCGATCAGCCTGCGCCTGCCTACAGTGCGCGATGGCGAGTTGCAACCGCTCGAAGACGTGCGCTTCGAAGCGGCAGGCTTTGGTCCGTCCGCGCGGCTGTGGCCGGTCACGGAGCCCGAGCGTGACCGCGGGCTGGATCGCGAACAGACGCTGTTGGAATACTTCGTGTTCCCGCAGAAATTCAACTTCGTCGATCTATGCGGCTTCGATGCGTCGATGCTGCCGATGGGTGAATCGCAAATGACCTTCGAGATCGAACTGAACGCTCGCGTGCCTGTCGACTATCCGGTCAGTCGCGACAGCTTTCGTCTCTTCTGCACGCCCGTGATCAATCTGTTCGAAGTGGACGCGTTGCCGCTGCGGCCGACAGACCGGCATGACCGCGAGCATCGCGTACGTCTGCAGCAGGATGTGGCGGGGCACGTCGAGCCGTATCACGTGCTCGCGGTGACGGCGGCCGATCCGGAAGACAGCGCGCGCCACGCCTACGGCGCATTCACGAGCTTCCGCCATCGCGGCTGGACGCTGCGCTACGAGAAGCCTGAGCGGTATTTCCATACCTCGATGCGCTTTGGCGTAACCGGCCGCGAACTCTGGGTGACGCTTTCCGGTTCGCTCTGGGAGCGCTTCCATGCGGATGCCCGACACGATGAGAATCGTCCAAAGCCGGACGGCTACCTGACGGTTCGCGCGCTCGCGAACAACGGACGCCTGCCGCGCATGGCGCTGTCCGAGGCGACGATCAACGAGACCGTGTCGGGTTTTACCGGCATCGCTTCCGTGCGCAATCTGACAGCGCCGACTTTGCCGCTCTATCCTCCGCGCTATCACCCGGAGTACGACTGGCGCGTGCTCGGGCACTACACGGCAGGCGGCGCGAATGAGTTGAACATGATCGGGATGGGCGGCGTGGTGGTGCTCCGTGAGGCGCTGGAGCTCTACGACTGGTCACACGACGAAAGCATCGCGCGACGCATCGATGCGATTCGAGACGTGCGGCTGTCCGAGCATGAAAGCGTGGGAAAGGGGCCTATGCGCTTCGAGATTCGCGTTCACGTTCGGCTCGATGCGAGTGCGTTTGACGGACCCGGCGATGCGACGCTCTTCGGCGATGTCCTGAGCCGCTTCGTTGGCCGCTATGCAAGCTTCCATCACGCGACGCGGCTCGTGCTGAATATCGACGGCAAGGACACGCTTTTTCCGCTCATGGAATTCGAGGGTGCGCCTTTCTAATAGCCGCATCGCTCAGGGTTTTCCTGTATCCCTCCACGCCACAGCAACCCCAACCCAATGCCATACTCCCCGGAATAAACTTCCACGGAGCATCCGGTTTTGTTCGATCTCACGTCGCTGGCTCTCTTTCTGCGCGCCGTCGAAATGGGCAGCCTGTCCAAGGCGGCGCAGCAATCGCATATGTCGCTATCGACGGCGAGCCGGCGCATCGCGCTGCTCGAACATCACTTTCGCGTGGGGCTTCTGAATCGCACGTCGGCGGGTGTCGAGCCCACGCCGGCCGGCGAAGCGCTCGCGCGTCACGCCACGGAACTGCTGCTCAGGACCGACGCGATCTATAGCGAGCTATCCGATTACACGAAAGGCTCCGTCGGCCGCGTGCGCGTGTTCGCCAATATCTCCGCGATCAGCCAGGACTTGCCCGATCATCTGCGTGCGTTCTCCCAGCGCTATCAGGACATCAAGCTGCATATCAGCGAATTGCGCAGCATGGACATTCTTCAGGCGCTGCGCGAAGGGCGCGCGGATGTCGGCGTGGTGACGTCGCAGAGCGGCATGGAAGGCATTCGCCTCGCGCCATATTGCACGGATCGCATCAGCGTCGTCGTGCCCGAAGATCACGTTCTGCAAGGCGATCAGATCGATTTCGCCGCGCTGCTCGAGCACGATATCGTCGGTCTGGACGATAAGGCCGAAGTCACGCGCATGCTCGTCAAGGAAGCCGCGCTCGCGGGCCGCACGATCCGCTTTCGCGTACAGGTGCAAAGCTTCGAAGGCATGTGCAGGCTGATCGCGGCGGGGCAGGGCATCGGCGTGTTGCCCGAAGGCGCGGTGCGGCTCTTTCGCGAACCCATGCGTCTGCGCTTCATTCGCCTGACGAATCCGTGGGCCGAGCGCGTGATGTCGGTCGGCATACGCGTGGGCGCGGCGCCTTTGCCCGCGCGCAGGCTCTTCGATTATCTGAGCGGACTCGCGCCCGCATCGCTCGTCGCGCCCGGCGGGGAGCGCGCCGCAAGCTGAGCCCTTGCGGATATTCGAAGACTCCCGTTTCCGGATTCGCACTTCCGCAGCAACAACGCCTCCGCTAGATTTCCCCTCAGATCAAACGTCGAAAACTAGGAGACAGAGCGCAATGGCAACGACACATCACATCGCCGTCATTCCGGGCGATGGCATCGGCAAGGAAGTCATGGTCGAAGGGCTGCGCGTGCTGAAGGCCGCCGCCGCGCGCTACGACATCGCGCTCGATTTCGACGAGTTCGCATCATGGTGCACCGAGCATTACGTCCAGCACGGCACGATGATGCCCGTCGACTGGGACAAGCAGATCGGCAAGCACGACGCGATCTTCTTCGGCGCGGTCGGCACGCCCGACATCGTGCCGGACCATACGGCGGTGTGGGAATCGATCATCAGGATTCGCCGCGAGTTCGATCAATACGTGAACCTGCGTCCCGTGCGGCTGATGCCCGGCGTGCCTTCGCCGCTCGCCAATCGCAAGCCCGGCGACATCGACTTTCTGGTCGTGCGCGAGAACACCGAAGGCGAGTATTCGTCGGTCGGCGGACGCATGTTCGAAGGCACCGAGCGCGAGTTCGCGACGCAGCAGGCGGTCTTCACGCGCACGGGCGTCGATCGCATTCTCGACTTCGCGTTCAAGCTCGCGCAGAGCCGTCCGAAGCAGCAGCTCACCGCCGCGACCAAATCGAACGGCATCTCCATCACGATGCCGTACTGGGACGAGCGCCTTGCCGAAGCGGCGAAGCGCTATCCGGACATCGCGACGAACAAGTTTCACATCGACATTCTGTGCGCCCATTTCGTGCAGCATCCTGACCGTTTCGATGTCGTGGTCGCGTCGAATCTCTTCGGCGACATTCTTTCCGATCTCGGTCCCGCATGCACGGGCACCATCGGCATCGCGCCTTCGGCGAACCTGAATCCCGAGCGGCGCTTTCCATCGCTCTTCGAGCCGGTACATGGATCGGCACCCGATATCGCGGGCAAGGGCATCGCCAATCCGATCGGGCAGATCTGGTCGGCCGCGCTGATGCTCCAGCATCTCGGACGCGGCGACGCGCGCTACGAAGCGGCGGCGAAGACCATCCTGTCGGCCATCGAAAGCGTGCTCGAAAACGGCCCGCGCACGCCCGACATGGGCGGCACGGCGAACACCATCGAAGTCGGCAAGGCGATCGCCGAAGCCGTCACCGAACATGCACTGATCACGGAGTAAGCATGGAATACCGTCACTTCATCGGCAACGCGTGGAAAGCGGGCGACAACGGCGAATCGCTCGATGTCATCGATCCGAGCACCGGCGAGCCGTTCGCGGCGATTGCACGCGGCAACGCCGCCGATATCGCCACGGCTGTCCACGCAGCGCGCAGCGCAATGGGCGATGCGCTCGACGGTCCGTGGGCGAAGCTCTCGCCTGTCGAGCGCTCGAACCTGCTGTTCGCCTATGCGAACGCCGTTCTCGAACACGCCGACGAACTCGCGCAACTCGAAGCGCGCGACACCGGCAAGGCGCTCAAGACCGCGCGCACCGATGCGGCCGTGCTCGCGCGCTATCTGCAGTATTACGCGGGTTGCGTCGACAAGCTGCACGGCGAAACGCTGCCCTATACGACCGGCTTTACCGTGCTGACGGTACGCGAGCCGATCGGCGTGACGGGCCACATCATTCCGTGGAATTACCCGATGCAGATCTACGGCCGCAGCGTCGGCGCGTCGCTCGCGGCGGGCAATGCGTGCGTCGTGAAGCCCGCCGAGGACGCGAGCCTGTCGATCGTGCGGCTCGCAGAAATCGCCGCCGACGTCGGCTTTCCGGCTGGCGCGATCAACGTCGTCACCGGACTCGGCAGCGAGGCGGGCGCGGCGCTGTCGGCGAACGAAGGCATCGGTCATATCTCGTTCACCGGCTCGACCGCGACGGGCGCGCTCGTCGGACGCACGGCGGCGGAACGTCATTGCCCGAGCGTGCTCGAACTCGGCGGCAAGTCACCGCAACTCGTTTTCGACGATGCCGATCTCGACGAAGCCTTGCCCGTGATCCAGAACGCGATCGTGCAGAACGCCGGACAAACGTGTTCGGCGGGCAGCCGTCTGCTGGTTCAGCGCGGCATCTACGAAACCGTGATCGGACGTCTCGCGCAGCGTTTCGAAGCGCTGCGTTCCGGGCCGCCCGCGATGGATCTCGACATGGGTCCGCTCGTCAACGCGAAGCAACATGCGCGTGTGCGCAGCATCGTCGAGCAGGCGGAAGGCGAAGGCATACGCGTCGCGGCGCGCGGCAAGATCGTCGTGGAAGCGTCGCGCAATGGCTTCTTCCAGGAAGCGGTGCTGTTTCGCGACGTGCCGCCGCAAAGCCGGCTCGCGCAGGAGGAAGTCTTCGGCCCGGTGCTCGCGGTAATGCCCTTCGACGACGAAGCCGAAGCCGTGAAGCTCGCCAATGGCACGAACTACGGTCTCGTCGCGGGCGTGTGGACGCGCGACGGTTCGCGCGGCCTGCGACTCGCTCGCAAGCTGCAGGCGGGCCAGGTGTTCATCAACAACTATGGCGCGGGCGGCGGCGTCGAGTTGCCGTTCGGCGGCGTGAAGGCGAGCGGGCATGGACGCGAGAAGGGCTTCGAAGCGCTGTACGGCTTCACGAGCCTGAAGACCATCGCGATCAGGCACGGCTGAGTCTCGCGCGGGTTCACATCATCATGGCGACTCTCAACATCATCGGCGCGGGGCGGGTCGGCGCGACGCTCGGCAATCTGATCGTCGCGAACCGCGTGCTCGATATCGGCGATGTATGCGACAGCGATCTCGCGCATGCGCATGAAGCGGTCGATTTCATCGGCGCGGGCCGCGCGCTCGACGACATCGCCGCGATGCATCCCGCCGATATCTGGCTGCTCTCGGTGCCCGATGCACGCATCGCGGACGTGGCGCAAGCGCTTGCGGCGCATCGCAAGCATGATGCGCCGACGATTGCCGTGCATTGCAGCGGCGCGCTCGACGCCGACACGCTCGCGCCCTTGCGCGCGCTCGGCTGGAGCGTGGCGAGCGCGCATCCGATGCTGAGCTTCGCGAAGCCCGGCACGGCCGTGTTCCAGTTCGAAGGCACGCCATGCGGACTCGAAGGCGATCGCGCCGCCCGCGATGCATGGAGCGAGATTCTCGCGGCCATCGGCGCGCGCTGCTTCGATATCGAGCCGGGCAGCAAGGCGCTTTATCACGCGGCGGCGGTCGTCGCATCGAACTTTCTGCCGATACTGGCGGCGATGTCCGTCGAGATGTGGCAGGCGGCCGGCATTCCGCAAGCGCTCATCGAAGACATGATGCACACGCTCACGCGCAATGCCGCCACCAACGTCGTTTCGCTCGGGCCGAAGGATGCGTTGACCGGTCCGGCGGCGCGCGGCGATCGCGCGGTCGTGGAAGTGCAATCGCAGGCGATCGGCGCGTGGGACACGGTATCGCGCGATGCCTACGACGCGCTCTCGACGCTCGCCACGCGCCTCGCGCTGACGGGCAAGGTGCGAGGGTAATTGACGCGATCAAACAGCGAAATCCGTCGAACTCGATGACTCACGCCACGCGTCCGTTTCGGCTTCGACATGCGCGTTCTTCTCCGCGATGGGCTTCAGCGTGTCGGTGCCGAGCGCGAGGCGCAGCGGCGGCGTTTGCGCATCGGCGAGCGTGATGAGCGGCGTGCGGTCATTGATCAGGGGATATCGCCGCAAGCCACAGCGCCTGTTGCAGAGCGTCGAACCGGCGCTTGCGATGCTCACGTCTGCCATCGCGGATGCGAAGAACGCGAAGGAAGAGATCGCCGGGCCGTTGCGCATCAGCGCGCCGAAAGCGCTCGGTAGTTTTTTCGCCGTCGCGCATATCCGCGAAGGACGTCTCGTACCCTTGCTCACGCGTCAAATGACGCAGCGCGAATCGATCTACATCTACTATCGGCATCGAACGGAGCGGCCGCTTCGCGTGCGAACGTTCATCGACTTCACGATCGCAAAGCTCGCGGGAAACGCCGATTTCTGCCTTACGCCGACGCGATTGCGCGCGCTAGCGAAATGAACGGCCCGATTCCCTGCGATATCGCGAAGCGCCGATTAGAATCCATCTTGCCTTTGCATCCTCCATTTCACGCAAGCTACCGGAGCCACGCAATGAAGATGATCAATGCGCTCAGATTTGCCGCCGTTGCATCAGCGATAGCCTTTTCCGTCAACGTATGGTCGCAGACCAGCGATGCGGGATCGACCCAGTCCGCGACGCCTTCGGCGAGCACGGGAAGCTCCAAATCGACGGCGCGCAAAGCCAACCGCGCGCTCAGCAAGAAGGTGTCTCAGGCATTGCAGAAAGGCGGCATCGACACGAACGGCATGAATGTGATCGCCAAGAACGGCGCGATCACGCTCGCCGGTCACGCAGCCGATGGCGAGCAGATCGACCAGGCGGCGTCGATCGCGAAAGGCGTGGACGGCGTGAAGTCGGTGAAGAATGTTCTGACGATTCAGGAAGGCGGGCAGTAACACACTGCTTCTGAGCGCGCGCTCGCGCATGTCATGAACTCGTTCCTGGATGTCGGCGATCGCGAACGGCAACGCCTGCCGTTTCGCGAATCGCTGCTCGCGATGCTCGGCATCGCGTTCGTCACGATGCTCGTCGCGCTCGATCAGACCATCGTCGGGACCGCGATGCCGCGCATCGTCGCCGAACTCAAGGGCTTCGATCTGTACGCGTGGGTCGCGACGTCGTACATGCTCGCGTCCGTCATCACCATTCCGATCTTCGGGCGGCTCGGCGACCTTTACGGACGAAAGCCGTTTCTGCTCGCGGCGATCGTGCTGTTCACGCTGGCGTCGGTGCTGTGCGGATTCGCCGACAGCATGCTGTTCCTGGTAATTGCGCGCGGCGTGCAGGGCATCGGCGGCGGCATTCTGCTCGGCACGGTGTTCGCCGCCGTCGCCGATCTCTTTCCCGATCCGAAGCTGCGTCTGCGCTGGCTCGTGCTCGTCACGTCGACGTTCGGCGTCGCCAACGTGATCGGCCCGACGCTCGGCGGCATGCTCACGCAGATGCGCGGCTGGCGGCTCGTGTTTTTCGTCAACGTGCCAATCGGCATCGTCTCGCTAATGTTCGTGCTGATGTTCGTGCCGAACCTGCATCATGCGAAGACGCGTGGACGGATTCAGCTCGACTGGCTCGGCGCGTGCGTCGTCGCGGTGACGCTCGGCGCATTGCAACTGCTGATCGAACTGCTGCCGAAAGAAGGCGTCTCGCGCACGACGATCGTGCTTGCGCTCGTCACGCTCCTGTTCGGCGCGACACTGTACTTCTGGGAAAAGCGCATGGGCTATCCCGTCGTGCCCGTCGACGTGCTGATGGACCGCAAGCTCGCCGCGCTTTTCGCGATCTCCGTGCTCGGCGGCTTCGCGCTCTTCTCGATGGCCTTCTACATTCCGCTGCTGTTTCAGGGCGGCTATGGCATGTCGCCGCACGATTCGGGCATGCTCATCACGCCGCTGCTGCTCGGCACGACCGTCGGCAGCATGATCAACAACCGCATCGTCACGCGCATCCCGCGTGCGAACGTGCTGATGTATGCGGGCTTCGCGCTTTCCGTGGCCGGCTGTCTCGCGCTCGTCTCGCTCGATGGTCACGAACCGCATGCCGTCTGGATGGCGTGCATGGGCGCGAGCGGACTCGGTCTCGGGCTCGTCGCGACGAATCTCACCATCTGCTCGCAACAGATCGTCGCGCGCGAGCAGATCGGCGCGGTCACGGCGTTGCTGCAATCGCTGCGCATTTTCGGCGGCATGCTGGGCACCGCGATCACCGGCGCGCTGCTCGGGCATCTCTATGCGCAAAACGTGCATCGTCCGCTCGATTCGTATCAGGCGACGCAGTGGCTCAAATCGTTCGCGAGCCCGGACCTGCTGATCGACCGTGCGGAACAGTCTGCGCTGATCGAACGCCTCGTCGCGGCGGGCCAAGCGGCCGATGCGATGACGATGATGCACTCGGCGCGCATGGCGCTCGTCGCGTCGATTCACGTCGGGCTCGTGGTCGCCGCGATGGCGGCGTTCGTCGGCCTCTGTCTCGCGTGGTTCGTGCCTGCGGTGCGCGTCGATTATGGCGATGCGAAAGGACAAAGCGCGTGACGTTTGCCGAACGACCATGCGAAACGGTGTCAGCGTTTGCCGCCGAGCGCCTTCACAATGTGTCTCGTCGGCTCGCTGGTCGCGAGTCGTGAAATTTCCGACATATGAACCCAGCGGCAGCGAGAGATTTCATTGCTCGCGCGCGGCTTCGCGTTCTTCGGCACATCGCAGAAGAAGACGTGATGGTGCTTCTGCCTTCCACGATGCTGAAACAGGAATTTTGCCGACTTGCCCGCGAGACGCGTTTCTTCCTTGAGTTCGCGAAGCGCGGCGTCCGAAAGATGCTCGCCTCGCTTGAGCATGCCGCCGGGCAGCGCCCACTTGGTGCGACGTCGCGCCACCAGAAGTATCCGGTTGCCCTTCCGACAAATGACGGTGGCTCGCTTCCTCAAACCGACTCCGTTATCTATAAGCTATGTCCTGTCAACGGACCCAGTGTACCCAACCGTTTTTTCATTGTGGAGCATCCGATGACAGCGGCATTTTCCGTATTGCGCATGAAGCAAGACATGTTCCGCTCGCCCCGCGCAGCGGGTATGCATGTTGCGTAACCGGGTCATTCGGTAACAGGGAGCGATCATGGACGATCGAACGCGCATCACGGCCGAAGCCAGATTCGGCGATCTCGCGTCGCCGCTGATCGACGAGGCGATGCAGCACGCTGCCACGCTCGACGGAAACACGGACCCGGAAGTGCTTCACAAGCTGCGTGTTGCGTTGCGCAGGCTGCGCACTTTGTTCTGGGCATACCGGCCTTTGCTGGACGAAGAATTCGATACGCGTCAGCGCGCCCTGTTCAGGTATCTCGCGACATCGGCGGGCAGCGCGCGGGACTGGGACATTCTGATCGAATTGCTGCATGAACTCGATGTCGAAGGATTCGACGAAACGGTGAAGGCGCATCGGGCTAACGTGCTCGCGACGAGCATCGAAAATCTCGCCAACGCGGACATGAAGCATGTGCTGCTGAGCGGATTGAAGGAAGCGAATCATCAGCTCAACACGGGACCGCAACGCGTGCCGGTCGAACGGTTCGCGAAGAAGCGCATCGGCGCGGCGCGCAGTCAGCTGAAGAAGCGCATCAAGCGGGCGTTGCGCGCGAAACAGTCAGACTATGCTGCGTATCACGAAGTGCGCAAGGCGGGAAAGAAGGTGCGTTATCTGATCGAGTTTTTCGAGCCGGATATCCCGGCGAAACTGCGCGCCGAGGTGAAGAGCCTCAAGCGGCTTCAAAAGCGCTTCGGCGCGTTGAACGATGTCGTTGCGAGCCGCGATTTGCTTTCGAATTCACGAGGCGAATTCGCCGACGATGCCAGCGAAAAGCACGCGTTACGTGCGCTGAAGGCGGAGCAGAAACATCGCTTCAAAGCTGCGAGAAAAGCGATTCGTTGATATCGTCGTGATCGCATATCGGCCGAAAGGATGTTGTCATCATGGCGCGCAACGAATACGTTGTCTTCAAGGGCACGGTCAAGCTCGGCGTCCCCTTTCTTCAGGGCTATAAGGGCGATCCGCATTACGTGATCGTCAGCGAGGACGCGAACGGCAAGCCATTCGACATCGTCACCAACGTGAAATCCGATAGCTCGCTGACGGGGCCAGCGGGTTATCTCGTGCTGTATGTCTGGAATCGATACTTCGATCATCCGATGACGGCCGATCTCGACAAGCTGTCGGCGGGTGTGTCGACAGCGAACTTCCCGAAGCTCGATTACGTGCACGATTCGCGACTCGTCGATCTCGACGCGATGCGCCCGATCCCGCTCGACACCAAGGACGAGAAGAACGATATCAATGCGCTTCTCAACGAGATGCTGCAACTGGACATGTCGGCGAACGGCGTCGATTACGTCTATGAAACGCCGAGCTATAGCGACGATCGCCTCGGATGGAAGCCGACGAAAGACGTGACCGTCTATGGCTTTGGCTTCCTGTTCGAGCCGGGGAAGGACGGGCTGCACGAGACGCATATGAATCAGGGCAACCCGAAGCCGGGCAAGGGCACGCATGTCAAGGACCACTCGAACGAGAACGGCGTGTTTCAGGACGGCGCGGTCATGATCGAATTGGACGGCAAGTTTCAGGCGCTGTTCGTCGCGTTCCAGACGCAGCTCGTGCCGACCGACAGCCGTGGCCGCCCGATACCGGGCCAGTCGCATCCCATTCTGCATGGCAAGACGTGATCGATCGCGCGGGAAACGCGCAGGTTGACGTACGCGCGACGAGGGCTTTGAGCCGATTCGCGCGATGACAGGCACAATACGATGAATCCCCATCCGGATTGGCCCGCAGAGGCCGCCGGCCTTCGCTCATTCGTCGTTGTCATGAACCACGCTCATCCTTCGAAGAATTCCCCGCAATTCCTGCTGTTTCTGGTTTGCCTGTTCGCGTCGGCGGGGCAGCTCGCCATCGATATCTACGTGCCCGCGTTGCCCGCGATGGCGCGTTACTTCGCCACGTCGCCCCAGGCGATCCAGTCGAGCGTCTCCGGCTACATGGCGGCGTATGCGATCGGTCAACTGGTCTTCGGCCCCATCGCCGATGCGTACGGGCGCAAAAAAGTGCTGGCGTTCGGGCTCGTCGTCTTCACGCTCGGCTGCTTACTGTCGCTCGCGGCGACGAACCTCGAAACCTTCCTGCTCGCGCGGTGCCTGCAAGGCTTCGGCATCGCGGCGACCAACCTGCTCGCGAAGGCGATCATCACCGATTCGTTCAAGGGCCTGGCGCTGCTGCACGCGTTCACCTACATGTCGATCGCGTGGGGGCTCGCGCCGATCGTGGCGCCCGTGATCGGCGCGCACTTGCAGGAATGGTTCGGCTGGAAGTCGTGCCTCGTCTTTCTGCTCATCTATTCGATCGTGATGTGGACGCTCATATGGCGCTATCGCGAGACCTTGCAGAAGCCGGTGCATCTCGCGCCGCGCACGCTGTTCACGAATGCGGGCAAGGTGTTGTCGAGCCGCGTTTTCCAGAGCTGTTTTCTCGCGCAAGGGCTGTGCTACAGCATCCTGCTCGTATTCAACATCGTCGGCCCCTTCATGGTGCAGAACACGCTGCACAAGCCGCCGACGTACTTCGGCTATCTCGCGCTCGCCATCGGCATGATGTATTTCCTCGGCGGGCTGTCGAACCGCGTGCATGGCGCGCGTCTGCCGAGCGCGGAGCAACGGCTGCGCATCGGCGCGCGCGTGATGGCGGGCGCATCGGTCGTCATGCTGCTGCTCTCGCTGACGGTCGGCCTCACCGTATGGACGTTGTCCGCGCCGGTGCTCGTGATGGGCTTCTGCGCCGGCGCGATGTACCCGACGCTGATGGCAAAGGGCAATTCGCTCTTTCCGCATATCGCGGGCCTTACCGCGGCGATTCTCGGCTGCTCGCTCTTGCTCGTGTCGTCGGTGATGATGGGTCTCGCGGGCTTCGTGTCGGTGCAGATTCTCACGCCCCTCGCGGCGTTCTTCGTGATTCTCGCGTTCACCGTCGTCGCGATGGTGACGTTGCTGCTGCGCCATCTGGAGCAGTCGCAGGCCACCGGCACCGTGCGGGAAGGCGTCGACGCAGCCTGATGCGCCAAAGCGGTGCGGCCTGCAATGCATTGCAGAAAAGCTTGTTTGTCCAAGTCTTTTTGAAGGCTTAGATTCGAGCTGTTCATGCATCGAGGAGGCGAGCCATGCCGCACTTCCTGACTCACTACTGGCAGGCGCTTTCGGGCCCTTCGCAGCGTGCGCGTGAGCGTTCGGCCAACGACGCGCACGCCGCGAGCGAAACCACGCGCGCCGAGCAGCTCGAGCACATTTCCGTCTACGCGCGCGCGGGATATTTCAACATGGGCTATACCGTGGATGCGTTTCAGTTGCCCGGAGAATCGCCGCTGCACTGAAGCGCACGAACGAGACTCACCGCGCGGCGCGCATCGACAGGCCGTTCAGCAGCCGTTGCAACTCGTCGATATTGAAAGGCTTCGCGAGTATGGTGAAGCCGGTGCGGCGCGCCTCGTCGAGCTGATCGGCGTAACCCGTCATCAGCGTGACCGGCTGATTCGGGCGCGTCGACTTGATCCATTCCGCGAGCTTGATGCCGTCGTAACTACCGGGCATCTGGATGTCGGAAAGCACGAGATCGAATTCATCGCCGGCTTCGAGCATCTGTCTCGCGGCATCGCCTGACGATGCGTGGCGCGCTTGCCAGCCGAGCACGTCGATCACGGCGCACAGGCCCGCCGCGACTTCCTCGTTGTCTTCGACGATCAGCACGGTGGACGATGGCGCTTCGCGATCGACGGTCTCCACAGGCGGCGCATCCGCAGGCGCATCGACTTCGCCGGTCCAGTGCGGCAGATAGATGTCGACTGTCGTGCCGAAGCCCCATGCAGAATTCACGCGCGCCGTGCCGCCCGCCTGCTCGGACATCGCGAGCACTTGCGCGAGTCCGAGCCCTGTCCCGGCGCCCGCGCCCTTGGTGGTGAAAAGCGGTTCGAACGCTTGTTTTGCGACGTCGGTGCGCATGCCGACGCCGCTGTCCTTGCACGAGATCACGACGTATTCGCCGGCGCCGAGACCTTCATGCGTCGACGTATAACGCACGTTGTTGCACTCGATGCGAAAGTCGCCGCCGTGAGGCATCGCGTCCTTCGCATTCACGGCGATGTTGATGAGCGCCGAGGTCAGCTCCGTCGCATCGACGCGCACGGTCCACGTCGATGGCGGCACGCGCGAGCCGAACGTGACCTTGTCGCCCACCGACGCGCGCACGAGCGGCTCGGAGTCCATCATCCAGCGATCGAGGCGGATGACCTGCATCTGAAGCGGCTGACGTCGCGCGACGCTCAGCAGGCGGCGTGCGAGCGATTGCGCATTCTTCGATGCGCGCTCCACCGCCGCGACTTCCTTTTCCAGGCCGTTGAAGCCCTTGCGCCGTGCCAGTTCCATGTTCGACGTGACGACCATCAGCAGGTTATTGAAGTCGTGCGCGACGCTCGCGACGAGATTGCCGAGCGCGCCCATGCGTTGAAGCCGCCGCGTGGCCGCGACGGCCGAGCGGCGCAGCGCAAGTTCGCCGCGCCAGTTGTGCCATGCCGCTTCTTCCGCTTTGAGGCGTCGCAGCGAGAAGCCGATCAGCACCCACAGCGCGATGCACGGAATCAGTGCGATCGACGCGATCGATACATCGCGCCGCCACCATGCGAGGCGCACGTCATGAATCGAAAAGCCCGCCGCCGCATAGACGGGATAGTCGCCGACACGCCGCCACGCCGCGAGCTTTTCATCGTTGTCGAGCGGCGATATGTAACGCATCAGACCCGTGGGCTTGCCTTGCGCAAATGCGCTCGCCAGCACCGAATGGCGATCGGGCGCATTGGGCGCGGACGCCGGCGGAAAACGCGCGAGCACGGCGCCGTCGTCGCGATGTAGCGCGAGCGTGAGCGCGGGATCGCTCACGATGAGTTCGCCATAGAAATCGAACAGATAGTCGCGCCGCACGGCAATCGCGATTTCGCCGAGAAAGCGGCCGTCTTTCGCATAGCGTGCGCTCAGCGTGTTGACGATGTCCGTGTTCTTCACGCGCCCGCGCTCGGGCATGGAAACATGAAAGCTCGAATGCGTATCGCGCGTCGCGATGAAATCCGCACGATCGCTGACGGACACATCGGGCGCGGGAAAAAAGCGGCTGCTGAGCACGAGCCTGCCGCGACTGTCGAGCACGGAGAGCGCCGCGATCTGTTCATGAGCCGCCGCGAGACGCGCGAGCTTGTCGTGCAGCTCCGACTGGCTGCGCGCGATGAAATCCGCGTCGCCGCTGCCGAGCATCTCGTCGATGCGCGAGATCAGTTCGCGGTTGATGCTGAAAACGGTGTTGGCCTTTTCGTCGACGATACGCACGAGCCGTTCGAGCGACTCGCCGGTTTCGGCGAATGTGCGTCCGTAAGTGTAGTAACCGTACAGGCAGAAAAATGCGAAGGGAATGACGATCGACGCAACGAGTGCAGCGAAGAGCCGTCTGCGCGCCGCGCGAAAGTCGAGCGGTGGCAGAGAGGGCAGGGTCTCTGCGGTGCCCGAAGCGGAGTGTTCTTCAGATTCGTTCATGGCGCGTTGCAAGGCGTGCGCGAGCGCCGAAACGCTCGTTTCGATGGTAGCACGCAGGTCTGTCATCGCCATGCATGAGTGCGCATCGGTCGTCGCGCAATCAGGCTGTGGTATAAGCACCGCATGCGCGCGCCCGCTCGCGGCGCGCAACGAACGTAACAGGAGCATGCAGTGAGAAGGACCGCCGAAAACAAGCTGAAGGTGGTCGCAGTGCGGGTCGATCCACAATTCGAACAACGGCTGCGACTTCTGGCGGAAGTGACGGGGCGCAAGCAATCGTTCTTCCTCCAGCAGATGATCGAGAACGGCATCGGCGCAATGGAAGAAACCTGGCTGCCGCCGGACGTGCTCGAACAAGTGAGGAGCGGTGCGTTGCCGCCGTTGCAGCAGGATCGCGTCTCGACCGCGGACCTCTTCGGCGATCAGGCCGATGAATGATCGATGATGGCGACGCCCCGATCGCGCTTCATCGCGCATGACGCGACATGCGAAGACGATGTGCTCGCGCGCATCGTCTTCGGTGCGGCGAGCGGCGGGCCGTGCATCGAAAGCGGTGTGCCGACGCTGCGCCTCGCGATGTGCGACGACTCTCACGACGGCTTCGCCGAAATCTGGACAGGCAACGGGCCGATCCGCAGCGGACGCTTCAACGATCTCGTCTTCGCGCACGACGACGAGTTTCTCTTTTGCGCGGGCTTCATCGCGTCGTCCGGCCGCTATACCGAAGCCACGCGACAAGCGTATGGCGATGCGTTCGCGCTCGTCGGCGAGCTGGACTTCCCGAAGATTTTCCGCATGTGGAACTTCATCCCGCACATCAACGGGGCGAATCGGGAAGGGCTCGAGGTGTATCGCGATTTCTGCCGTGGACGCGCCATCGCGTTCGAGCAGGATTACACGGGCGCATCGGGTATGCCGGCGGCGACCGGCATCGGCACGTCGGGCGATGGCGTCGGCTTCTATTTTCTGGCGTGCCGCGCAAATTCGCCGCGGCATATCGAGAACTCGCGACAAACGCCCGCGTATGAATATCCGCAGCGATACGGTCCGAAGTCGCCGAGCTTCGCGCGCGGCACCTTGTTGGACGATACGTTGTACGTCTCGGGCACCGCGAGCATTCTCGGACACGAGACCGTGCACGAAGGCGATCTCGACAAGCAATGGCATGTCGCGATCGGCAATATCGCGCATCTGATCGGCATCGAGAATCTCGAAGCGCAGAACGTGAGCGGCGGCTATACGCTGCGCGACCTCGATCAGATCAAGGTGTATTACCGTCATGCGGCGGACTTGCCGCGCGTGATGGAACTCGCGCAGACCGCGTTTCATGCGGATGCGAACATCCGCTATGTCAAGGCCGATATCTGCCGCGCCGATCTGCTCGTCGAGATCGAGGGCATTGCTTCATATCGTCGTCGATCAGACTGACGCCGATTGCCTGAGCGTCTTCACGAGGAGGCTATACAGGCCGTCCACCGCTTTGGAGCCGCGCGAATCGCGACTGCGATAGACAGCGACTTCCATCGGTTCGAGCGGACCCAGGCCTTCATCGTTGCCCAGAATGCGGAGATGGTCCGGCGCGCTGCATTGCGTCAGCACCGCGACCGCGAGACCGCTTTCGACGGCGGCAATCTGCCCGGCCAGACTCGAACTGTTGTAGACCACCTTGTAGCGGCGGCCTTGCTGCGCGAGCGAATGAATCGCGCTGCGCCGCGCGAGGCTCGCGCTTTCATAGACGGCGATCGGCAACGGATCGCGTCTCCATAATTCGAATTGCGCCGCGCCGACCCAGACCATCGGCTCATGGAACAGCAGCGTGCCGCGCCGGCCGTGATCGCGCGATACGAGCGCGATATCGAGCTCGCTATTCGCGATGCGCGGAATCAGCGATGTCGATTGCTCGCAGATCAACTCGATCTCGACGCCGCTGTGCCGCGGCGCAAAGCGCTTCAGCACGGGTGTCAGATATTTGGCCGCGTAGTCGTCGGGCACGCCGAGGCGCACGCGGCCGGTGAGTTGCTCGCCCTGAAGCGCGACCTGCGCCTCGGCATGCAGATCGAGAATGCGCCGTGCATAGCCGAGCAGCGTTTGCCCGTCGTGAGTCAGTTCGAGCGCGCGCGAGCCGCGTTCGATGAGCCGCAATCCGAGCGCGCTTTCGAGCTTCTTCAATTGCATGCTCACCGCCGATTGCGAACGATGCACTTCGCCCGCCGCGCTCGACAGCGAACCCGCATCGACGACGGCGACGAAGCACTTGAGCCAGTCCATCTGCAAATCGTGTTGTTTCATGGGTCTGATCGGAGATTTCGAAAATCGAATGGATGATCTTCGAATTATGCGCTTTTCGTTCTATCGATCGCGGCACACACTTGGGGCATGAACACGAACGCGTCATCCTCTTCCCGTACAACCGCGCGCAGTGAAGCACGATCTGCGGCAGGCGCGTTGCCCTTTATCGTCGGCTGCGCGCTGCTCGGCACGATCGGTGTTTTCCTGCACGAAGCGAATGCCGATCCGCTGACCGCGACATGGTTTCGCTGCGCTTTCGGGCTTCTGGGCATGAGCGCGTGGCTCATCTCGCGCGGACAGACCCGCTTTCTGCGCCTCACGCGCAGCAACGTTCTTTGGGTGCTCGCGGCGAGCCTGCTGATGGTGTCGAGCTGGGCGCTCTTCTTCAGCGCGGTCGAGCGCATATCGGCGGGCGTCGCCATCGTTCTGTTTCATATGCAGCCGATGTGGGTGCTGCTATTCGCATCGTTGTGGCTCAAAGAGGCGATCGGCGGGCAGCGCGTCATGGCCGTGGCAGTCGCGATGTGCGGACTCGTGCTCGCGACGGGCATCGCCGGACACGCGTCGGACGGCTCTCTGCAGCCCGCGTACTGGACGGGCGTGGCCGCATGTCTGGCCGGTTCGCTGTGCATGGCGGGCGTGACGATCACCGCGCGACGGCTGCGCGATCTGCCTGCGGGCGTGCTCGCGTGGTGGCAGTGCGCCATCGGCACGCTGTCGTTATGGATCTGGCCGATGCAGCACGGGTGGCCCGCATGGGGCATGTCGTGGGCGTGGCTCGCGGGCCTCGGGCTGATTCACACGGGCTTTGCGTACACACTGATGTATATCGGCATGGCGCGGCTCGACACCGCGCGCGTCGCCGTGCTTCAGTTCATCTATCCGGCGGTGGCCATCGTCATCGACTGGCTGGTTTTCGATCAGCGTTTGAGCGGCGCGCAGATGACGGGCATTGCGTTGATGTCGGTGGCGATAGGCTTTGCGGAGCGCGTCCGCAAGGCGTGACTCAGATGCTTCAATGACGCCCGCGCCCCGCCATTCGCGCGCGGTCGAGCATGAACTCGATGAACGCCAGCGTCGCGCGCGTGTGATGCCGGTTCGGCATGTAGAGCATGTACATGTGCGTGCCGAAGATGCTGAGCCGCCATTCGTCGAGCGCGGTGACGATCGCGCCGCGCCGCATGTCTTCCGACACGACGTAATCCGGCACGATGCCGACGCCGAGACCCGCGAGGATCGCATCGCGCAAAAACAGGAAGTTCTCGGAGATGAGGCTCGGTTCGAGGAGCACTTCGTGACGTTCATCGTCGAGATAGGCGGCGACGCGCGTCTGCTTGCCGACGACCGTCGCGGTGATCACCGGCACGACGCCCAGTTGCTCGAGCCGCGTGGGCATGCCGTGCGTTTCGGCATACGCGGACGATGCACACGCGACGTACCGCACCGGCCCCATGTCGCGCGCAACGAGACTCGGCGGCGGCTCGGGCATCACGCGCACGGCGATATCGACTTCGTCGCGCAGCAGGTCTTCGACGCGGTTTTCGAACATCACGTCGAGCACGATATCCGGGTACTCGCGCTTGAACGCGATCAGCCATTCCGACATCACGAGCTGTCCATAACCGCTCGGCACCGATAACCTCACGCGCCCCTGCAATCCTTGCCCGAGCGTCGATACCGATTCCTGCGCCGCGAAAAGCGCGTTGCGGATCGAACGGCCGTGCTCGTAGAGCTTGAGGCCGAGCTCGGTCGGCTCGACGCGTCGCGTGGTTCGCCGCACGAGCTGCAAGCCGACGGACTTTTCGAGCTGATTCAGGTGATAGCTGACATTCGCGCGCGTCATCTTGAGGCGGCGCGCCGCTTCGCTCAGATTGCCCGCATCGAGGATTTCGACCAGCAGCGTCAGCTCGTTGACGTCCACGGCATGGCTCGATTGTCAAAAGAGATTTGACAGTCTGTCAATCGAGCCTGTGATTGTCAAGGATGCCTGTCCCCGCGAGAATGCTGCCAGGTAAAACAGGAACATCGACTCAGGAGACTTCATCCATGACGCTTTCGAGCGCGCCCGAAACCGCATCCGCGGTTCAACACGAATTACGCGGCAGCGTCCTTGTCGTGACGATCGACCATGCGCCCGTCAACGCACTCAACGCTGCCGTGCGGCGCGGTCTCATCGATGCAATCGAAGCCGCCGATGCAGATGCCTCCGTGCGCGCGGTGCTGATCGTCGGCGCAGGCCGGAACTTCATCGCGGGCGCGGACATTCGCGAGTTCGGCAAGCCCGCTGTGCCGCCGTCGTTGCCGGACGTGTGCAACCGCATCGAGCGTTGCGAGAAGCCCGTCGTCGCGGCGATACACGGCGCGGCGCTTGGCGGCGGACTCGAAGTCGCGCTGGCGTCGCATTACCGGATAGCGGTCGCCGGCGCGAAGCTCGGCCTGCCCGAAGTGCAACTGGGACTCTTGCCGGGCGCGGGCGGCACGCAGCGCTCGGCGCGTCTGATCGGCGCACAGGCCGCGTTGTCGATGATGTTGAGTGGCCGTCACATCGGCGCGGAGGAAGCGCTGCGTCTGGGTCTCGTCGACCGCGTCGGCCAGAGCGACGACGTGTTCGCCGAAGGCCTTGCTTTCGCGCACGAACTCATCGCGACGAAGGCCGCGCCGCGCCGCACGAAGAACGCGCGCGGACTCGCGGACAAGGAAGCGAGCGTGGCAGCGATCGCCGCCGCGCGCGCCGAGACGCGGAAGAAGTCGCGCGGATTGCTGTCGCCGCTGAAGATCGTCGATTGCGTGGAAGCGGCGTTGAATCTGCCCTTCGACGAAGGCTTGCGCTTCGAACGCGAGCAATTCCTCGAATGCCGCGAGAGCCCGCAACGCGCGGGTCTCGTGCATGCGTTCTTCGTCGAACGCGAAACGCAGAAGTCGCCCGAAACGCGCGACGCACAGCCGCGCGCGCTCGATCGCATCGGTGTGATCGGCGGCGGCACGATGGGTGCGGGCATCGCCGTCGCGCTGCTCGACGCGGGTCTCGCGGTGACGATGATCGAGCGCGACGAAGCCTCGCTCGAACGCGGAAGCGCGCATGTCGAGAAGGTGTACGACGCGCTGATCGCGAAGGGCCGCCTGACGCACGAATCGAAAACACGCGCGCTGCAACGCTTTCATGGCGACACGAAATACGACGCGCTCGCCGATGCCGATCTCGTCATCGAAGCCGTGTTCGAGGACATGGCCGCGAAGAAGGCCGTGTTCGCGCAACTCGATCGCGTGTGCAAGCCGGGCGCGGTGCTCGCGACGAACACGTCGTATCTCGACATCGACGAGATCGCGGCGAGCATCTCGCGTCCGCAGGACGTGCTCGGGCTGCACTTCTTTTCGCCCGCGAACATCATGAAGCTGCTCGAAGTGGTCGTGCCCGCGCGCGTGAGCGCCGATGTCGTTGCGACCGGTTTCGAACTCGCGAAGAAGCTGAAGAAGGTGGCGGTGCGTGCGGGCGTGTGCGATGGATTCATCGGCAATCGCATGCTCGCGGTGTATCGCGCGGCGGCGGATCATCTGATGGAAGACGGCGCGTCGCCGTATCAGATCGATCGGGCCGTGCGCGACTTCGGCTTTCCGATGGGACCGTATCAGGTCATCGATCTGGCTGGCGGCGATATCGGCTGGGCCGCGAGAAAGCGCCGCGCCGCGACGCGCGATTCGAACGCGCGTTACGTGCGTATCGGCGATGAACTGTGCGAGCGCGGCTGGTTCGGCCAGAAAACGGGACGCGGTTTCTATCGTTACGAAGACGGTGCGCGCACGGGCACGCCGGATGCGGAAGTCGAGTCGATCATCGATGCCGAGCGCGAGCGTGCGGGCGTCAAGCCGCGACCATTCACCGATGAGCAGATCGTGCGCCGCTACCTGGCCGCGATGATCAACGAGGGCGCGAATATCGTGCACGAAGGCATTGCGCAACGTCCGCTCGATGTCGATGCCACGTTGATGCACGGCTTCGGTTTCCCGCGCTATCGCGGTGGCCCGATGCATTATGCCGATACCGTGGGTCTCGACAACGTGCTCGCAGATATCCGCGCATTCGCGCAGGAAGATCCGCTCTTCTGGCGCGCGTCGCCGTTGATCGTCGATCTCGTGGCGCGCGGGAGGAATTTCGCGAGCCTGAATCAGACGGCCTGACGCGTGGCCTTTCAATCACTCATGGAATCGCAGTCATGGACCTGACATTCAACGCAGACGAAGAAGCCTTTCGCGCCGAAGTCCTAGCGTTTCTGCGCACATCGCTGCCAGAGCATGTTGCGCAGAAGGCGCGCACGGGCGAGCGCCTGACGCGCGACGACATGGCGCAATGGCACGCCGCGCTCAACGCAAAAGGCTGGCTCGCGAATCACTGGCCGAAGGAGTATGGCGGCCCGGGCTGGACCGCGGTGCAGAAGTTCATCTTCGAGAACGAATGTGCGATTGCGGGCGCGCCGCGCATCGTGCCTTTCGGTGTGAACATGCTCGGGCCGGTGCTCATCAAATACGGGAGCGAGGCGCAGAAGCGTCACTGGCTGCCGCGTATTCTCGATGGCTCGGACTGGTGGTGTCAGGGCTATTCGGAGCCGGGCGCGGGTTCCGATCTCGCATCGGTGCGTACGACAGCCGTTCGCACGATGGAGAACGGCAGCGAGTATTACATCGTCAACGGACAAAAGACGTGGACCACGCTCGCGCACTTCGCGAACATGATCTTCTGTCTCGTACGGACGTCGCAGGATGCGCGCAAGCAGGAAGGCATCAGCTTTCTGCTCATCGACATGAATACGCCGGGCGTCGACGTGCGTCCGATCATCACGCTCGACGGCGAGCACGAAGTCAACGAAGTGTTCTTCACGGACGTGCGCGTGCCCGTTGCGAATCTCGTCGGAGAGGAGAACAAGGGCTGGACGTATGCGAAGTATCTGCTGACCTACGAGCGCACGAACATCGCGGGCGTGGGCTTTTCAGTGGCCGCGCTGAGCCGGCTGAAGGCTGTTGCGGGCAAGGTGCAATGCAACGGCCGCGCGCTCATCGACGATCCTTTGTTCGCCGCGCGTCTCGCGCGTGTCGAGATCGATCTGGAGAACATGAAGACGACGAATCTGCGCGTGATCGCGGCGGTCGCGGGCGGCGGCGCGCCAGGCGCGGAAAGCTCGATGCTGAAGATTCGCGGCACGGAGATTCGCCAGGAAATCTCTTCGCTGATGCGTCGCGCGATGGGTCCGTACGCGCAGCCGTTGATAGACGAAGCATTCGAAGATGACAAGGATGCCGAACTATCAGATGCGGCGTCGGAGTACTTCAACAATCGCAAGCTGTCGATCTTCGGCGGCTCAAACGAAATACAGAAGAACATCATCTCGAAGATGATCCTCGGTCTTTAAAGGACGCGCACGATGAATTTCCAGCACACGGAAGACCGGCGTATGCTCGCGGATTCGCTGAACCGCTTCATCGCCGAGCAATATGGCTTCGATGTGCGCGACAGGATCGCGCGTTCGCAAGAGGGCTTCAGCCGCGATATGTGGCGACGGTTTTGCGAGCTTGGCATCGTCGGCGCGTTCTTCGATGAATCGATCGGCGGCTTCGGCGGCGACGGGTTCGATGTGTCCGTCGTGTTCGAAGCGCTCGGTCGCGGGCTCGTCGTCGAACCGTTTCTCGATACGTTGATCGTCGGGCGCGCACTTGCCTTCGCGGGCGATGAGCGGCAGCGCGAGATCGTTGCGAGCATGATCGACGGGACGGCGATCGCAGCATTCGCGCATGACGAACCCGGCTCGCACTACGAGCTTGCACGCGCGAACACGCGCGCGACCCGGCATGGCGATGGATGGATGCTCAACGGCGCGAAGGGCGTCGTGCAGCAGGGCGAACATGCGGACGTGCTGCTCGTGTCGGCGCGCACGTCGGGCAACGAGTACGACGAAGCGGGCATTTCGCTCTTTATCGTGCCGCGCGATGTGCAGGGCGTGAAGATGCGCGGCTATCGCAAGATCGATGGCGGACGCGTGGCGGAAGTATCGCTCGAAAATGTGACGCTCGATGCCAATGCGCTCGTCGGCAATGAAGGCGATGCCTACGCGACGCTCACGCATGCGATCGGATATGGTCTCGTCGCGCTCGTGTCGGAAGCGGTCGGCGCGATGGATGTCGCGAAGGAGCACACGCTCGAATATTTGCGCACGCGTAGGCAGTTCGGCGTGCCGATCGGCGCGTTTCAGGCGTTGCAGCATCGCATGGCCGATGTGCTGCTCGAGATCGAGCAGGCGCGTTCCGCTGCGATCAATGCGGCGGCGGCGGTCGGCGCATCGGGTGTTGCGCGCGAGCGAGCGTTGTCGGCGGCGAAGCATTCGGTCGGGCGCATCGGCACGCTCGTCGCGGAAGAGTCCATTCAGATGCATGGCGGCATCGGCATGACGTGGGAGCTGCCGCTTGCTCATTACGCGAAGCGGCTCGTGATGATCGATCATCAATTGGGCGATGAGGATCATCATCTCGCGCGGTATATCGCGCTGGGGCGGGGGGCGCTTCGCTGAAGCTTCACTACTTCAAGCCGGGATCATACAAATAGGAGACAATGACGCCCTAGCTCGCAACCCAAGGACCATGTAGAGCAACAGATAAACTCGCGAGCCAGGTTCCCGGACCTCCAGATAGTGGCAACCGAAAATATCTACAACCCGAGTCTCAACGCACCCGCCCCGGCACGCGCGCGAAGCTCGACGCCGAACGTCATCGTGCTGTGCGGCACGCTCATCGCGCTTCTCATGGTGGCGCTTTGCGCGCTGGTCCTGTATCAGGGCCGGGTCGATGCGCTCGATCGCGCGCGCGACACGTCCCGCAATCTCGCGTTGCTCGCCGAGCGCGACATCGAGCGCAATTTCGAACTCTACGAACTGTCGCTGCAAGCGGTCGTCGAAGGCGTCGAACGCGACGACGTAATGAGCCTTCCGCCCCGCCTGCGCAACGACGTGCTGTTCGACCGGGCGGCCACAGCGCGCGATCTCGGGTCGATCCTCGTGCTCGACGAGAACGGCAAGATCATCATCGATTCGGGCAGCCTCGTGCCCCGGCCGGGCGATTTCGCGGATCGCGGCTATTTCACGGTCCAACGCGACCGGCCAGACGCCGGGCTTTACATCAGCGGCCCGTATGCGTCGCGATTGCGCGGCGGCGCGCCCAGCATCGCGTTGAGCCGCAGACTCTCGCGTCCCGACGGGTCCTTCGCGGGCGTCGCGATGCTCGCCATCAACCTCGAATACTTCCGCAATCTTTTCGCGGGGCTTTCGCTCGGGCCGCACGGCGCGGTGTCGCTCATCAATCACGACGGCCTGATGATCATGCGTCAGCCGTTCGATCCGCGCGTGATCGGCCGCGACATCAGCCAGGCCGATACCTTCAAGAAATTTCGGGCGGCGGAGCAGGGCAGCTTCAGCGAAACATCGTCGATCGACGGGAGGCGCCGCCTCTACTACTTCCGCAACTTCCCGAATCTGCCGCTCATCATCATGGTGGCCGAAGGAGAAGAGGACATCTACGCGGCATGGCGGCGGCGCGCGATCATCATCGGCTCGTCGATGGGCGTGCTCGCTATCGGATTCATCGCGTTGTCGTTCGTGCTCGCCGCGCAATTCAGGCGGCGCATGCGCGCGGAGTCGGAGCTACAGTTGCTCGCGCGCACCGATGGACTCACCGGGCTGCACAATCGCCGCACGCTGGGCGAGATTCTCGATCAGGAATGGCGCAGGGCGCGCCGCACGCGCAGTCTCTTTTCGCTGCTGTTCGTCGATATCGACCGCTTCAAGGCCTTCAACGATGCCTACGGCCATCAGGCCGGCGACGACGCGCTCGCGGCCGTCGCACGCTGCATCGGCGACAACATACGGCGGCCCGTCGATACCGCCGCGCGCTACGGCGGCGAGGAGTTCGTCGTCGTATTGCCCGACACGCCCGCCGACGGCGCCGCGAAAATCGCCGAGAAGATTCGCGCGGCCATCAGCGATCTGTCGATCGAGCACGCGGGCAGCGAGTTCGGCCGCGTCACGGCGAGCATCGGTCTCGCGAGCTGGCGGCCGGAACGCGACGACGACGTAAGCGCGCTCATTCGCGCGGCCGACGAGGCGCTCTACGATGCGAAAGCGCGCGGGCGCAACCGCATCATGCAGGCAAGTTTCGTCTGAGACGGTGGACGAAAGTTCGTCGCGCAACGGCCGGGCATGTGCGTGCACGCAAAATGCTTGTTTTGCCGTAAGCTCTCGACGCCGCGCGGGCCGCCCGCCCACGACGCGACCGACCCGAACCCTTCCGATGACCCAAACGCCCGATCCCGAAGCCCGCCGCCTCGCCACGCTGGCGCGCTACCACACGCTCTTCAACGCGATCGATGACGGCTTTTGCATCATCGAATTCATCGATGGCCCGCACGGACCGCTCAGCGATTATCTGCACGTCGAAGCCAATCCGGGATACGAGCGGCACTCGGGCATTCGCGACATCGTCGGCAAGACCTTGCGCGAGATCGATCCGACCGATGCCGACGGCTGGGTCGAAATCTACGGCGACGTTCTGCGCACCGGCGCGACCGCGCGTTTCGAGCGCTACTTTCTGTCGGCGGGGCGGCATATCGAGGTGTCGGCGTCGCGCGTCGAACCGCCCAGCCTGCGGCAAGTGTCGATCCTCTTTCGCGACATCTCCGCGCGCAAGAAAGCGGAGGAAGAACGCGATCGCGCGATCGCGTCGCTGCGCGCGTTCAACGAAACGCTGGAGCAGCGCGTCGCCGAGCGCACGGCGGAATTGATGCGCGCGGAAGAACAACTCCGTCAGGCGCAGAAGATGGAAGCGGTCGGTCAGTTGACGGGGGGCCTCGCGCACGACTTCAACAATCTGCTGGCGGGCGTGTCGGGCTCGCTGCAGTTGCTCGGCATTCGGCTGAGCCAAGGACGGATCGCGGAGGTCGACAAATACGTCGTCGCGGCGCAAGGCGCGGTGCGGCGCGCGGCGGCGCTGACGCATCGGCTGCTGGCGTTTTCGCGGCGGCAAACGCTCGATCCGCGTCCCACGGACGTCAACGCGCTCGTCAACGGCATGACCGAGCTGATCCAGCGCACGGTCGGCCCGGGCATCAAGGTGGAGTCTGTCGGCGCGACGGGCCTGTGGCCCGCGCTCGTCGATTCGGGACAACTGGAAAACGCGCTGCTCAACCTGTGCATCAATGCACGAGACGCGATGCCCGATGGCGGGCGCATCACCATCGAAACGGCCAACAAGTGGATCGACCACCGCGCGGCCCAAAGCCACGACATGCCCGAAGGCCAGTTCCTGTCGCTGTGCGTGACGGATACCGGCACCGGCATGACGCCCGATGTCATCGCGAATGCGTTCGATCCGTTCTTCACGACCAAGCCGATCGGCATGGGCACGGGCCTCGGTCTATCGATGATCTACGGCTTCGCGAAGCAATCGGGCGGCCAGGTTCGGATCTATTCCGAAGTCGGGCAGGGCACGACGGTCTGCATCTATCTGCCGCGCTTCTATGGCGGTGTCGATGACGATGCCGCCGATCAATCCGCATCGCCGATCTCCGGCGCGGAGTCGGGCGAAACCGTGCTCGTCGTCGACGATGAACCGAGCGTTCGCATGCTTATCGTCGATGTGCTGGAAGAGGCCGGCTACGCGGTGATCGAAGCCGCCGACAGCATCGCGGGCCTCAAGCTGTTGCAGTCGAATGTGCGGATCGATCTGCTCATCAGCGATGTCGGCTTGCCCGGCGGCATGAACGGACGCCAGATGGCCGATGCGGCGCGCGAGGCGCGTCCCGATCTGAAAGTGCTCTTCATCACCGGCTATGCGGAGAATTCGGTGATCGGCAATGGACGCCTGAAGCCCGGCATGCAAGTGCTGACCAAGCCGTTCGCGATCGAAACGCTGGCCGCGCGCGTGCGCCAGCTCGTCGACGAGTAAGGACGCCCGCGCGCTACTGCGCCTCGCCGCCCGCCATCGACTCGATGATGCTCTCGAGTTGCGCGCTCATCGGCATGTCGAGGCTTTTTCCCGACGGCAGACGTTGCAGGAACCAGCGCTTGTATTGACGCTCGATTTCGCCATCGGCGGCGAGGTTCTGGAACGTATCCTTCACGACTTGCGCAAGCTGGGGATCGTCCCTGCGATACATGATGCCGTACGGGTCATACGACAGATAATCGCCGATCACCTGATACGCGCCGCCCTTCGCCGCGTTCTCCGCGATGAGGCCGTAGAGCAGCACGTCGTCGGTGGCGAAGGCATCGGCCTCGCCGTTCGCGACGCGCGCGAAGCCTTCCGCGTGATCCGGCACGATCTGCAACTGCAGGCCGAGCGCGAACTTCCGGTCGAGATCGCGCAGCGCCTTCTCGTTCGTCGTGCCTGCCGTCACCGCGACCTTCTTGCCCGCGAGATCGCGAAACGAGCGGATCGGCGACCCTTTCCTGACCATCACCTTGGTGCCGGCCACGAAGAAGATCGGCGAAAAGGCCACGCGTTTCTGCCGCTCGACGTTGCTCGTGGTCGAGCCGCATTCGAGATCGACACGGCCATCGACGACCGCTTCGATGCGATTCTCCGGCGTCACGGGCACCCACCGGATGTTCAGGTTCTTGTGCACCGCATTGCCGATCGCGGCGACGATCGACTTGCAGAGTTCGATCGAATAGCCGATCGGCTCCTTGCGCGCGTTCAGATACGAGAACGGCACTGAGGCATCGCGATAGCCGATCGCGATCGTGCCCGTGTCGCGCGCCTTGGCGAGCGTGCCGGTCAGCGTCGCGGGCGCGTAGGCGTCGTTGTCGGGCGGCGGTGTCTGCACGTCGTCGGCCGCGCGCGCGTTCGGAGCGATCGCGATCAGGCTGGCCGCAGCCAGCGCCGACCAGAAGCGCTGCGTCTTCATGGCTCGTCTCCGTCAGACCTGCGCGGGATGCGCGAGCGACGCGTCCTGTTCGGCCTCGATGCGCGCCGCATTCTTCGCCGCCTCCGATTCCGTCAGCAGCTCGCCTTCCCACTTCGCGACGACCGCGCTCGCGATCGAATTGCCGACGGCGTTGGTCGCCGAGCGCCCCATGTCGAGGAAGGTATCGACGCCGAGAATCAGCAGCAGTCCCGCCTCGGGAATGTTGAAGTGATTGAGCGTGGCCGCGATCACGACCAGCGACGCGCGCGGCACGCCGGCCATGCCTTTCGATGTCAGCATGAGGATCAGCAGCATCGTGATCTGCGTGCTGATCGGCAGATGAATGCCGTACGCCTGCGCGATGAAGAGCGTCGCGAACGTGCAATACATCATCGAGCCGTCGAGGTTGAAGGAGTAGCCCATCGGCATCACGAAGCTGGAGATCTTGCGCTTCACGCCGAAACGATCGAGCGCGTCGAGGATCTTCGGATACGCGGCCTCCGAGCTCGCGGTCGCGAACGAAAGCATGAACGCTTCCTTGATGAGCGACAGCAGCTTGAACACGCGCCGCCGCAGGAACAGGAAGCCCGCGAGCACGAGCAGGCCCCACAGCAGAAAGAGGCTGATATAGAAGTCGGCCATGAAGACCGCGAACTTCAGAAGGATCGTCAGCCCGTTGACCGCGACGGTCGCGGCCATCGCGGCGAGCACGGCGAGCGGCGCGAGCTTCATCACGTAGCCGGTGATCTTGAGCATGACGTGCGATAGCTGATCGATCGCGGCGAGCAGGATCTTGCCGCGTTCGCCGAGCGCGGCGAGCGCGACGCCGAAGAACATCGAGAACACGACGATCTGCAGGATCTCGTTGTTGGTCATCGCTTCGGCAAACGAGCGCGGCACCATGTGACTGACGAAGTCTTTCAGCGTGAACTTCGATGTCGCGAGATTCGCCGATGCGCCGATGTCGGGAAGCGGCAAGCCGAGGTTATCGCCGGGCTTGAGCAAGTTCGACATCACGAGGCCGAGCAGCAGCGAAATGAGCGACGCGGTGAGGAACCAGCCGAGCGCCTTGGCGAATACGCGTCCGACCGAGGCGGCGTCGCCCATGTGCGCGATGCCGACGACCAGTGTGGAGAACACGAGCGGCCCGATCAGCATCTTGATGAGGCGCAGGAACACGTCGGACACGAGGGAGATGTAGCCGGCGATCTCCGTGGCGGTCTTCTTGTCGGGAAAGCTCGTGAAGATCATGTAGCCAACCACTATGCCGATGACCATCGCGCCGAGAATCCAGATGGCTGCGGAGTTCTTCTTCATGTCCAGGCCTCCATTGACTGCATATCGAACGAATGCAATGGCGAATTTCGGATGGATCAGGCGATGCAAAAACGAACGCGGCGCCGCTCAGTATAGAGCGGCGCCGCGGCGTGTGTCCGCGAACACTCGAAATGTTAGCGGCGTAGTTCCATCTTTGCCGGAACTCAGCCCGGCGTGCGCTCCGAAACCGCTTCGCGGCGCGCGTTGTAGGACGGCGCGCTGCCGTCGTCGGGCAGCGTCGAGCTTTGCGCCGCCGCGAGCAGTCTTTCGACGGACGGGCCCATCGCGTCCGTGAAGGTCTTCGGATGCACGCCGATACCCAGCACCAGCACGGCCATCGCGCCGAACAGCACGAGTTCGCGCTTGCCGAGATCGCGCAGACCGGCGACGCGCTCGTTCTTCACCGCGCCGAAAATCACGCGCTTGACCATCCACAGCGTATAGGCCGCGCTCAGGATCAGCGACGTGGCCGCAGCCGCGCCGATCCAGAAGTTCAGGCGGATCGCGCCCATCAACACTAGAAACTCGCCGACGAAACCCGAGGTGCCCGGCAGGCCGACATTGGCCATCGCGAACAGCATCGCGCAGACCGCGAAGCGGGGCATCGTGGTGGCGACGCCGCCGTACGCATCGATCGAGCCATTTTTCGTGCGCTCGACGAGCACGCCGGTGCACAGCAGCATCGCGCCGGACACGATGCCGTACGACAGCATCTGCACGACCGCGCCTTCGGTGCCGAGGCGGTCGAAGGTAAAGAGGCCGAGCGTCACGAGACCCATGTGCGCGACTGCCGAGTAGGCAAGCAGCTTGCGCATGTCCGTCTGCGCGAGCGCGACGAGGCTGCCGTAGATCACCGCGACGAGCGACAGCGCGATCATCGCCGGGGCGAAGAAGTGCGATGCGTCGGGCACGATCGGCAACACGTAGCGCAACATGCCGTAGCCGCCGATCTTCAGCATGCCGAGCAGCACCGCCGCGCCCGTCGGACCTTCCGAGTTCACGTCGGGCAGCCAGGTGTGGACCGGCCACATCGGCACCTTGACCGAAAACGCCGCGAGGAAGCAGACGAAGACGACGATCTGCGGCGTGAAGCCGAGCTTCAGGTTGCGCCATGCGTCGATATCGAAGGTATGCGCCTGCGTCCACAGATAAACGAGCGCGGCCAGCATTGCAAGCGAGCCGAGCAGCGAGAAAAAGAAGAAGCGAATCGCCGCGTACACGCGCCGCTCGCCGCCCCACGTGCCGATCAGCAGATACAGCGGAATCAGCGAAGCCTCGAAGAACACGAAGAACAGCATGCCATCCAGCGACGCGAACACGCCCTGCATGCAGCCCGACAGCACGAGGAACGCGCCGTAGTATTGCGCGACCTGCTTCGTGACCGAGCGCCACGACGCGACGAAGATGATGAGCGTGGTGACGGCCGTCAGCACCGTGAACCACAGCGAAATGCCGTCGACGCCCAGATGGTACGAAATGCCGAACTGCGGCAGCCACTCGACGCGCTCGACGAACTGCATCGCGCTGGACGACGCGTCGAAGCGGGAGAGCAGCGGCACGACGGGCAACAGGCTGAGAATCGCGCCGAACAGGGCGACGGCGCGCGAGAGCGTCGCGGAGGCGCTGAACGTCAGCACGAAGATGCCCGACACCACTGGAATCCAGATAAGAAAACTGAGAACTGACGGCAGATGCATAGCTCGGTCGAAATCGGGCGCAAAGCACGGCCAGCACGCGAAGAAACGTGCTCGCTGGGAAGGCGCTGACAGTGGAATGTAAGGCAGGACGAGTGCGCGGAGGCTTGAATCCGGCGCGCAGCCCGAATGACTTAGGCGTATTCCTAAGGGTTAACGAGGATAACTCAAAAGAATAGTTTTTTGTGCATTGCGGCGTATCAAATTCATTGCGCCGAACGACCTTGACTTTTTTACCGATTCCGGCTCGGCGGCACGTCGACGTGAATGAATCGTTCGTTCGCTTCGGGCTTGCCCTGATTTGCCGGAAGCCGCGTGGCCCTTAGCCTAGAACGCAAGGAAGGAGACAAGCATGAAGAAAACATTCAAGGCCGTCGTCTTTGCGCTCGTCGCGTATCTCGTCGCCGATCGCGCCATGCTCCACGCGCAGGGACGCGACCTGGCCGCGTCGTCGTGCGCGCAGAGCGCGGCGCAGATCGAATTCGACGCCCTGAGCAAGGGCTTCAGCCACGCCGCCGCGAGCAGCCAGCGCGACGCGTTCCGGTCGCAATGCCTCGTGTCGGGCCGCGCCGAGTCCGGCACGGCCGTCGCAATGCGCTGAATCGGCGTCAGTTCAGCTTCACGGTAGGCCGCACGCGCTCGCGCAGCCATTGGCTCGCGGCGTACATCAGCGCCCGCTTGACGCCCGTCAGCCCCATGATGTGCCGGCGATACAGATGCCGGTAGCACGACGCCGCGAACCATCCGTCGATGAACAGCGGCCGCCGCAGCAACTCGCTCATCAGCGCGCCCGCCGCGCCTGCGCGTCCGAAGGAGACGAGCGTGCCCTGATCGCGGTACGCGAAGAGCGGCACGGCGCGTTCGTCGAGGCGGCGCGCGAGGGCATCGGCGAGATAGACGGCCTGCTGAAACGCGGCCTGCGCGCGCGGCGGCACGAGCGCGTCGCCTTTCGCTGCGGCGCACGCGGCGCAGTCGCCCATCGCGTAGATGCCTGAGCCGGGTTCGACCTGCAAGGTTGCATCGACGATCACCTGTCCCAGCCGGTTCAGCGGCAATCCTTCCAGCGTGCGCAACACCGGCGCGCCTTCCACGCCCGCAGCCCAGATCGTGATGTCGCTTGTGAGCGTTTCGCCATCCGCGGTCGATACGGCGTGCTCGTCCACCGAACGCACGCGGCAACCCAGCCGCACTTCCACGCCGAGCTTGGCGAGCACGTCCTGAGCGCGCGTCGAAATGCGTTCGGGCAGCGCGGGCAGCACGCGCGGCGCGCCTTCCAACAGACGAATGCGGATGTCGCTGGCCGGGTCGATCGACGCGAGGTGATACTCGCGCAGCATTTCCGCCGATCCGCGCAGCGCGGCGGCCAGTTCGACGCCCGTCGCGCCGCCGCCGATCACCGTCACCGAAACCGGCGTGCGCGCCGCGCCGGGCGTCGCCTGCCGCGCATGACTCGAACGCAGAAGGCTCGACAACAGACGCCGCCGGAACGTTTCCGCCTGCTCCACCGTTTCGAGCGTCAGCGCATGCTGCGCCGCGCCGGGAATCGAGAAGAAGTTCGTCACGCTGCCGAGCGCGAGCACGAGCGAATCGAAGGCGAGCGTTCGCTTCGGCAGGAGCGGACGTCCGTCGATATCGGTCGTCTCGTCGATGACGATCTCGCGGCGTCCACGATCGATGTTCGCGAGCGCGCCCTGCTCGAAGCGAAAGTGATTCCACTTCGCGTGCGCGGCGTAATCGATCTGATGACTCGATGCATCGATCTGTCCCGACGCGACTTCATGCAGAAGCGGCTTCCAGAAGTGCGTCGGAAAGCGGTCGATGAGGATCACCTCGGCGCGCCGCCGCTTGCCGACGCTATTGCCCAGACGCGTCGCGAGTTCCAGCCCCGCGGCGCCGCCGCCGACGATCACGATGCGATGAGGCGAATCGACCTGCCGTTGCGCGTAAGGATTCAACATCATGGCTCTCCCGGAAGTGCTGTGTGGATGCTTGACGACCTCGTTGGAAAAAATATAAGGTCCCGAAAACATATGCGCTATTTAGTATTTATCGCCGACTCATAAGTTTTCACTAATGTTAAAGACCACGACCTTCCGTCAGTTGCGCACGCTGCAGACCGTCGCGCGCGTGGGCAGCATCTCGGGCGCCGCCGATGAACTGCATCTCACGCAGCCGGCGGTCTCGTTGCAAATCTCGTTGCTCGGCGAAGCCGCGGGCACGCCGCTTTTGCGCCGCGTCGGCCGCGAAGTGCAGCTCACGGCTGCGGGCGAAGTAATGGCGCGTTACGCGAACGAAATCCTGAGCCTTTGGAACGAAGCGGGCGAAGAAGTGGCGGCGTTGCGCGGCGAACTGGGCGGCACGTTGCGCATCGGTGCGATCACGACGGCGGAATATCTCGTGCCGCCGCTGCTCGTGCGCTTCACGAAGGAGCGGCCCGGCGTGAAGCTGCAGTTTCGCATCGGCAATCGCGATGACATCGTCCGCATGCTCGCGACGAATGAAATCGATCTCGCGATCATGGGACGGCAGCCGCGCGAACTGCGCACGAGCGCCGCCGCATTCGCGAAGCATCCGATGGCGTTCGTCGCCGCACCTTCGCATCCGCTGATGCGCGCGAAGCGCCTGCGTCTGACCGATCTCGAATCGGCGAATCTGCTTGTCAGAGAGCGCGGCTCGGGCACGCGCGTCGCGATCGAAGGGCTGTTCAAGGAAGCGGGTCTGAAGCTGCATGCCGCGTCCGAGTTATCGAGCAATGAAGCGATCAAGCAGCTCGTCGAAGCGGGACTCGGCGTGGCGTTTCTTTCGCTGCACGCGTGCGCGCTCGAAATGCAGGCGGGCTTGCTCGCGACGCTTCCCGTGCCTTCGACGCCGATCGAGCGCGCTTGGCATGTCGTGCATATGTCGGAGCGACGCCTGCCTCAGGTCGCGAATGCGTTCAGGGAATTCTTGATTCAGTCGGGAGCGGCCGTCGCGGGCCTGACTGCGCCGCCGGAAACGCACAAGCTGCGTTCGACGCGCAGAGAGAAGAAAACAGAAGTCGTTGCGGATGCAACTGGTGCCCAGGTCGGGACTCGAACCCGAACGCCTCGCGGCGCTACCCCCTCAAGATAGTGCGTCTACCAATTCCGCCACCTGGGCAAGGGGACCGAATTGTAGCGGGAAAATCGGGAAATGCGAAGGGCTTCGATCATCGCGTGCATCGTCGCGACGCTACTACAATATTCGGCAAAGCAACGGTCTCGTCGGATTCGCCTGAATAATCACATCGGTTCGCCCATACGGGAGCGTCCATGTTCGGCAACAGCTTGCGTTTCGAAGTGGGACCCGACTGGCAAGTCAACGTCGCCACCGATAGCTGGCTCATCGCGACGCTTCTCGTGATCGCCATGCTGCTGGCGATTTTCCTCGCGAGCGTCATCTGCTACTACCTGACGCGCTGGATCATGCTCGTGATCGTCAACCGGCTCGCACGCAAGGAAGGGCGCAAGTGGCTGATCGCGGCGGAGCGACATCGCGTGTTTCATCGGCTTGCGCCGCTCGTGCCTGCCGCTATCGTCTATGCCGCGGCGCCGTTGCTCACGGGGCTCACGTTTCCGGTGATCCCGGCGCTCGGCAAGCCGCTCGCCATACTCGCGGCCTGCTACATGGTCTACACGATGGTGCGCGCGGCGCTTGCATTGCGCGACAGCATCGACGAGCGCTATAGCCACTTTCCTTCGGCGAGCGAGCGGCCCATCAAGAGCTTTCTGCAGATCGCCACGATCGTCGTGTATCTCGTCGCGCTGATCGCGGTCGTTTCGCTGCTGCTCGAGCGTTCGCCCGTTTATCTGCTCACCGGTCTCTCCGCGATCACGGCGCTGCTCATCATCATTTTTCGCGACTCGCTGCTCGGCTTCGTCGCCAGCATCCAGCTCGCCGCGTACGACATGCTGCGCGTGGGCGACTGGATCGAAGTGCCCGGATATGTCGCCGATGGCATCGTGATCGATATTGCCTTGAATACGATCAAGGTGCGCAACTTCGACAACACCGTCGTCATGTTGCCCAGCCAACTGCTGCTGACGAACAGCGTGAAGAACTGGCGCGGCATGGTCGCGTCGGGCGCGCGACGCTTGCGGCATGCGATTCACTTCGACGTGGACACGATCCGCTATCCCGACGACGCGTTGCTCGCGCAATTGCACGCAGCGATAGAAGAGCCGCTCGTGACCGTCGAAGGCGAGCGCCGCACGAACCTCGGTTTGTATCGGCACTATCTCAGCGGATATTTGCGCGCGCACCCGGCCGTGCGTCGCGACATGCCGCTCGTGATTCGCCACGTCCAGTCCACGACGGCGGTCGTGGCACTGGAGATCTGCGTGTTCATCGACGAGATTCGCTGGGAGCGCTACGAGGCGTTGCTATCGGACATGCTCGATCACGCTTATGGCGTCGTGCCGTTTTTCGGCCTGCGCTGCTGGCAGCGCGAGCGTTCGGTGTCCGCGCCATCAGGAAGGTGATCGAACCATGCTTGCGTGATCGGCGCGGTGCTTGGACACCGCTTTCAGCGGCGCGAGCACGCGACGAGCATCCTCGAGTTCCTTCCTCATTTCGTCGATGAGCCATTGCGCCACCGCGCGCGTGCTTTCCGACGGATTCGACGAGCGATGTTCGAGCACGTAATTGCAGCCCGTTTCGATGTATCGGTCCCACGCGGGAATGACCTTGCCCTCGTTCAACGGCGCCGCGATCGCGAGCAGCCAGCCGAGCACGACGCCTTGTCCGAGCATCGCGCATTGCACGGCGAGTCCGGGATCGGTGTGATGCACCGCTTCGCCGATGCCCTTGTCGGACAGCCCCGTCGCACGATGAAAATCCGCCCAGGAAAGCGTGGTCACGTCGAGATGAATATAGGCGTGACCTTCGATGCTCGCCGGCGTATCGAGCGGGCCGAATTCGGCGAGATAGTTCGGACTACAGACAGGAACGATGATCTCCGGACAAAGAAGAAGCGGTTCCTTCTCCGAACCCGGACCATGCAGCCGGATGCCGAGGTCCGCATCTTCGAGCGGTCCGTAGAGCCGCCCGGCCATCACTTGCAAGCGCAGATTGATGGAAGGAAACGCGCGGCGAAACCCCGCATAACGCGGCAAGAGCCACAAGGCGGCGAAGCCGCTCGCGAGCGACAGCGTGACGATTTCGCCTTGCGCATGATCGCGCTTGAGTTCATCGATGGTATCGCCGATCTGCCCGAAACCCGATGCAACGGCGCGCTGCAATGTTGCGCCGCGATCGGTCAGGGTAAGTCCTAGCTTCGTGCGATCGAAGAGCCTGAAGCCGAGCGCGTCTTCGAGACGCGCCACCATGCGGCTCACGGCGACGGGCGTCACGTTGAGTTCGCCGGCCGCCTTGGTGAAACTCAAGAGCCGCGCGGATGTTTCGAAGACGAGCAGTGCCTGAAGGGACGGAAGTCGCAGACTCATACAACACCATGTTAAGGGGCGTGCATCCATTTGTAATTTGACGGCGCATATTGACCTCCTTACCTTGAGTCCGACGCTTACTTCTTCTCGCAGGCCATGACCACTGCTTCGTCGGACCCGTTGCTTCAGCCCTTTGCCCTCAGGCATCTCGTACTCAGAAACCGTGTGATGAGCACGAGTCACGCGAGCCGTCTCACGCGTGATGAATTCCCTCAGGAGGTTTATCAACGGTATCACGAGGAAAAGGCGAAAGGGGGTATCGCGCTGACGATGTTCGGCGGCTCGTCGAACGTCAGCCTCGACAGTCCCAATACGTTCCAGCAGATCAACGTCTCGACCGATGCCGTGGTGCCGCATCTGCGGCGCTTTTCCGATCGCGTCCATACGCACGGCGCAGCGCTCATGTGCCAGATCACACATCTCGGGCGGCGCGGCGATGCATACACGGAACCGTGGCTGCCGATGATCGCGCCATCGGCCGTGCGCGAAACGCTGCATCGGGCGATGCCGCAGGCTATCCACGATGCCGACATCAAACGCGTGATCCGCGACTTCGGCCTTGCGGCGAAGCGCTGCCGCGATGGCGGTCTGGACGGCATCGAAACGCATGCGGGCGGGCATCTCATCGGCCAGTTCATGGACCCGACCGTGAACCTGCGCACCGATAAATACGGCGGTTCGACGGCGAATCGCGTGCGCTTCGCAATCGAGGTTCACGAAGAAATACGCAAGCAGGTGGGCGACGATTTCATCGTCGGCTTTCGCTTCGCGCTCGAAGACGGATGCAGCTTCGAGGAAGGGCTGGAGATGTCGCGCATCCTGCAGAGCACGGGTCTGTTCGATTTCTTCAACGTCACGTTCGGGCGCATGGACACGAAGATGTCGCTCGCGGTCAACTCGATGCCGGGCATGTTCGTGCCGTCTGCACCGTGGCTGCCCAAAGCGGCCGCGTTCAAGCGCGCGGTCGATCTGCCCGTCTTCCACGCAGCGAAGATCGCCGATCTCGCCACGGCGCGTTATGCGATACGCGAAGGCCTGCTCGACATGGTCGGCATGACGCGCGCGCATATCGCGGAGCCGCATCTCGTGAAGCTCGTCGAAGCAGGCAAGGAGGATGAAGCGAGGCCGTGCGTCGGCGCATCGTTCTGCCGCAACTTTCGCGCGACGTGCATTCATAACCCGGCGACGTCGCGCGAGACGTATCTCACGCATGACATACCGGAGGCCGCGCAGAAGAAGCGCGTGCTCGTCGTCGGCGCGGGACCTGCGGGCCTCGAAGCCGCGCGCATCTGCGCGACGCGCGGCCATGACGTCACCGTGCTCGAGGCGAACTCGGAGGCGGGCGGACAGATGTTGCTCGCGGCGACGGGAAGCTGGCGGCGCGATCTTATCGGCATCGTCGACTGGCGCGTGGCGCAACTCGACAAGCTCGCTGTCGATGTGCGCTACAACCACTACGCCGAGTTGAGCGACGTGCTCGATCATGGCGCGGATGTGGTCATCGTCGCGACGGGCGGCCTGCCGAATCTCGATGCGTTGCCGGGCGGCGAGCTCTGCAAGTCCGTCTTCGATGCGCTCACCGAAACGCCGCCGCGCGAAGGCAGCGTGCTCGTCTACGACGGCACGGGCCGGCATAACGCGTATCTCTGCGCCGAGCGTTATGTCGATGCGGGCCTTGCTGTATCGCTCGCGCTCATCGACGGCGTGCCCGCGCAGGAAACCGGCGGACGCGGCGACGATCAGGTCTGGATGCGCAATATCGCGCGCTGGGATGTGCCGGTCCGCACGAACATCGAATTGATCGAAGTGAGCGCGACCGATGGCGGCAAGCGCCGCGCCGTGTTCCGTCATCATCTGACGAACGAGCTCGTCGAGATGGAAGCGGATCATGTCGTGGTCGAGCGCGGCATGCTCGCGGTCGAGGATCTCTTCGAAGCGGCGCGCATGTATTCGGCCAATGACGGCTACACCGATGTCGAAGCATTCGCGACAGGCAAGCCGCAACCCGAAGCGAAGGAACGCGAGGAAGGACAGTTCCACTTGTACCGCATCGGCGATGCCAGCGCGTCGCGCGATATCCATACGGCCATCTATGACGCCTATCGGCTTTGCATGGCGCTGTGAAGGCAGGTTGCATCTCATCCGTTGAAACGACAATGAACGAGCGAGGCTCACATGACATTGCCGAAGGACTTCGTAGTTGCCGATCCGAGCCGCCGCAAGGCGATCAAAACGCTTGCCGCGGCAGGTGCGGCGACGCTGATCTTGCCGGGCGCATCGTCGCTTGCATTCGCCGCGAACGAGCCCGCGCCGCAACGCGGCGGACGCATCCGCGTGGCGCTCGCGAATCAGTCGCTGATGGACTCGCTCGATCCCGCGAAGGGAACGCATACCGGCGATTACGCTCGCGCGTACATGTTCTATAGCGGCCTCACCGAACTCGACGCCGACTTCAAGACGCAGAACGCGCTCGCGGAGAAGCTCGAATCGGACGACTTCACGACATGGACCGTCACACTGCGGCCCAACGTGCATTTCCACGACGGCAAGCCGCTGACATCCGACGATGTCGTGTTCTCGTTGATGCGCCACAAGGACCCGGCGACCGGCTCGAAAGCGAAATCGATAGCGGATGGCATCAGCTCGGTGAAGGCGGCGGGACCGTTGAAAGTCGAGATCACGCTGACCGAGCCGAACGTCGATCTTCCCGCGCTGCTCGCGATTCCGCATCTCGTGATTGTCGCCGCGAACACGACCGATTTTTCGAAGGGCAACGGCACGGGACCGTTCACATGCAAAGAGTTCACGCCGGCGCAACGCTGCATCGGCGCGCGCAATGCGAACTTCTGGAAGCCGGGGCGTCCGTATCTGGATGAGGTGGAGATCATCGGCATCGGCGATGATGCAGCGCGCACCAATGCGCTGCTCGCGGGCGATGTGCAGCTCATCTCGCCACTGCCCGCGCGCGATGTCGACCGCGTGAAGCAGACCGGCAAGGTGACCGTGCTCGAAAGTCCGTCGCAACTCTATTCCGATCTCGCGCTGCGGCAGGACATGCTGCCGACGAAGAGCGCGGACTTCAACGAAGGCATCAAGTATCTGCATGATCGCCAGCGCATCGTGAACGTGATGTTGCGCGGACACGGCACGCTCGCGAACGATCATCCGGTGCCCGAGTGGCATCCATACTTCATGAAGGGATTGCCTCAGCGCACGTTCGATCCGGACAAGGCGCAGTTCCACTTCAAGAAGGCCGGCACGCCGGGCGCGCGTGCGGAGATCATCGCGCCGCCATCCGTCGAGACCGCGCTCGATTCCGCGATGCTGATCCAGCAGGCGGCGAAACAGGCGGGCGTCGACATCAACGTGCGCCGCGTGCCCGCCGATGGTTACTGGACGACCTACTGGATGAAGTATCCGATGACCTACGGCTCGATCCTGCCGCGCCCGACGCTCGATCTGCTGTACACGCAGTTCTTTCGCTCGAACGCGAACTGGAACGAGTCCGGCTGGAAGAACGAGCAGTTCGATCAACTGTTGATACAGGCGCGCCGCGAACGCGACGAAGCGAAGCGCAAGCAGATGTACGGCGACATGCAGACCATCGTCTACCAGAAGAACAGTCTCGTGATTCCGGCCTTCATCAACTTCATCGACGCGCAAAGCTCGAACTTGCGCGGCTTGAAGGGGACGCCGTCAGGACGCGTGATGGGCTATCGGTTCGCGGAGTTCGCGTGGCTCGCGAAGGCGTGACGATCGATTACCACACGGCCTGGCTCGTCAGCGCAAATTGCGTGAACGTCGCATCGGTGGATGGCTTGCCGTTGAGCGCCATCTGCTCGATGGTATCGACGAGCGGCAGGCCGAGTCCTTCCAGCCACGAGGAAAGGCCGTAACGCAAGGGCGTATCGATGCGCACGAACATGCCCGCGTTCAGCGCGAGCCAATAGCTGATCAGCGCTTTGGCGCGGTTCTGGTCCGCCGACTCGGGCGCGACGACCGGGCCGATCACGTGACCATCGCCGAAACGTCGGAAGAGCGCGAAGCCGATCAGTTCGCCATCGCGATCGAGTGCGATGCCGCTCCCGACATCGAGCAATTGCGGCATGAGTTCCGTGCGATCCAGCCCGCTTGCGCGCGATGCCAGCGCGGCAAGACGCGGCGTATCCTTCGCGCCGATCGGACGGAGCCGTTCGCCCGGCGGCAGCGAAACGAGCGGCGGCTGAAAGGCCGCGCCCTGATGTTGATGAATGGTGTCGATGGTTTCGAAGCCGCGTTCCACGCAAAGCGGTTTGCCTTCGTTCGATGCGTGGATCAGCAGCATGCGCGGACCGAGCTTCGCACGCAGGCGGTCGAGCAGTCCGCGCCCGATGCCGCGCCGCTGATGTTCCGGCGACACGATGAACATGCCGAGCGTCGCCGCATCCGCGCCGAACTGAAACGCGAGCGCCGTACCGACGAGCGCACCGTTCTGATCGACCGCCGCGAAGCCGCTGCCGATACGCGCCGCGAAACGCCAATCGTCCGCGCGATGCCGCCATTTCACGGACGCGGACAACGCGTGCGCTGCAGGAAGGTCGTCGAGCGTTAAAGCCCGGTATTCGACCACTTCGTTATTGTTCGAGTCAGGCACGCGGCCTCCTCAGTTTGAAGACATTTACCGTGACTTTGACACCGCGCAGCGCGCATGGCTAGGACGATCTTCCTGTCCCGCACGGCGCGAGATTCCGCCGCGTGGTGCAACGCAAAACCGCAGGTTATCGCGGCAAGAACGCGCGCGCTGTGCTGAATCGGCAATTTTGTCGGCGAAATATGCCGGCGCGCTGGCCCTACGATGGAGTCATGTCAACGCAACATGCCGAGGAGGACTCACGCATATGGACCGGTTCGATCCTGCCAGCATCGTCATCAGAAGCGGGCACTTCATCGGCGGCGAACTGATCGATGCGGGCGCGTCGCGTATCGAGGTAACGCGTCCGTCGGATGGCGTCGCGTATGCCTCGGTGCCCGTCGCCGATGACGCGATGATCGACTACGCCGTGCAGAACGCCTACAGCGCGTTCAAAAAGAGCGACTGGGCCCGCCGCGCGCCACGCGAGCGCGCACGCGTGCTGCGCAGGTTCGCCGATCTCGTCGCTGCCGACGCTGCGAATCTCGCGCCGCTCGAAGCGATCGGCTCGACGCGCCCGGTGCGCGACGCATACAACTGGGACGTGCCGTTCACCGCCGAGAGCATTCGCTTCTATGCGGAGCTTGCCGACAAGATCGGCGGCGATGTTGCGGCAACGGATCATCGACATCTCGGCATGACGATCGCGGAGCCGTATGGCGTGATCGGCGCGATTGCTCCGTGGAATTTTCCGCTCGTGATGGGCATATGGAAGACCGCGCCCGCGCTCGCGGCGGGCAACGCGGTCGTGCTGAAGCCTTCGGAGATGACGCCGTTCAGCGCGTTGCGTCTCGCCGAGCTCGCGCTCGAAGCGGGCGTGCCGCCGGGCATCTTCAACGTCGTTCAGGGCGATGGCCGCACCACCGGCGATGCGCTCGTGCGTCATCCCCGCATCGGCAAAGTGACGTTCACCGGATCGACGCACACCGGCGCCGCGATCATGGCCGCATGCGCGCAAAGCGGCACGAAGCCGGTCACGCTGGAACTGGGCGGCAAGAGCCCGCAGATCGTGTTCGCCGACGCACCGCGCATCGATGAGGTCGCACGTCGCATCGCGGGCGCCATCACGGGGAATGCGGGGCAAGTGTGCGTCGCGGGATCGAGGCTGCTCGTGCAGCGCGGCATCGCCGAAGAACTGACGGATCGCATCGCGCAAGCATTCGGCGAACTGAAAGCGGGCGCGACCTGGGCTGCGGGCACCACCTTGCCGCCGATCATTTCGGAGCCGCAGGCGCAGCGCATCGATGCGATCGTTCAGCGCAGCATCGCGAACGGCGCGACCTTGCGTTGCGGCGGAAAGCGTGCCGATGCTGCGACGCCCGGCGCGTTCTATTCGCCAACGTTGCTGTGCGACGTCACGCAGGAGAGCGACGCCGTGCGCAATGAAATCTTCGGCCCGGTGCTCACCGTGCAGTCGTTCGACACCGAAGAAGAAGCGTTGGAACTCGCAGCGCATCCGGACTACGGCCTTGCTGCGGGCGTGCATACCGCGGACATCGGTCGCGCGTTGCGCATGGTACGCGGCATCGAAGCGGGCACGGTATGGGTGAATCGCTATGGACGTACCAGCGATTTCGTGATTCCGACGGGCGGCTACAAGCGCTCTGGCATTGGCAAGGATCTCGGACGGCAGGCTTACGAAGCGAATCTGCGCTTCAAGAGCGTGCTCATCGATACGGAAGTCTGAAGCGCACGATCGTTCCAAACGTGCGCCGCATTTTCTGCTGTGGCGACGCCTCAAAACGCATGACTTATATCGTCGCGAGGCACGCATTCAACGCCATCAGTCATTTTTGCCTTGTTTAAATTTTCTCGACACTTCGCTGTTTCTTGTTTCAACCAACACACGACAGGACTGACATCATGATCGATTTCGAGCCGAAGTACATCACGTTCGACTGCTACGGCACGCTGACGAAATTCCGCATGGCCGACATGACCCGCGAGATGTACGCAGACCGCCTGCAGGGCGACGACCTCGAACAATTCGTCAAGTTCTTCGCGGGCTATCGCCGCGACGAAGTGCTCGGCGCGTGGAAGCCGTATCGCGACGTGATCGTCAATTCGGTGCGCCGCGCGTGCGAGCGCATGAACGTCGAATTCAACGAAGCCGAAGCCGAAAAATACTACCTCGCCGTGCCGACGTGGGGCCCGCATCCGGATGTGCCGGAAGGTCTCTCGCGTCTCGCGAAGAAGTACAAGCTCGTGATTCTGTCGAACGCATCGGACGATCAGATTCAGAGCAACGTCGACAAGCTCGGCGCGCCGTTTCATCGCGTGTTCACGGCGCAGCAGGCGCAGTCGTACAAGCCGCGCATGCAGGGCTTCGAGTACATGTTCGATCAATTGAACTGCAATCCGGAAGACGTGCTGCATGTGTCGTCGAGCCTGCGCTACGACCTGATGACCGCGCACGACATGGGCATCAAGCACAAGGCGTTCGTGAAGCGCGGCCACGAGCCGGGCACGCCGTACTACGAGTATTACGAAGTGGACACCATCGGCGATCTCGCCGGTCAACTCGGTCTGTAATCGAAGCCACTTCACGCGAGCAATGCCGATGAAACTCGACTCCTACTGGCTCGATACCGCGCCTTCGATCATCTCGACGTGCGAAGGCCCGGCGGATGGCCAGGCCGATGTCGCCGTGATCGGCGGCGGGTTCACCGGTTTGTCGGCGGCGCTCGCGTTGGCGAAGCGCGGCGCGTCGGTCGTCGTGCTCGATGCCGGGCGCATAGGCGGCGGCGCGTCGGGACGCAACGGCGGTCAATGCAATACGGGCGTCGCGCAGGATTATGCGGCGCTGCGCTCGCAACTCGGCGTGGAGCGCGCGCAAGGCTGTTATCGCGCGTATGCGGCGGCGGTGAGCACGGTCGAACGTTTGATCCGCGAAGAAAACATCGATTGCGACTATCTCGCGTCGGGCAAGCTGAAGCTCGCCGCGAAGCCGCATCATCTCGAACATATCGCGACGACCGCCGAGTTGATCCGGCGCGAAGTCGATCCGGATATCGATGTGCTCGATCGCGAGCAGGTCCGCAATGAAGTGCAGTCCGATGCCTTTCACGGCGGGCTGTTGCAACGTCACGGCGGACAGATGCATATGGGCAAGTTCGCCGTCGGCCTCGCGAATGCAGCGGCGAGGCAAGGCGCGCGTCTCTATGATCACGCTGAAGTCACGGCGATCGCGAAGGAAGGCGGCGCCTATCGAATCGATTCGAAGCGCGGCACGTTGCGCGCAAGGCAAGTGCTGATCGCGACAGGGCCTTCGAAGCATGGACCGTTCGCGTGGTATCGGCGCAGGCTTGCACCGGTCGGCTCGTTCATCATCGTGACGGAGCCGCTGCCAGCGGAACAACTGAAGCAACTGTTGCCGCAGCGCCGCTCGTACACGACGAGCCGCCTGATGCACAACTATTTTCGCGTGACGCCCGATTCACGTTTGCTGCTCGGCGGACGCGCGCGCTTCACCGCGTCGGAACGTCCATCGGACGCGAAGAGCGGACGCATCCTGCAGGCGAATCTCGCAGCTATTTTCCCGAGTCTCGCCAGTGCGCGCATCGACTATTGCTGGGGCGGTCTCGTCGATATCACCGCGGATCGCCTGCCACGCGCGGGCCAGCACGATGGCATCTATTTCTCGATGGGCTACAGCGGCCACGGCACGCAGATGTCGACGCACATGGGCCAGATCATGGCCGACGTGATGAACGGCAACGCCGATGCGAACCCGTGGCGCGATTTCGACTGGCCCGCGATTCCGGGCCATACGGGCAAGCCGTGGTTCCTGCCGCTCGTCGGCGCGTATTACTCGATCAAAGACGTTTTCTATTGAAGCATCGAAAGCAAAGACAGACGGCCTTCATCCAATAACCAAGCCGTCGAACATTCACAGTCCCTATCGCGGAGAAGTTCATGAGCATCGACAAATCGCCTGAAGCACTCGTTCACGCCGATGCCGGCAAACGCCTGGAAGAACTGACGCGCCGTGGCGCGTCCCGGCGCAATGTCCTTCGCGCGATGGCCGCGGGCGGACTCATGTCAATGACGGGCGCGGGTCTGCTCACCGCGAGCGGCGCGGCTTTCGCGCAGGACAAGCCGAAGCAGGGCGGACGCATTCGCGTGGCGACGCAGTCGTCGTCAGCCGCCGATACGCTCGATCCGGCGAAGGGCGCGCTCGGCACGGACTACGCGCGCGGCTTCATGTTCTACAGCGGCCTGACCGAACTCGACAATCATCTCGGCGCGAAGATGGCGCTCGCCGAATCGCTCGAAACGAAAGACGCGACCGTGTGGGTCGTGAAGCTGCGCAGCGGCGTGCAGTTCCACGATGGCAAATCGCTCGCGCCACAGGACGTCATCTATTCGCTGATGCGCCATAAGGATCCGGCGGTCGGCTCGAAGGCGAAGACGCTCGCCGATCAGTTCAAGGAAATCAAGGCGACCGGCCCGAACGAGCTCACGATCACGCTGACGGGCGCGAACGCGGACCTGCCCGTGATTCTCGCGGACTCGCACTTCCTCATCATCAAGGACGGCACGACGGACTTCAAGACGGCGGTCGGCACGGGCCCGTTCAAGCTGAAGGAGTTCTCGCCGGGCGTGCGTACCGTCGGCGTGCGCAACGAGAAGTACTGGAAGCCGGGCATGCCGCATCTGGACGAAGTGGAGCTGATCGGCATCGCGGACGAACCCGCGCGCGTGAACGCGCTGATGTCCGGCGACGTGCAGCTCATCAATGCAGTGAGCGCGCGCTCGACCGAGCGGATCAAGGGCACGCCGGGCTTCGCGGTGCTGGAAACGAAGACGGGCCAGTACACCGACCTCATCATGCGCGACGATGGCGGCATCACCGGCAATGCGGATTTCCGCCGCGGCATGATGTACCTGATGGATCGCGAGCAGATGCGCAAGACGATCTTCCGCGGCTATGGCGCGATCGGCAACGATCAGCCTATCGATCCGAGCAACAAGTACTACATGTCGGGTCTGCCGCAACGCGGCTTCGATCCGGACAAGGCGAAGTTCCACTTTCAGAAGGCGAAGCTCGGCAGCACGCCGATCCAACTGTACGCATCGCCGGCGGCGGAAGGTTCCGTGGAGATGGCCGTGCTGATGCAGCAGGTCGCGCCGCAAGCGGGCATCAATCTGCAAGTGACGCGCGTGCCGGCGGATGGTTACTGGTCGAATCACTGGATGAAGCATCCGCTCGGCTTCGGCAACATCAACGCGCGCCCGAGTGCGGACGTGATCTTCACGCAGTTCTTCAAATCCGATGCGCCGTGGAACGAAGCGAACTGGAAGAGCCCGCAGTTCGACCAGATGCTCGTCGCCGCGCGTGGCGAACCGGACGATGCGAAGCGCAAGAAGATTTACGGCGACATGCAGGAGCTCGTGCATACGGACGGCGGCATCGGCATTCCGATGTTCCAGAGTTCGCTCGACGCGCATACGACGAAGCTGAAGGGCTTGGGCGGCATTCCGCTCGCGGGCCTGATGGGCTGGATGTTCGCGGAGAACGTGTGGCTCGAGGCATGAGCATGCTTTGAAGCGGGATGTGCGCCATCTTCCGATGGCGCGCGCAGTCAAAACTTCAACGAGAGAGAGGCGTTTATCCGATGAAAGCTCATGCGCAACGACTCGTCGCCGCGCGCCTCGGCCTCGCGCTGCTCACGCTGCTGATCGTGTCGATGGTGGTGTTCGGCATCACCGGTCTCTTGCCGGGCGATGCCGCGCAACAGGCGCTCGGTCAGGCGGCGACGCCCGAACAGGTGGCCGCGCTGCGGCATCAGTTCGGCCTCGATCAGCCTGCCGTCACGCGTTATCTGCAATGGCTTCTGCATGTGGTGACGGGCAACTTCGGCACGTCGCTGTCGAACAATCTGCCGGTCAGTGAACTCATCTCGACGCGTCTGCCGAATTCGCTCGTGCTCGCGGGGTTGACCGCGCTGGTGTCGGTGCCGATCGCGTTGTTCATCGGCATTCTCTCGGCGATGTATCGCGGCTCGCTCGTCGATCGCGTGCTCAACGTGCTCACGCTTTCGACGGTGGCGGTGCCGGAGTTTCTCGTCGCGACCATCGCGGTGCTGATCTTCGCGGTGAAGCTGCGCTGGCTGCCGGCGTTGTCGTATCTGTCGGATGTATCGTCGTTCGGCGCGCTCGTGCGGACCTATGCGATGCCAGTGATGACGCTCTGCTGCGTGATCCTCGCGCAGATGGCGCGCATGACGCGCGCGGCGGTGCTCGATCAGCTCAACGCTTCGTATGTGGAGATGGCGGTCCTGAAAGGCGCCTCGCCCATGCGCGTCGTGTTGCGGCATGTGTTGCCGAACACCATCGGGCCGATTGCAAATGCGGTTGCGCTCTCGCTTTCGTATCTGTTCGGCGGCGTGGTGATCGTCGAATCGATCTTCAACTATCCCGGTCTCGCGAGCCTCATGGTCGACGCCGTCACCAATCGCGACATGCCGCTCGTGCAGGGCTGCGTGATGGTGTTCTGCGCGGCTTATCTCGCGCTCGTGCTCATCGCCGATCTGGCTCAGATCGTCTCCAACCCGAGGCTGCGTCAACGATGAATCGGAACGTCACTTCTCACGCCACGACCGTGCTATACGATCAGCCGCCCGCCGATGCCCCGCAGGAGCAAGCGCCCGTCGTCGTCAGGCGCGGCCTCATGAGCCGCCTCGTCAACCGCTTTTCGGTGCTGGGTCTCATCGGTCTGTTCATCGTCGTCTTCTGGCTCGTGGTCGCGTTCGTCGGGCCGGTTGTCGCGCCTTATAAAGGCGGCGCGTTCACATCGACGGAAGTGTTCGGCTCGTATAGCGCGGCACATCTGCTCGGCACCGACTATCTCGGCCGCGACATGCTGAGCCGCATTCTTTACGGCACGCAATACACGGTCGGCCTCGCGCTCGCCGCGACGGTGGCCGCGAGCGTCATCGGCACGTTCTTCGGTCTCGTGGCCGCCGTGTCGGGACGCTGGGTCGATGAAGTGCTGAGCCGCCTGTTCGATGCGCTCATTTCGATCCCGAGCAAGATTCTCGCGCTCGTCGTGATTGCCGCATTCGGCTCGTCCATTCCGATGCTGATGATGGTCGCCGCACTCGCCTATATCCCCGGTGCCTTCCGCATCTCGCGCTCGCTCGCGGTGAACATCATGACGCTCGAATACGTGCAGGTCGCGAAAGCGCGCGGCGAGAAGCTCTTCTATATCGCACGCGTCGAAGTGCTGCCCAACATGATTCACCCGATGCTCGCGGACTTCGGCCTGCGCTTCGTGTTCATCGTGCTGCTGCTTTCGGGCCTGAGCTTTCTCGGTCTCGGCGTGCAGCCGCCGAACGCGGACTGGGGCTCGCTCGTGCGCGAGAACATCGGCGGGCTGGCGGAAGGCGCGCCGGCGGTGCTGATGCCGGCAGTCGCGATCGCGACGCTGACTGTAGGCGTGAATCTGCTCATCGACAGTTTGCGTCGTCATGGCGCGCGTTCGCATGGAGGCGGCCAATGACATCGAACACAGGCACGAACATGATCGAAGTGAAAGGCTTGCGCGTCGTTGCTGGCGCGGCGCCGGATCCCGTCGTCGAGATCGTGAAGGGCGTCGACTTCGCGGTGAAGAAGGGAGAAGTGCTCGCGCTGATCGGCGAGTCGGGATCGGGCAAGACGACCATCGCGCTCGCGCTGCTCGGTCATGCGCGCGGCGGTTGTTCTATCGCGGGCGGCTCGGTGAAGATCGGCGATACCGATGTGTTGTCGCTCGACGCGAAGGGCCGTCGCGCATTGCGTTCGCGCACCGTCGCGTATGTCGCGCAGAGCGCATCGGCGGGCTTCAATCCGGCGCGCACGATCATGGATCAGGTCACGGAACCCGCGCTGCTGCACAAACTCATGACGCCCGCTGTCGCGCGTGAGAAAGCGATCAGCCTGTTTCGTTCGCTCGCGTTGCCGAATCCCGAGACCATCGGCGATCGTTATCCGCATCAGGTGTCGGGCGGCCAGTTGCAGCGCTTGATGGCGGCAATGGCGCTGATCACCGATCCCGCCGTCGTCGTGTTCGATGAACCGACCACCGCGCTCGACGTGACCACGCAGATCGAAGTGCTCGCCGCATTCAAGGGCGTGGTGCGCGAGCTGGGCACGACGGCCGTGTATGTGTCGCACGATCTCGCGGTCGTCGCGCAGATGGCGGATCGCATCGTCGTGTTGAACGGTGGACGCGTGCGCGAGAACGGCGCGACCGCGCAAGTGCTCGACGCGCCGGCCGACGAGTACACGCGCCAGTTACTCGCGGCAACGCGCCGTCCCGAAGTGGAACGCGCAACGCCCGACGATGCACGCAAAGTGCCGCTGCTCGAAATCCGCAATCTGAGCGCGGGCTATGGACGCATCGATGCGAACGGCGTGCCCGCCGTGCGCGTGCTCGATGATGTGAGCCTGAAGATCGCGCGCGGCAGCACGCTTGGCGTGATCGGCGAATCGGGCTCGGGAAAGACGACGCTCGCGCGCGTGATCGCGGGTCTCGTCGATCGCGCGCACGGCGACGTGCTGCTCGACGGCAAGTCGTTGCCAGCGAAACTATCGGAACGCACGCTGGATCAATATCGTCGCGTACAGATCGTGTTTCAGAACGCCGATACCGCGTTGAACCCGAGCCGCACCATTGCCGATATTCTCGCGCGGCCCATGAACTTTTATCACGGTCTGCGTGGCGCGGCCGCGCAAAAGCGCATGCTGGAGCTGCTCGATCTCGTGAAGCTGCCTGCATCGATCGCGAAGCGTCAGCCGGGCGGCCTGTCGGGAGGGCAGAAGCAGCGTGTGAATCTTGCGCGCGCGCTCGCGGCGAATCCCGAGCTCATTCTCTGCGATGAAGTGACGTCCGCGCTCGATACGGTCGTCGGCGCGGCGATTCTCGATCTGCTCGCCGAGCTGCGTCGCGAACTGAATGTGTCGTACATGTTCATCAGCCACGACATCTCGACCGTGCGCGCCATCTGCGATGAAGTCATCGTGCTGTATGCGGGCCAGTGCGTCGAAGCGGGCCAGCGCGATGCGCTTTCGCATCCGCCGTATCACCCTTATACGGGCTTGCTCGTCGATTCGGTTCCTGCGTTGCGTCCCGGCTGGCTCGATTCACGTCGTGCGATGGCGCTCGGCGCATTGCCCGCGCTCGGTCCGGAAAGCGATGCGCCCGAGTTGTGCAGCTTCCGTTCGCGCTGTGCGGCGCGCATCGACGGCAAGTGCAACGTGACGCCGCCCGCGAAGAAGACTTTGCCTTCGGGCGCGCACATCCTGTGTCATCACAGCGCCGACGATCTCGCCCGCATGCAGTCGATGGAAACGGTGACGGCATGAGCGGACGCTTCGTGAGAGTCGCCGAGAAAGGACGCAGGACGTTCGAGATCGTCATCGACGGCAAGCGTGCGCTCGCAGCCGAAGGCGACACGCTGATGGTCGCGCTGCTCACATCGCACGAAGCATTGCGCGACTCCGAGTTCGGCGATGGCCGCCGCGCGGGCTTCTGCGTGATGGGCGCATGCCAGGACTGCTGGGTGTGGACCGCTAACGGCGAGCGCGTGCGCGCGTGCACGACGCAGGCGGCCGAAGGCATGTCGATCGTCACGCGTCTTGCAGAAGCGCAGGAGGGCGTATGGCCGCGACTGTGATCGTGATCGGCGCAGGACCGGCGGGCGTGCGTGCGGCGCAGGCGCTCGTCGAAGCGGGCTTGCGTCCCGTCGTTATCGATGAAGGCAGACGCGACGGCGGGCAGATCTATCGTCGTCAGCCGGAAGGATTCAAGCGCACGTACGAGACCTTGTACGGTACGGAAGCAACGCGCGCGCGTGCATTGCACGATGCGTTCGATGCGTTGCGCCCGAAGATCGACTACGTGCCCGATACGCTCGTCTGGAACATCGAGCCGAATGCACTGCACACGGTGAGCGGCACGCGTCATCGCAAGCTCGCGTTCGATGCGCTCATCATTTGCAGCGGCGCGACCGATAGGCTGATGCCCGTTCCCGGCTGGCATCACGCGGGCGCGTATAGCCTCGGCGGCGCGCAGGTCGCGCTCAAATCGCAGGGCTGCGCGATCGGTTCGCGCGTCGTGATGATGGGCACCGGTCCGTTGCTCTATCTCGTCGCCGCGCAATACGTGAAGGCGGGCGCGACAGTAAGTGCGGTGCTCGATACATCGACGTTCGCGCAGCGTCTGCGCGCGTTGCCGCAACTGCTCGCGATTCCATCGGCGTTAAGGAAGGGCGTCGCGTTGATGCGCGTGCTGAAAGATGCGCGCGTGCCGGTTCATCGCGGCATCACGCCGGTCGAGATTCGAGGCACGCCCGAGCATGGCGTGCAAGGCGTGCGCGTCAGGCAAGCCGATGGCGCGATGCTGCAAGTCGGATGCGATGCCGTCGCGCTCGGCTATCACTTGCGCCCTGAAACACAGCTCGCCGATCTCGCGGGCTGCGAGTTCCGCTTCGATCGGGCGTTGCAACAGTGGCTTCCCATCGCCGATGTGGATGGCCGCAGCAACGTGAAAGGCATCTATCTTGCCGGCGATGGCGCGCGCGTGCGCGGCGCGGATGCCGCCGAGCGCGCGGGACGTCTTGCGGCGCTCGCGGCGTTGAAGGACATCGGCATGACGTGCAGCGAAGACGAAGCCAACAAGTTGCGCTTGCAACTAAATCGCTTCACGCGCTTTGCTTCCGGCTTGCGCACCGCGTTTCCGTGGCCCGCGCGCTTTGCCGCCGCCTTGCCGGATGAAACCATCGTGTGCCGATGTGAAGCGATAACGGCAGGCGACCTGAGGCGCGTCGTGAACGACATGGGCGCGAAGGAAGCGAATCGCGCGAAGGCTTTTTCGCGCGTCGGCATGGGCCGGTGCCAAGGCCGCTTCTGCGCACATGCGGGCGCGGAAGTCATTGCAGCCGAAGCACGCGTGCCGCTGGAAGCGGTCGGCCGCTTGCGCGGGCAAGCACCGGTGAAACCTCTGCCCATGGCGCTCGCGCCGCACAAGAATCTGGAGACCAGCGAATGAACGAGCGCGCCGATGTGATCGTGATCGGCGGGGGCATCGTCGGCACGACGACCGCTTTCTTTTTGCGCCGTCGCAAGCGTTCCGTGATCCTGCTCGAACGCGGCTTGACCGGACAACAGGCGAGCGGCGTGAACTTCGGCGGCGTGCGTCGCCAAGGCCGCGCGCTGGAGCAACTCGCAATGTCGAATCGCGCGCTGCAAACGTGGCGGCGTTCCCGCGAACTGCTCGGCGAAGATGTCGAGTTCTTGCCATCGGGGCATACGCGCGTGTGCTATCACGCGCATGACGCGGAATACTTTCATCGCTATGCCGCCGATGCGCGCGCTTACGACCTCGATCTAGAAGTGCTCGAAGGCGCGGCCATGTTCGAGCGCTTTCCTTTTCTGGGCCGCGACGTGATCGCCGCATCCATCTCGCCGCTCGACGGCCACGCGAATCCGCGTCTTGCCGCGCCCGCGTTCGGGCGTGCTGCCGCGCGGCTCGGCGCGCGCGTCGTCGAGAGCACGGAAGTGGTGCGCGTAGAAAAGGAAGCGGGCGGCTTTCGCGTGGAAAGCGCGGCGGGCGATGTGTATCGCGCGGAGCAAGTGCTGATTTGCGCGGGCGCGTGGGCCAATACGCTATCGACGCAATTCGGCGAACCCGTGCCGCTCGTCGCGCGCGGCCCGCAAATGGCGGTGACCGAACCCGTGCCTTACGTGTTCAAGGCTTCGATGGGCGTGTACACGTCGATCAAGGAAGAGAGCGTTTATTTCCGGCAAGTGGAGCGGGGCAATATCGTGCTCGGGGGCGGACCGCCCGGACCCGCGGACGCAGACACGCGACGCGCTTCCGTCCTGCCCGAGAACACCGTCGCGCAACTGGCGCAGTTCCGCCGCATGGTGCCCGCGATGCGCCCGCTGCATGTGATTCGCGTGTGGAGCGGCGTGGAAAGCTATCTGCCGGATTCGGAGCCGGTGATCGGTCCTAGTTCGAAAGCCGATGGCCTGTTCTACGCGTTCGGCTTCAGCGGATCGGGCTTTCAGATCGGACCGGGCGTGGGCGAGACGCTTGCCGAATTGCTCGATACGGGCAGCACGCCGATCGATCTTTCTTCGTTTTCCATCAGACGATTTCAGCGCGCTTCGTCGACGCACGCGCAATCGCTTACCTCCGAGACTTCGCCATGAGCCAAGCCAATCTGGTCGACGCGCTCGCCTACATCGAAGCCAATTTCGACAAGACCGTGAGCCTCGCGCAACTCGCGGATCTTTCGGCGCTGAGCGTGTCGCGCTTCGCGACCGTGTTTCGCGAGCAATTCGGACTTTCGCCGTACAAGTACCTGTGCGAGTTGCGCGTGCGGCGCGCGCAGACGTTATTGCTCGCGGGCGTGCCAGGATCGGTCGTCGCGACGGAAGTGGGCTTCTTCGATCAGAGTCATCTGGCGCGGCATTTCAAGCGCCTGTGCGGCATGACGCCGAGCGCGTTCGTCGAGCGCGCGCGCAGAAAAGCGCGCTCAGCCGAGCTCGATGCCGGTCTGGGCAAGCGCGTCACGCAAGCCCAGCCGCGGGTATTTGCTTTCGACGGAGCGCATGTCGCTTAGCGCTTCCTGGATGATCCATTCGCGCACGCTGGCGACGATGGGCCGCATCGACTTGTTCGGCGGCGTGAGCAGACAGCAACGCCGGCTCGTGACCACCAGTTCTTCTTCGGCAGGCACGAGCGCGCCTTGCGCGAGCCAGTGCGACGTCACGTTGAGCCATCCGAGCGCGATGCCTTGTCCGAGCAACGCCGCCTGCACGACGATCGCGTAATCGTTGAAACGCAACATGCCCGCTGCATGGCGCTCCTTTGAAGCGAACGCATGAAAACGCTCGTGCCAGCCGCGTTCTTCATCGTCCATCACGATGACGGTATCGCCATGCGCGCGCGCCGCATCGGTCTCTGCGAGTTCGTGATAACGCGGATTGCAAAGCGGCAAGAGCATCTCGGGCATCACGAGCACCGCGTGCTCGTCGATCTCTTCGTCGTGAACAAAGCGCATGCCGAGATCGACATCGACGAGCGGCCCGCCGATGCGCCCCGATATCAATTGAAACCGCAGATCGACCGATGGAAACGCCTGATTCAGACGGCTCATGCGCGGCATGAGCCAATGCGTGGTGAAGCCGGTCGATACGGAAAGCGTGACGGTCTCGATGCCCGTCGCGCGCGCCTCGATTTCGCGGATCGCACTTTCGATGCCGCTGAAGCCTTCGGAAATCTTGCGATAAAGAATCTCGCCGCTCTCCGTGAGTTCGATGCCGCCGCGCACGCGCTCGAAAAGCCGCACGCCGATATGGTCCTCCATGCGCGCGAGCATGCGGCTCACCGCGGGCTGACTCACATAAAGCTCCTGCGCGGCGCGCGTGAAATTACCGCAGCGCGCGGCCGCTTCGAATACGAAAAGCGCATTGGCGCTCGGCAGTTTCTTGCGAAGGTTTGGCATGACTTCATGTTATGCCCGATCCAACAATTTTGGAATTGCCGTCAAAAACATCGCGACTTAGTATTTTCCCAACCCCTCTATTTCCGACGAGACGAACGACATGGACGCACGCGCTAAAACGGGAGTGTCGATCAGGTCCGCGACGAAGCGCTATGGCGCGGTGACGGCGCTCGATGACGTATCGCTCGATATCGCGCCGGGCGAATTCGTCTCGCTGCTCGGGCCTTCTGGCTCGGGCAAGACGACGCTGCTCGGCATTCTCGGCGGCTTCGTGCAGCCGAGCTCGGGCAGCGTGTGGGTCGGCGAGCGTGACATTACATTTGCGCCACCGCACAAGCGCGATATCGGCATCGTGTTTCAGAACTACGCGCTCTTTCCGCACATGACGGTAGGCGAGAACGTCGCGTTCTCGCTGCGTGCGCGGCGCGAGCCGAAATCGACATGGGCGAAGCGCGTCGCCGAAGCACTCGCCATGGTCGAACTCAAAGGTTATGAAAGCCGCAGCATCCATCAGCTTTCAGGCGGACAGAAGCAACGCGTGGCGCTTGCCCGCGCAATGGTGTTTCAACCGCAACTCATTCTGATGGACGAGCCGTTGTCCGCGCTCGACAAGCAACTGCGCGAGACCATGCAAATCGAATTGCGCAGACTGCATCGGCAGCTCGGGGCGACCATCGTCAACGTGACGCACGACCAGCGCGAAGCACTCACGATGAGCGATCGCGTCGCCGTGTTGAAGGACGGCAGGCTCGTGCAGATCGACACACCCGAGCGCCTGTACGACCGTCCTTGCGATGCGTTCGTCGCGAGCTTCATCGGCGAAGCGACGATGCTCGATGTCACGCGCGCCGGCGACGATGCCGTGCGTCTCGGCGATACGGTTCTGCGCACCGCGCATCCATTGCCGCGCGGCGAGAAGCTATTGCTCGCGGTGCAAACGGAAAAGCTCGTCATCGACGGCGAGAACCGTCATGCGGATGCGAACCGTCTTTCATGCCGCGTGACCGAAGTGCTCTATCAAGGCGAGAGCCTGCGCGTGTTCGCCGCGCTCGCCGACGGCACGGCGATCAGTCTTCGGCAACCCGGCAGCCACGACGCGCGCAAGCGCATCCCCGAGCCGGGCGCATCGATGACGGTCGCGCTCGATCCGCAAGACACGATCGTCGTGTCGGCCTGATTTCTTCTCACCGCCTGTGCACGGGCGATTTCGACTGCAAACGTAGATACGCAACCCGTAAAGGATGACGCAATGAATCTCACCGATTTCAAGGTCCTGACCTTCGATGTCGTCGGCACGCTGATCAACTTCGAAAAAGGCGTGCTCGATTCCGTGCGCCGGCTGGGCGGAGCGAAGGCAAAGGACCTGACCGACGATCAGATCTTCGAGCCGTACATGGAAGGGCGCGCGAAGTATCCGGGCAGATCGAGTCATGAAATGGCGAACGTGTATCTGCATCTCGCGAGCAAACTCGGCTTGTCCGACGATGCGCAATCCGCCGCGGCATTCCAGCGCGATGTGCTCGAATGGCCCGCATTCGAAGACTCGGTCGCGGCATTGAAGCGTCTGCGCAAGCACTTTCGTCTTGTCGCGATGACCAACGCGGATCGCGTTGCGTTGTCGGCCTATGCTCACACGCTCGGCAATCCGTTCGACGATACCGTCTGCTGCGATGAGACCGGCGTCGCCAAACCCGATCCGCAATTCTTTGCCTATAACCGTGGACGTCAGGCGGCGTTCGGCTATAAGTTCGAAGAGATCCTGCATACGGCGCAGAGCCAGTATCACGACATCGGCATCGCAACGAAGCTCGGTTATTCGACATGCTGGATCGAGCGGCGCCAGGGCATGAAGGGCTTCGGCGCGACACCCGTGCCCGAGAGCGTGACGACGCCGACGTGGAAGTTCGCGACGCTCGCCGCGCTCGCGGATGCCGTCGACGACGAACTCCGCGCCGCCGCCTGACCATGCGCGCCCCGACGACACCGCTGCGCCCGCAACCGGACTCGTTGTGGCGGGCGATAGCCGCGCCGATGAGCACCGGCGCACCGCTCGCACGCGATATCGATGTCGAAGTGGCGATCATCGGCGCGGGCTATTCGGGCTTGAGCGCCGCCTATGCGCTGCAAAAGCGCGGCGTCGAATGCGCGGTGCTCGATGCGAATCCGATCGGCTGGGGCGCAAGCGGACGCAATGGCGGCGTGGTGTCGTCGAAGTTTCGTCTCTCGTTTGCGACGATCGCGAGCACGCATGGCATCGATGTCGCGAAGCGCATGCATCGGCTCGCGCACGATGGCGTGCGCACCGTCGAGGCGTTCGTCGACGAGTTCAAGCTCGAACGCGCGCGCTTCGAACATACGGGCAGCCTGCGTTGCGCGCATACGGAACGTGCGCTCGCATCGATATGCGCCGAGGCGGACTGGGTTCGCACGACGCTCAACGATACGTCGATGAGCGTGCAATCTCGTGCTGAAGTCGAACATGAGACAGGCTCGAAGGGCTTCGTCGGCGGCGTGTTGAGCGCGGACGCGGGCACGATCCTGCCGCTCGAATACGTGCGCGGCATCGCGGCCGGTCTGATCGCGCGCGGCGTGCCGATCTACGAAGCGACGCCTGTCATCGACATGTCGCTCGAACAGGACGGCCGCGTGCTGTTGACGGCGCCCGGCGGCACGGTGCGCGCGAAGCAGGTCATCGTCGCGACGAACGCCTATTCGAATCTGACCGAGGCAACCGCTTCATATCATCGCGAGCTCGTGCCGTTCAGAAGCGCGATGATCGCGACCGCGCCCTTATCTCCGGAACTCGATGCGCAGTTGATGGTGAACCGCCGCAGCTACACCGAAACGCGCCGCATGATGAAGTGGTTCCGCAAGGTCGATGGCCGCATGTTGTTCGGCGGCCGCGACGCGTTCGGCAAGGAAGGCGAGCCGACCGGCTTCGATGCGCTGCAACGCGCGATGGTCGCGCTCTTTCCGCAATTGAAGGACGTGCCGGTGGAATTTCGCTGGTCGGGTTATGTCGGGATGACCTTCAACGCATTGCCGCACGTGGGCCGCAGCGACGATGCGACCACGTTCTGTCTCGGCTATAACGGCGCGGGTGTCGCGATGGCCAGCCTGATCGGTCAGCATGCCGCTGCGCTTGCGCTCGGTGAGAAGCCCGAACTCGCGCTGCTCGCGCAAGACGGCTTGCGGCCCGTACCGTTTCATGCGTTGCGCGCGCCGGGTGTGCGGCTCGTCGCTGCGTGGTATCAGTTCCTCGATGCAGTAGGTGCATGATGACGACAGCCAAACGGATTCTCCAGGACCCCGCCGTGATGCAACCCGCGACGATCGATCCATCGGTGCGGCATCAGCGACGCGAAGACCGCGCGATGCTGCTGTTGATGGCGCCCGCGCTGTTCGTGGTCGTCGTATTGCTCGTCGTGCCGCTCGCGTGGCTGTCGTGGCAATCGTTCTATCACGACGGCGTGTTCTCGCTCGTCAATTACAAGCGTGTCTTTACCGGTGCCTATCTCGACACCTTTCTGCTGACGTTCAAGCTCAGTTTCATCGTGACGGCGATTACGCTGCTGCTCGGCTATCCCGTCGCGTATTTCGCGGCATCGATATCGCCGCGATGGAGCGCGCTCGTGCTCGGCATGGTGATTCTTCCGTTCTGGACGAGCGTGCTCGTGCGAACGTATGCGTGGCTCGTGCTCTTGCAACGCACCGGTCTCATCAACAAGGCGCTGCTCGGCATGGGTCTGATCGAGCGCCCGTTACAGCTTTCGTATAACCAGTTCGGCACGATCATCGCGATGGTGCATATCCTGTTGCCGTTCATGGTGCTGCCGCTCTACTCCGCGATGCAGAAGATTCCGCCAAATCTCTCGCAAGCAGGTGCGAGTCTCGGCGGTTCGCCGCTGCATGTGTTCTTGCGCGTGTTTCTGCCGCTGTCGATGAGCGGGGTGCTCGCGGGCGTCACGCTCGTCTTCGTGCTGTGCCTCGGCTTCTATATCACGCCCGAGCTGATGGGCGGCGGCAAGTCGATGATGGTGTCGATGATCGTGAGCCGCAACGTCGAGATCTACAACAGTTGGGGCGCGGCAAGCTCGGTGAGCGTGGTGCTGCTTATTTGCGTGTGCGCGATCTTCTATTGCGTGAGCCGCGTGATTCCGCTCGAAAAGACACTGGGGGCGAAATGAATACCTTATCGTTCGGCCGCGTGACGCTCGGTGCATCGGTGATGCTGATTCTCGCGTTTCTGATGATTCCCGTGGTCATCGTCGTGCCGCTGTCTTTCTCGGATGCGCGTTTCCTCACGTTTCCGCCGCCTGCGTATTCGTTGCGCTGGTATCACGCGTTCTTCGATAATCCCGCGTGGATCGATGCGGCGAAGACCACCTTTGCGGCCTCGACGTGCGCGGCCTTGATCGCGACGCCGGTCGGCATCGCGGCGGCATACGGCATCCAGTACGGATCGCACTGGTCGTTGCGCTATCTGCGCACCTTGCTGATGCTGCCGCTGATGGTGCCGATCATCATCGTTGCAGTGGGCGTGTTCTTCGTCTTCACGCAGATGGGTTATGTGAACACGCTTGGCGGTCTCATCATCGCGGATACGATGCTCGGCCTGCCGTATGTGCTCATCTCCGTCGGCGCGGACTTGCGCACGTTCGATCGCACGCAGGAGATGGTCGCGCGCAGTCTCGGCATGAATCGCTTTCGCGCGTTCATGGCGGTGACGTTGCCGCAGATCAAGGCGAGCGTGATCTCGGGTGCCGTGTTCGTGTTCATTCAGGCGCTCGATGAAACCGTCGTTGCGCTCTTCATTTCGGGCGGCAACAATCAGACGCTCACGCGCCGCATGTTCGTCACGCTGCGCGATGAAATCGATCCGACCATCGCCGCCATCAGCACGATGCTGACGGCGTTGACCTTGTGTCTCGTGATGATCGTCGTCGTGAGCCGGCGATCTTCGGCTGCGGCGCGAGCCTGAATCTTTCACAACGAAAAACCATGCGACATCTACAGCAGTTCTATATCGACGGCGAATGGGTCGAACCATACGGCGATACACGTTTGCCGGTCATCGATCCATCGACTGAAGAAGCGATCGGCGAGGTCGCGCTCGGCGATGCGCGCGATGTCGATCGCGCGGTCGCGGCGGCGCGGCGTGCGTTCTCATCGTTTTCACGGGCGAGCGTCGCAGAGCGCGTAGCGTTGCTCGAGCGTTTGCTCGAAGCGTATGTCGCGCGTTACGACGAGATGGCCGATGTCATCTCGCGCGAGATCGGCGCACCGGCGAAGCTCGCTCATGCGTGGCAGGCGGCGCTCGGCAAGCGTCATATCGAAGAGACGCTGCGCACGGTCGAACGCTTTCAATGGCAACGCAAGAAGGGCACGACGCTCGTCAATTACGAGCCCGTGGGCGTGGCCGCGCTCATCACGCCGTGGAACTGGCCGATCAATCAGATTGTCTGCAAGGTCGCGCCTGCGCTCGCGGCGGGATGCACGGTGGTGTTGAAGCCGAGCGAAGTGTCGCCGATGAACGCCGTGCTTTTCGCCGAAATCGTCGATGCGGCCGGCGTGCCCAAAGGCGTCTTCAATCTCGTCAATGGCGATGGTCCGACCGTCGGCGCGGCATTGAGCGCGCATCCGGATGTGGACATGGTGTCGTTCACCGGATCGACGCGCGCGGGCATCGAAATCGCGAAGCTGGCCGCGCCGACAGTGAAGCGCGTGCATCAGGAACTCGGCGGCAAGTCGGCGAACATCCTGCTGGACGATGCCGATTTCGAAGTAGCCGTCACGGCCGGCGTGAATTCGTGCTTCAGCAACAGCGGTCAATCCTGCAATGCGCCGACGCGAATGCTCGTGCCCGCATCGCGGCACGACGAAGCGGTGCAGATCGCGTTGCGCGCAGCGCAGAAGCAGCGCGTCGGCTCACCGAGCGATCCGGCGACGACGATGGGCCCCGTCGTCAGCGACGTGCAGTTCGAACGCGTGCAGCGGCTGATCGATGTCGGCATAGAAGAGGGCGCTGCACTGGTGACGGGCGGCGCGGGGCGTCCCGCTGGACTCGAACGCGGTTATTACGTGAAGCCGACCGTGTTCGCTAACGTGAATCCTTCGATGACCATCGCGCGCGAGGAAATCTTCGGCCCGGTGCTCGCGATCATGCCGTATCGCGATGAAGAAGAAGCGATCGCCATCGCGAACGACACGCCTTATGGCCTGGCGGCTTACGTGCAATCGCAGGATCAGGAGCGCGCGCGCCGCGTGGCGATGAGAATGCGCGCGGGCAGTGTCTACGTGAACTATCCGGCGTGGGATCCGGGCTCGCCGTTCGGCGGCTACAAGCAGTCGGGCAATGGGCGCGAATATGGCGAGTGGGGACTGGAAGCGTTTCTCGAAGTGAAGGGCATCGTGGGTTACGGCGCCTGAGTCACGGCGTGCGCGGCCGGTTCATGCTTGTCGAGGACCGTGCCGCGCAATGCATCCGCCACGCGCTCGGCGATCATGATCGTCGGCACGTTCGTATTCGCGCATGGAATCGACGGCATCAACGACGCGTCGCATACATGCAGACCTTCGATGCCATGCACCGCGCCGCGCGCATCGGTCACGGCCAGCGGATCGCTCGATGAACCCATGCGGCACGTTCCCGACGGATGCCATGTCCCGCCGACATGGCGCATGACGAACTCGGTCATCTTGCGATCGTCGGCGAGCAGTTCGTCGATCGTAATGCCTTGCGTCACGACGCCTTTGATCAACGCACCACGCAACGGCCCGGCGATATCGAGCAGCGCGCTCAACGCGCCGCGCTGGAGCGCATTCCATGTTCCCGGCACCGCCACCGCTGCAACGCGCGGTGAATAGCTCGACGGAAAGATCGCATCCATCGAAGCCGATGCAAGCGTTGCAGCGCCGAAACGCAGCGCGAGCTTGAGCCGTTCGAGATCGCGGGAATCGGAGAGCATCGCGAAGTCGACGTTGGGTTCATCGAATGCATTCGCCGATGCCAGCGTGACGCGTCCGCGCGAATAGGACTTGTTGACCCAGAAGAAGATCGTGCCCAGCCGATAACCCACCGAATGCCAGCCCGAACGCGACAGGATCGCGCCGTGCATGTCGCCTTGAACGGTGTCGGCCAGGCCGGATGAAAAGCGCACGATCGCCTGCTCGTGATGTTCATCCGGAAACGGCGTGCGTGCGGCGCGCGGCAAAAACGCGGAGACCGCTATCGAAGGATGTTCCATCAGATTGCGCCCGACGCCGGGACGATCGGCCACTACGTCGATGCCGAGCGCGGCGAGTTCATCGCCGGGGCCGATGCCGCTTCGCATCAGCAATGCGGGACTGTGAATCGCACCCGCCGATACGATCACGCGATGCGCGCGCAAGTCTTGACGCGTGCCGTCGGCGCGAACGATGCGCGCACCGATCGCGCGCTTGCCATCGAACAGAATGCATTCGACGACATCGCCGGTGCGTATCGTCAGATTGTCGCGAGCGCGCGCGGCATCGTCGAGATAGCAAACCGAGGTCGGTATGCGTTCTCCGTTCGCGCTGACCGCGATCGCACCGATGAACGTGCCGTCTTCCCAAGGTCCGTTCTGATCGTCGCGCAAGGCGTGGCCCCTATCGGCAAGCGAGGCGAGCACCGTGCGCACGAACGGCGAAATGCGCGGCCATGCCGTGCGTTGAATGCGTAACGGGCCATCGCTGCCGTGCAGCGGGCCGGTGACATCGCAATCGGTTTCCAGCTTGCGAAAGTAGGGCAGACACGCTTGCCAGTTCCAGCCATCGGCGCCAAGCGCTTCCCATTCATCGTAATCGGATGGAGAGCCGCGATTGGCCATTAACGCATTGATCGCCGAGCCGCCGCCGAGAAGCCGCGCCTGTTCATAGCGTCGCAGCGCGGCGCGTTCGCTCATGCGCGCTTTCAATGCCTGCCAGATGTTGCGCGTGTCGAGATAAGCGCGGCCCGGATAGCGGCTGCGGATGGCATCGGGCATCGTGCGCGCGGAGATGTCGCGGCCCGCTTCGACGAGACACACGGTCGCGCGCGCATCTTCGGAAAGGCGCGCGGCCAGCACGCAGCCGGCCGAGCCGCCGCCAAGAATCAGAAAGTCGAACACGTCGGCGTTATTGCATGAACTTGAGCCAGCGCGCCTTCGCCTGAATGCCGGACTCGGAAGCCCACCATTCTTCGGAAAGCAACGCCTGCTTCGCCGCATTCGCGGGCGCGCTCGGCAATTCGGATGCGCGCTTGTCGGTGATCTTGCCGGTCTTGAATGCAGCCGGATTGCCCGGACCGTAATCGATATAAAGCGGCAGATTCGCCTGCAATTCCGGCGATACGGCCGCGTTAAGGAAGCGCACGGCTTCGTTCATGTTCGGCGCGTTCTTGAGGATGCAAAGCTGCGTGTTCTGCAGAATGCCGTCGTTGAACGTGAAGGCGACATCCGGATTGTCCTTCATTACGGCGCTCGCGCGGCCGTTCCAGATCATCGTCATGTCGACTTCGCCGTCGTGCAGCAATTGCGCCGACTGTCCGCCCGAAGTCCACCAGACCGTAACGTTCGGCTTGATCTCTTCGAGCTTCTTGAACGCGCGATCCACGTCGAGCGGATAGAGCTTGTCGCGCTGCACGCCATCCGCGAGCAGTGCGGCTTCGAGCACCGTCATCGGATCGTTGCGCAGTGCGCGCGTGCCGGGGAAGTTCTTGACGTCCCAGAAGTCCTTCCAGCTTTGCGGCACTTTCTTCAGCGACTTCTTGTTATAGCCGATGACCGTCGAATAGAACTCGTACGCCACCGAATAGGGCGTGCGGTATTTTTCGGGAATGGCTGCGGCGTTGGGTAACTTCGAGAAGTCGAGCTTTTCGAGCAGCCCTTCGCGCCCGCCGCGCAAGCAGTTCGACGTGGGCGTATCGACGACGTCCCAGATCGGCTTGCCGGTTGAGCCTTGCGCCTTGATCTGCGGCCACGCATCCGGAATGCTGTCCTGGTTGATCGTGATGCCGAGCTCTTTCGCGGCGGGATCGAGAATCGCCTTGGTTTGCGCTTCCTGATACGCGCCGCCTTGCGATACGAACGTGATCTTGCCCGCTGCGAACGACGGCGCCGCGCTCGCGATGGAGAGCAGCAATGTCATGGCCAGCGGACGAACGGGAAAGTGCGGACAGCGGAATCTTGCAATCTTCATCACGGCGTTTTCCTCGACAAGATTGAAGCAGTGGACGTCCTGCAGATCGCGGTCCCGTCCGGCTTCGAGCGAAGACGAGGACGGCGCGCGGATGACTAAAAATATATTGAGTCAAATAGGCGGGGGCAACGCCGGAATTGTTGGAGTGACCATGACCTGATGTTATGTCAGCGCAATGGCCACGTCCGATGCACGTTCAGAAGATCACGTAGACCTTGCGCATGGTTTCATCGACTTCCCATGTGCCTTCGGTGTTCGCCGCGAAGAAGAGCGTATCACCGCCGGTGAAGTGGATCGTGTCCTCGCCATCGGGCGTGAAGCGGCCACGGCCGGCCAGAAAATGCATGACCTCCGCTTCCTTCACCGAACGCCGGTACGTGCCCGGCGTGCATTCGAATACGCCCGTATCGATTGCTTCGCTGCCGGGAATCACTTTTTGCACGCCGGATATCTTTATTTCGTGCGTGCCGGGAAGTCCCGCCGTGCCCCAGTCTTCCAGTCCTTCGATTGCTATGCTCTGTTTGAGTTGCTGTACTTTCATTTGCTTTCTTGCCTCTTGATGGTTTTGGGTGATTGCCGGATCCCGTTATCGCGTCGGTCTATTAGCGTTGCCCCTGTGCGGGGCGGCAGTCACTTTCTTTGCCGTCGACCAGAGTTAGCGCTTTAGCGCTTACTCTGGTCCTGTGCAGAGAAAGTAACCAAAGAAAGCAGCTTCCGATACGCCCGCGGTCACACGCAGTTTGGGTAGTCCTCTCGTCGTTCGTGGGCTGCCTAAAGAGTGCCCTCATAGGCACCATCGGGCTTGGCTCGCGCACGGTCTGCCACATCGCACCACACAACAAACTGGTTCAGCACCAAATAGCTCCGGCTCGCTTCGCGGCCGACCGGTCAATCGGGAATGCGCGTGCTTCTCTAAAAACGTCTCCATCTCGCCGCCTTCGCCGGACGTTGGTTTCCCTTGCATACCCGGCGGCAGCGCGTAGCGCTGTGCCGAAGGTCTTTCGTGCTGAACCAGCGCGCTCGAAGTTATTGGGCGGCGGACCGTGCGCGAGCCAAGCCCGGTTATTGTGATGAGGGCACTCTTTAGGCGAGTGCCATCGAGGACGAGAGAACTACCCAAATTGCGTGTGACCGCGGGCCTGAAAAGCTGCTTTCTTTGCTTACTTTCTTTGCAGCAGCAAAGAAAGTGAGTGCCGCCCCGCACAGGGGCAACGCTAATAGACCGACGCGAAAGCGGGATCCGGCGACTACTGGAAGGAAAGTGAGTGCCGCCCCGCACAGGGGCAGTGCTGATAGACCGACAAGTACACGGGATCCGGCGACCTCACATCACAACCGTAGAACAGCGCTTCAACGAGCAAAACCACCTGCAACTCGAATGCGCCGTTCGATCTTGCCGAGCCGCACGACCGTCACGCCCGGACGCAACTGCCGCAGCGACGGCATCACGAGCATGCAATCGTCATAGGGCGTTTCGACCGCAACGCCCTCCGCCCAGCCGATCACGCTGCCCGCTTTCGGAAACACTTCGAGCCCCGTGTAGGCATCGGCGAAACGGAAGTCCATGCTCCTGGCTACGACCGGTTCCGTCACACGGACAACGAGCATTTCCTGCGGCGATGGCTGAACCCATCCGGCGGGCAAGTCTTCTTCGTCGATCACGCCGGATAGCAAAAGAAAGCGCGCGGTCACGTCGCGCGCGACGGTCACGGCATTCGCTTCCCAGTGCTGTCCGCATTCGATGAGCAACGCGTTCTTGTCGCTCGAAGGATCGCCGAAGCCTTCGTAATCGCGCATGCGCCGTCCTTCCGGATGACCTTCGTCGCAGATCACGGTCGCAGGCGTGCCGAGCCTCGCCGACAAGTCGATGCCTTTATCGAGCGGTCCCGCGACGATCAACGGCTTGCTCTTCTCGTGCATCGAATGAAGATCGAGCAGGAGGTCCACCGTATCGATGACGGGCCGCATCGCGCGGGCGCGGCGCAGCTCGCTCGAATCGCGCGACATGTCATCGAGCGCTTGCGCGGTCCATACACGATTGAAGTCCTGATCGACGAAGCGCGATGCATCGGGCTTGCTCGCATCGAAACGCGCGTAAGCATCGACGTTCGCGAACGCGAGCGTGAGCTTGCCGCGCCGCGGGCGCAGTCCGGCACGCAGCAAGGCATCGACGACGATCGCGCCGCACACTTCGTTGCCGTGCGTGAGCGCGTTGATCATCACATGCGGACCGTCGATGCCCGAATCGAACGTATGCACATACGGCACGCCCGCGTTGCCCGAGGCATGCGCGCCGATATCGGGGAACGCGATCTCGATCGGGTATGCGTTTGAATGCGCGTTCATTCGAGCCCGCCCTGGCAGAGATATTTGATCGAGAGGTAATCGTCGAGGCCGTACTTCGAGCCTTCGCGACCATAGCCCGATTCCTTGACGCCGCCGAACGGCGCGGCCTCGCTCGCAATCGCGCCTTCGTTGATGCCGACGAGTCCCGATTCGAGCAGACGCGATACGCGATCGATGCGCTTCAGGTTCTGGCTATAGAAGTACGCTGCGAGGCCGAAAGGCGTGTCATTGGCGGCGCGGATCGCCTCGGCTTCGTCGTCGAAGCGAAACAGCGGCACGACCGGGCCGAAGGTTTCTTCGCAGCTCAACTGCATGTCGGACGTTGCATCGGCGAGCACGGTCGGCGCGTAATAGTTGGGGCCGAGTTCCGCGAGACGCCTGCCGCCCGTCAGCGCGCGTGCGCCGCGCTTCAACGCGTCGTTTACATGACGCTCGATCTTTTCGACCGCGCGCGCGTTGATCATCGGGCCGATCTGCGCATCGGAATCAGTTGCAGGCGCAACTTTCAATGCGGCGACGCGCTTCGCGAGCAGGTCAGCGAACTTGTCATACACGGACGACTGCACATAGACGCGATTCGGGCACACGCAAGTCTGTCCGCCATTGCGGAATTTCGATGCCATCAATCCGGTGACGGCGGCATCGAGATCGGCATCGTCGAATACGATGAAAGGCGCATTGCCGCCGAGTTCCAGCGACAGCTTCTTCAACGTGCCCGCCGATTCCCGCGCGAGATACTTGCCCACCGGCGTCGAGCCGGTGAAGGTGATCTTGCGCACGCGGCCATCTTCGAGCCAGTCGGCGACCGCGTCCTGCGCGTTTTCGCGCGATGCGCTGATGAGATTCAACGCGCCCGCCGGCACGCCCGCTTCATGGGCGAGCATCACGAGCGCGAGCGCCGTGAGCGGCGTATCTTCGGCCGGCTTGCCGACGACCGTGCAACCCGCCGCGAGCGCGGGCGCGATCTTGCGCGCAATCATCGCGAGCGGGAAATTCCACGGCGTGATCGCAGCGACGACGCCGACCGGTTCCTTCACCGCGCTCATGCGCTTGCCGCGTTGCTGCTGCGGAATGATGTCGCCGTAGATGCGCGTGGCTTCGTCCGCGAACCACGCGACGTAAGACGCGCCGTACATCACCTCGCCGCGGCCTTCCGCGAAGGGCTTGCCCTGTTCGAGCGAGATGAGACGTCCGAGCGCATCGGCATGCTCGACGATCAGCGCGTGCCAGCGATGCAGGACCGCGGCGCGATCTTTCGGCAGCGTATCGCGCCACGCGGGGAAGGCGCGCGCGGCGGCATCGGTGGCGGCGCGGGCATCGGCGGGGCCGCTGTCGGCCACTTGCGCGATGACGTCGCCCGTCGCGGGATCGGTGACGGCGAAGCGTCGGCCGCTTGCAGCGGCAACCCATTTGCCGTCGATGAAGTTATCGGCGCGAATCAGATCGCTCAGTTCATATCGTTGCGTCATGATGGTCTCCAGAAAAGTCAGGCGAGCATTTGCGCAATGGCCGCGCCGACTTCCGTCGTCTTCGCCTTGCCGCCGAGATCGCCTGTATGCGGACCTTCCTTCAATACCGCCGTGATCGCGGCAAGCATCGCATCGTGTGCTTCGCGTTCGCCGAGGAAGTCGAGCATCATCGCCGCCGACCAGATCATCGCGACGGGATTCGCGATGCCCTTGCCCGCGATATCCGGCGCGGAGCCATGCACCGGCTCGAACAACGACGGGAAGTTGCGCTCCGGATTCATGTTGGCCGAAGGCGCGATGCCGATCGTGCCCGTGCAGGCCGGACCGAGATCGGAAAGAATGTCGCCGAAGAGATTGGTGGCGACGACCACATCGAAGCGATCCGGGCTCAGTACGAAGCGCGCGCACAGAATGTCGATGTGCTGCTTGTCCCACTTGATCTCGGGATACTGCGCGGCGATTTCGGCGGCGCGCGTATCCCACCACGGCATGCTGATCGAAATGCCGTTGCTTTTAGTTGCGACGGTAACTTTCTTCTCGCGCTTTTGCGCAAGATCGAATGCGAACTTCAACACGCGCTCCGCGCCCTTGCGTGTGAAGATCGACGTCTGCGATACGAACTCGCGTTCAGTGCCTTCGAACATCGTGCCGCCGACCGATGAATACTCGCCTTCGGTGTTCTCGCGCACGATCATGAAGTCGATATCGCCCGCCTTGCGATTCGCGAGCGGCGAGGGCACGCCATCGAAAAGACGAGCGGGGCGCAGATTGATGTATTGATCGAACTCGCGCCGGAATTTGAGCAGCGAGCCCCACAGCGAGATATGGTCGGGAACGGTATCGGGCCAGCCGACCGCGCCGAACAGGATCGCATCGGCATCTTGCAACTGCGCCTTCCAGTCGTCCGGCATCATCTGGCCGTGCTGCGCGTAGTAATCGCAACTTGCCCATTCGATATGCCGGTACTCCAGTTCGATACCGAAGCGCTTGCTCACCGCGTCGAGCGCGCGCACTGCTTCGGGCATCACTTCCTTGCCGATGCCGTCGCCCGGAATCACGGCAATACGATATTTGCTGGACATGTGCTACTCCGCGTGAAAATGATCGACGATAAAAAGCACGCACGTGCATAAAGCGCGTGCGTCCGTTGAATGCATGAGAATGAGAGGCGCGCGCCTCAGTGATGGTTCTGCGAGAAGAGCGTTTCGAGCGGGTAATGCGTCTTCACGAACGACGTCTTGATGATGACGTAGCTGAAGTACTTCTCGATGCCGATGCCGCGCTCCAGCAGCCCTTCGATAATACTTTGATAGTGACTCACGCTGCGCGTGACGAACTTGAGCAGATAGTCGTAACCGCCGCTCGCGAGATGACATTCGACGATCTCGTCGACATCCTTCACGGCATTCACGAAGTTGATGAAGTCTTCGCGGCGATGATCGGCGAGCGTGACTTCGGTGAAGACCACCTGCACGTCGCCGAGCTTTTCGAGCTGAATCTGCGCGCCATAACCGACGATATAACCCGCCTTTTCCAGCCGTTTCACGCGAATCAGGCAAGGGCTGGGCGAGAGGCCGACCGCATCGGCGAGTTCCACGTTCGTGATGCGCCCGCGCTTCTGCAATTGCGAGAGGATACGCAGATCGATTCGGTCCAGCTTGCTGTCGGTGCTCATCGCGGCGGGTTCGGTCTCGCATGTCGGCGGTCGGTCGATGTTATCACGCAGCCGCGCGCGAACTGAAGCCCGATGCGCCTTTCAATGCATCGCGCACGTCGCTTTGCGCGAGTACATCGTCGAGTGTCTTCGTGAGGCGCTCGAACAGCATGTCGAAGTTCGCTTCGGTATAACAAAGCGCGGGCGCGAAGCCGAGAATGTTATCGCCGAATGCGCGGAACACGAGGCCGTTTGCATAAGCTGCGGCGGCAATGCGGTCGGGCAGCTTGAGCGATGCATCGAAGCCGCGCTTGCTGTTTTTATCGGCGACGAGTTCGAGCGCGCCGAGCAAGCCGCGATGCCGCGAATCGCCGACGAGCGGATGATCGAGCAACGCATCGAGCCCTTGCGCGAAACGCGGCGCCAGCGACTGCGCATTCGCGAGCAGGCCGCCTTCGTGATACAGCCGCATCACTTCGAGGCCGATCGCTGCGCTCACCGGATGCGCCGAATACGTATGTCCATGACCGATGACCGCCGACACATCTCCGCCATCCGCGATGCCCTGGTAGACCGCATCGGACATGAGGACCGCGCCCATCGGCGCATAACCCGCGGTGAGTCCCTTCGCGACCGTCATCAGATCGGGCTCGACGCCTTCGCCTTCGCACGCGAAGAGCGGGCCAGTGCGGCCGAAGCCCGTGATGACTTCATCCGCGACGAAGAGGATATCGAGCTTGCGGCACGCTTCGCGCATCGCCTTCAGCCAGCCTTTGGGCGGCACGATCACGCCGCCCGAGCCTTGAATCGGCTCGCAGAAGAATGCGGCGACGTTGTCCGCGCCGAGTTCCGCGACCTTGGCTTCGAGCGCTTGCACCGAAGCGGCGATGAGCGCGGCGTCATCGGCGTAATCGTTGCGGTACGCGTACGGCGAAGGAATGTGATGCTGCGTCGGCAGCGGCAAATCGAAGTTGCGATGGAACGCAGGCAACGCGGTCATGCCCGCGCCGATCGACGACGATCCGTGATAGCCGCGTTGCAGCGCGATGAAATGCTTCTTCGACGGACGGCCCGTCGCGTTGTAGTAGTGCGTGATGAAGCGCAGCGCGGAATCGACGGCATCGGAGCCGCCGAGCGTGAAGTACACATGTTGCAGCGAAGCAGGCGCGAGCTCGACGAGCTTCGCGGCGAGTTCGATGGCAGGCTCCGAGCCGAAATGAAAATAGCCCGTGGCGTAGGGCAGTTTCGCCATCTGCTTCGCGGCGGCCTCGACGATGCTCGCGTGTCCATAACCCGTGTTCACGCACCACAGGCCGGAGAACGCATCGAGCAGTTCGCGGCCTTCGATGTCGCGCAGGAACACGCCATCGGCGGAATCGAGCACGGTGACGCCGCGCGCTTCATGCGCGCGATAACTGACGACTGGATGAATCAGATGCTTACGGTCGGACTCGACAAGCGACTTGATCGACATGATGCGGCTCTCTCTTCGCGAAGGGGGCGGAATGGCTCTTGACCGTTTCATACTATCGGCAGAGCCGCATCGCGTGCATCGCCAAAAAAATCGCCAAAAAGCGAATCCGCAGCGTTTTGCGGGGGGCGCGCAGCATTTTCTGCTGCGGCCTTCGCGGTCTTTGCCCGACGATTCAATAGCCGCGCGTGCGGTCGATTTCGCCGATCATGCGCTCGCCCGCGCGATGACGGCGCAAGTTCTCCAACACCATTTCGACGGCGGTTTCGGGCCGCGTGGCGCTCGCGATATGCGGCGTGAGACGCACACGCGGATGCGTCCAGAAAGGATGCTCGCGCGGCAAGGGCTCGGGATCGGTGACGTCGAGAATCGCGGCGTTCAGATGCCCGCTATCGAGCGCATCGAGCAGATCCTGCTGGATCACATGCGGACCGCGCCCGACATTGATGAACGATGCGCCCTCCGGCAAGGTCTCGAACACGCGTTTGCCGATAAGCCCGCGCGTCGCATCCGTGAGCGGCAGCAGGCACACGAGGATATCGGTGCGCGCGAGAAACGCATCGAGCGATGCCGCGCCCGCATGACATTCGACGCCTTCGATCTCATGCGGCGAACGGCTCCAGCCCGCGCAATCGAAGCCGAACGCACGCAGCGTGTTCAGCACGGCGGTGCCGAGCATGCCGAGACCGAGCACGCCGACGCGCCGCGTCGAAGCCGCGCGCACCGGCATCTCGCGCCACACGCGCTCGCGTTGCTGCGCGGCGTAATCGAAAAGATCGCGATGAATCGTGAGCACGGCTTGCGTCACATACTCGACCATGCCTTCGACGATGCCCGGCTCCGTCATCCGCACGACCGCGACATGCGGCGGCACGCCGGACAGATCGAACTGATCGATGCCCGCGCCGACCGAGAAGATCACGTCGAGATTGGGGAATGTCTGCATGACATCCGCGGGCGGCTGCCACGCGGCGAGATAGCGCACGGCATTGGCATCGCCGATATCGGGCCATACGCGAAACGGCACGTCGGGCGCTTTCAGCGCGAAGTGCGTGGCCCATTGCTTGCCGCGTTCGGGATCGGCTTTATAGAGGATCGTCATCGTGTTCAACCCAGCGCCTGGTTGATGATCGCAAACTGCGCTACCGATGCGTCATGCGGCGGCGTGCCATTGCGCGCCATTTTGATGACGGTATCGACGCGTTTCATGCCGATGCTTTCGAGCCACGCCGACAAGCCGCTTTCATCGGGCGTGTCGATGCGCGTGAACCTGCCTTCCTCATGCGCGAGCCAATGGGCGATGAGCGCTTGCGCGCGGCGCGCGTGCTGCGCGTCGGCGGTGACGGAGACCACCGGACCGATCGCATGGCCGCGCCCGAATTCGCGGATCAGTGCGAAGCCCAGCACTTCGCCGTCGCGTTCGAGCACGATGCCGTCGGCAACTTTCAGCAACGCAGGCAGGAGCGCGCTTCGATCGAGTCCGCTTGCGCGCGATGCAAGCGCGACGAGTGCATCCGTATCGCGCGGATCGATCGCACGCAGGCGCTCGCCTTGCGCGAGATCGATGCGCGGCACGGCGAAATCGGCGGATTGATGCTGATGAATCGCACCGATGCGCGCGAACCCGAGCTTCGCGTAAAGCGGCTCGCCTGCGGGCGTCGCGTGCAGCACGGTGATGCGCTTGCCGAGCGCTTCGAGCAGCAGTTCCATCAGCTTGCGGCCGATGCCTTTGCCCTGGCAGTCCGGCGCGACGATCACCATGCCGAGCGATCCGCCATCGTCGCCGTACTTCCAGCACAGCGCGGTGCCGACGACACGCTCGCCTTCCTGCGCGATGAAGCCCGCGCCGGCGTCGAGCACGAAGCGCCAGTCGTCGGCGCGATGCGGCCATTTGACTTCGACCGAAAGCGCGTGAGCGGCGGCGATGTCATCGGCGGTGAAAGGGCGATACAGCAGAGTGGATGTTTCGGCAGCGGACACGGCATGCTCCACGTCAGAGGATGCCCGCCACTGTGACACGCGGCCCTCGCTCGCGGATAGGACGATCCTGTTGCTTACGCGGCGCTTGCCTTGTTGCGCATTCCGAGCCACGTCAATCCGGCCGCGCCGAATCCAAGCGCCGCGACCGCGATCCACAACGCGATGGAAAACGATCCGGTGTGCGCGGCGATCGGTGCGGCGACGAGCGGTCCCGCGATCTGACCGAGCCCGTATGAGGCGGTCGCGTATCCCATCAATCCGGCTGCGGCTTCGCCACGCAGACGGCGCGCTTCGCGCATCGCGAACAGGGTGATGGCCGTGAACGGCAAGCCCAGCAGCAGACTGCCGATGCCGAAGCCGAGCGCGCTCGGAAACACGATGCCGAGCAAGATGCCGAGCGCCTGAATCAGATAGCACGCAGCGCAAAGCAGCCGGTTGTCCCACGACAGCGGCAGCCGCGCGGCGACCAGCGCGCCGGCGATCAGCGCCAGTCCGAAGGCAGGCCAGAAGAGATCAGGCCACGGCGAGGCCGGCAAGGCCTGTCGCGCGATGACGGGCAGAAACGTCGCGGTGATGATGTAGCCGAATCCCGCGAGACCGTAAAGGCCGACGAGCCCGATCGAATCGACGCGCGCCGATGCGTTCGCCACGCTTTTGGCGGCATGCGCCGGGCTGCGCGCGACCGGCGCCCGATGCGCGAACGCCTGCCACACGAACACGCCCGCCACCGCCGAGCAGAGCGCGAATCCGATCCATACCGATGGCGCGGGCACGCCGAGCGCCGCGGCGGCCGCGCCGAGCAAACCGGTCGCGACGATGCCCACGCCCGGCCCCGCGTAGATGACGCCGGCGAGACCGTGCGCATCGAGTTCCGCGAGCCGGCGCAATCCCCATTGCGACGCGAACACGAAGGCCCACGCGCTGACGACGCCCGCCGCGAAACGTATCGCGGCCCACATCCAGAAGAGATGGATGATGCCCATCGCGAGCGTCAGCGCGATGGTCCCCGCGAGCGCGAGACGCACCATGCGCGCGTGATCGATGCGGATCGCCGCGCACGACAACGCGCCGATCAGATAGCCGGCGTAATTGGCCGATGCGAGCCAGCCGCCGTGCCGGATATCGAGCCCGCCGCTGTTGAGCATCAGCGGAAGGAGCGGCGTGAAGGCGAACCGGCCGACGCCGAGCGCCACCGCCAGCACGACGGCGCACGCGAGCGCGGCGTTTCGGGCGTGATGCGCGGGCAGCGGCGAAGCGTGAGCGTGCGAGGCCATGAGTCGGTCGGCGAAGAAGGGATAAACCCCATCGTAGCTTGACCGATCCATCTTGAAAAATGAATAATCGAGATGCGATCAATCTTCGGAAAAGATCATGGATTTGTCTGCATTGAACATTTTCAGGGCCGTCGTGCGCGAAAACGGCGTGACGCGCGCGGCCGCGAAGCTCAATCGCGTGCAGTCGAACGTGACGACGCGCATCCGTCAACTGGAGGAGACGCTCGGCACCGATCTCTTCATCCGCGATGGCCGCCGTCTCGTGCTGACGCCCGCCGGCGAAACCCTGCTGCCGTATGCCGAACGTCTGCTCGCGCTCGCGGAGGAGGCGCGTCATGCGGTCAGCGAGAATCGTCCGCAGGGGCGGCTGCGGCTCGGGACGATGGAGAGCACCGCCGCGAGCCGTCTGCCGCGCGTGCTGGCCGCGTATCACCAGCGCTGGCCGCAGGTCACGCTCGAACTGACGACGGGCGTGACGCGCGCGCTCATCGACAGCGTGCGTGCGTTCGAAGTCGACGCGGCGGTGATGGCGCGGCCGATCGAGCCCGACACGCTGCCCGCCGAGCAATTCGAGTCCGTGCCAGTGTTCGAGGAGGAACTGACGCTCGTCACGCCGCGCGGGCAGCATCCGTCGACGATGGCGCAGGCGAGCGCCGGCCTCACGCTCATCGCGTTCGAGCGTGGCTGCGCGTATCGCTCATACGCGACGCGCTGGTACGAGCAGCAGGGCATCCGTCCCGCGCGGGTGCTGGAACTGGGTTCGTATCACGCGATCGTCGCGTGCGTAGCGGCCGGTGCGGGCGTCGCGGTGGCGCCGCGCTCGGTGCTCGAACTCGCGCGTCTGGATGACGAAGTGGATCTGCATCCGATGGGCGAATTCGGTCGCATCGACACCTTGCTCGTCTGGCGCAAAGGGCATTTTTCGGCCGCGCTCAACGCGATGCGCGAGCTTCTGGCGGAACGTCCCGATGACGCAAAGGCGGCGTGACGATGTCGTCCGGCATCAGTTAGCTATCGAATGACGCGGGCGAAGCTCATTTCACGAGCGCCTTGATGGCCAGTTTCTTTGCCATCTGGAATGTCTTGGGAAAGGTCGTTTCGATGCCCAGCACGACGCGGCTCGATAACCGCTCCATGTCCTTCGGGCAATTGAACGCCATGCCGTTGAACTCGCGCAGATTCAGCGGCTTGATCTTCGACTGGAACTGCAGGAAGCGGTGAGAAACCGGAATGAAATGCGACGTCAGAGAGCTGCGCGAAAATTGCGGACGCGTCGTGCGCAGACTGCCGTGAATCGTTTTCGAATTCCATAGAAGCACGTCGCCCTTCTGCAGGAATGGCGCGCGAAATTCGAGCCGTTGTTCGGAGAGGATCTTCTTGACCAGCTCCTTGTACTGGCCGTGATTGAACGCGACGTCGAAGTTTTTTCCGTTCTTCACCATGTCGATGCGATGACTTTGCGGCACGACGAAGAAACGCCCGGCTCCCGCGTCGATATCTTCGAGCGCGTACCAGCATCCGACCATCGTGCCGATCAATTCGCTATCGAGGTAATACGTGTCCTGATGCGGCCACGTCTCCGCGTTGCCTTCGAAATACATGCTCTGCACGAGCTTGCCTTCTTCCGAAAAAATCTCGCTTGTAATGGCTTTGACAGGCGTGCTCGCGAACGCCTTCACCGCGAGATTCTTGAGCGGCGCGAACGCTACGTCGCCGAGCGACTGAAGGTTGAGCAGCGGATTCATCACGAAGCCGTATTCGTTGATCCGGTTTTTTTCCGGATTCGCAGTGGCCTGCCGGTAGATGTATCCGGGGTACTGCTTGACCGTTTTATCGAATGCATTGCGGATCGAATCGCACGCGGCCCCGTCCACGACGCGGCGCACGACCACATAGCCGTTTTCCTCGTAGTATTGCTTTGCGGCAGCGAGGTCGGTCAGGTCGAACATGGCCGAATTTTCTTCGACCGTTTCCGGAATTTCTATCTCGGTTCCAATCGGACTGAGGATTTTGTACATGATGGCCCCAAAGGCGGAATAGACCGGCTGCACGCGGACTGAATGTTCCGCACAAGCCTATGCCGGGCGATCGGACTCACGTCGCACCTGACCGATTCCGCCAAGGGATTGGCCTCAAGCGGCAAAGCTGCAATAAGCGGCAATAAGCGGCCGCTCACTCGAACTCGAAGTTGCGCCGCGAGTAGAAGCGCTGAAGCTCGTGTTGCTGCGGCCGCACGCCGGTGAAAACTTCGACGTATTCCGGAATGCGCGACATGCGCACCGCCATGTCTTCGTGGAGCTTCATCGACACATAGCCGGCCTGCGTGTAATACGCGACGCGCGCGCGGACGTCGGCGGCGCGCGGTTCATAGTCGAAGCGCACGAACAGCGCCGTCAATGCCGCGATGCGTTGCGCATCGTCCTGCGCCATCTGCTCCGCGATCTCCTGCGATTGCTGCGACCAACTGCGCATCGCGGCTTCGAAGCGCGAGTCGAAGAGCGAATCGTCGAACCAGCAGTCGAAGACGTTGAGCATCGCTTCGCACACGCTGTCCGCGTATGCCTCGGTTCGTTCGATCCAGTGGCCGGTGTTCTTCTGCTTCCATCGGCCGAGCAACGCGGCAAGCAGTTCCTCGCGGTCCTTGAAGAACCAGTAAAAACTCGTGCGCGAAAGATTCAGCTTCTTCGCGAGCGGAAGTATGCGGACCGCATCCACGCCTCCTTCGAGAAGCCCTTCGTACGCCGCGTCCAGCCACATGTCGGCGGAGCCGCGCACCGCGTCGAGGGTCTGATCCATTTCGTTTTTTCCTGTATGCGTTCGGCTGTACACCATTGTCTCTCTACTTGACACACGTGTACAGAGCTTCTACGCTTGATTCACAACCGGCGTTCGTTCCCACTTGCTTCGAAGAGGCGCTCATGTCCACGGATCCGCTGCTGCAGCCCTATACGCTGAAACATCTCACGTTTCGAAACCGGATCATGACGACCTCGCATGAACCGGCTTACGCCGACGACGGGATGCCGAAGGAGCGTTATCGGGCGTATCACGTCGAAAGGGCGAAAGCGGGAATCGCGTTGACGATGACAGCCGGCTCCGCAGCGGTTTCGAAGGACAGTCCGCCGGTCTTCAACAACATCCTCGCGTACAAGGACGAAGTGGTGCCGTGGATGAAGGATCTCGTCGACGAATGTCACGAGCACGGCGCGAAGGTGATGATCCAGCTGACGCATCTGGGCCGGCGCACGCGCTGGGACACGGGCGACTGGCTGCCCGCGGTGTCGCCTTCGCATTGCCGCGAGCCTGCGCACAGGACCTTCCCGAAGAAGCTGGAAGACTGGGACATCGAACGCATCGTGCGCGATTTCGCGGATGCGGCCGAGCGCATGAAAGCAGCCGGGCTCGACGGGATGGAGATCGAATCGTATGGTCATTTGATGGACCAGTTCTGGTCGCCTCTGACGAATACGCTCGAAGGTCCATATGGCGGTTCGCTCGATAACCGCATGCGCTTCACGTTCGATGTGTTGCGCGCGATTCGCGAGCGCGTCGGGGAGCGCTTTCTCGTCGGCCTTCGCTATACGGCCGATGAAATGCTCGCGGGCGGCATCACGAAGGAAGAGGGCATCGAGATTTCGATGCGCCTCAAGAACAGCGGTCTCGTCGATTTTCTCAACGTCATTCGCGGGCATCTGGAAACGGATGCCGCCCTGACCGACGTGATCCCGATCATGGGCATGAAGAGCGCGCCGCATCTGGAGTTCGCGGGCGAGATCAGGCGGGCGACGGACTTTCCGACGTTTCATGCCGGGCGCATTCAGGACGTCGCCACGGCGCGCTATGCGATCGAAGCCGGCAAGCTCGACATGGTCGGCATGACGCGCGCGCACATGACCGATCCGCATATCGTGCGCAAGATCATCGAGCGCAGGGAGGACGACATCCGTCCGTGCGTGGGCGCGAACTATTGTCTCGATCGCATCTATCAGGGCGGCATGGCGCTGTGCATCCACAATGCCGCGACGGGCCGCGAACTCGAGATGCCGCACACCATCGCGCCGGCCGCGACGAAGCGCAGGATCGTCATCGTCGGCGCGGGGCCGGCGGGACTCGAAGCGGCGCGCGTCGCGGGCGAGCGCGGGCATGACGTCGTCGTGCTCGAAGCGATGAACGATCCCGGCGGCCAGATTCGTCTCACCGCGCAGAACGTCCGCCGCAAGGAGATGATGGGCATCATCGACTGGCGCATGGCGCAGTGCGAAAAGCTCGGCGTGCGGTTCAAGTTCAATACGTGGGCGGATACGGAAACGGTGCTCGCGGCGCAACCCGATGTAGTGATCGTCGCGACCGGCGGCATGCCGCACACGGAGGTTTGCAGCGAAGGCAACGAGCATGTGGTCTCGTCGTGGGACATCATTTCCGGCGACGTGAAGCCCGGCGCGCACGTGCTCATCTTCGACGATGCCGGCGATCACGCCGCGCTTCAGGCTGCCGAAACGATCGCGCAGGCGGGCGGCAAGGTGGAAGTGATGACGCCCGACCGCTCGTTCTCGCCCGAAGTCATGAGCATGAATCTCGTGCCCTACATGCGCTCGCTGCAAAAGCTCGCGACCACCTTCACGGTGACGTTCCGGCTGGAATCGGTGCGTCGCGAGGGCGGTGAACTGGTGGCGACCATCGGCAGCGATTACGGCGGCGTGACGAAGGAGCAGCGTCACGATCAGATCGTCGTCAATCACGGCACGATTCCGATGGACGAGCTTTACTTCGAGCTCAAGCCGCTATCGAAAAACCGCGGCGCGGTGAATTACGACGAACTCATCGACGGCAGGCCGCAGAGCGGAGAGACGCATCCCGAAGGACAGTTCCAGCTTTTCAGAATCGGCGATGCGGTATCGGCGCGCAACACGCACGCCGCGATCTATGACGCACTTCGTCTGGTGAAGGATCTGTGAGCGCGGTTACGGACTCAGCCGGCTGACCTTCGTGCCTTCGAGCGACACGCCGGCCATGAGACCGGCATTCGTCAGCACGAAGACCTCGACGGGATTCGTGGCCGTGGTCGTATCGAGCTGGCCGTTCGCGCCGAGCCTGGCGACCGCGACGGTCGCATCGGTGCCGGCCGCCCAGCCGTCGCGCCGACGGAATTGCGCGAGCCCATCGTCGGTCAGGAACACATAGATGATCGCTTTCGATTGCGCGCCAATCTGCAAGCCGAACGAGCCGCCCGCCGTGCTGTAGTAGCCGTCGGTGCGGCCATCGATACGCAATGCGCCTTCGCCATATTGCGCGCCGAACCAGAAGCCCGCCGCGATCACGCGAGGAAAAACGAGCACGCCGCGCGCCTTGCTCACGAGTTCGCGCGAGCCGTTCACGGAAACATATAACCGTTGCAGCGTCGCATCGACGGCGGCGTCGATGGCGCGATCGCGATCGGCCGTGCCGGCTGCGGTTTCGCCGGACGACGGACCCGTGGTCGTGCATCCGGCAATGCACAGCGCCGCCGCCGCCATGCCGCCGGTGAGCAAAAGACGCCTCTTGTTCTTCTGATTCATACGGTTCCTCTCATCGACAGTATCGTGGGCTCTCGCACTATACAAGCGTATTGCGCAGAGGGAAACGGTCCGAAGTCTGCTACGCCGATGCAAAGTCGGGACATCGGATTCGAGAGGATAAGAACATGAAGCGGCTTCGGGCATTCGTATGCGTGTTGATGTCGACGTGTTTGAGCAGCGCTTATGCGGCGCACGAGACGGCATCGCCGAATCATCATCGTCATCACGCCAAGGCGAAGGCCGCGCATGCAAGCGGGATCGATCGCTCAGGCAAGCCGCGCAAGGGCGAGGCTTCGTACTACGGCCGCAAGTTCTACAAGAAAAAAATGGCCGATGGCACACACATGGATCCGCAGTCCAACGCGGCCGCGAGCAAGACCCTTCCGCTCGGCACCAAGGCGCGCGTCACGAATCTCGAGAACGGCAACAGCGATGTCGTCGAGATCAAGGACCGCGGTCCTTATGCGAAGAACCGGATCGTGGATGTATCGCCGAAGACGGCGGACAAGCTCGGGATCAAAAAGGATGGCACCGCACCCGTCGAAGTAAAGCCGATCGAAGTTCCGCAGGCGGAAACAAAGTAGGATGGCGAAATAAATCACGTCGCGCTTCGCGCGGGTCCGCTGACGGGGAAATCCGCGAAAAGCCTGCATACCGCAGTCGCATTGCGGCAGAAATGAAGTTGCTCGCGGAACCGATGATCGCAAAAGTGCTCCGCGACTTCACCGAGCAAATGCAGATGCGTCATGCTCACGCGCTCGGGAACGAAGAGGGCGATCACATCCGTCACCGGCTTTCCATCGGGCGCGGCGTAGGGAATCGGCGCTGCGGGGCGGATATATAGCGCCATCGCCTGATTCACTTCTTCGAGTTGTCCGTGCGGGACGGCAACGCCTTCGCCAAGCGCGGTCGAACCGAGCGCCTCGCGGGCCGCGAGGCATGACGTGACTTGATCCGCCGCGAATCCATATCGATGGTCGACGAAGCGCCCGATCGTGCTGAAAAGCGCGTCCCGATTCGCGATATCCGCGCCGAGCAATATGTGCTCGGGCGTCAGCAGGCCGGATAGCGAAGTCGGTTCGTCGCGCGGCTTGACGATATGCGCCGCCGAATCACCGCCGATCGAAACGCTGCGTTCCATGAGGTTGCGCCAGGCATCGGAAGGCGTGTCCGGAACTTCGAGCAAGCCGCTTACTTTTGCCGATGGCGCGACGTCGGACAGACGATCGATCGCGCCGTGGAGGGCCGTTCGCGGCAGGATCAGCGTGAGCCGGACGCGATCGCGTTCGTGCAGTGGCGTGACGCGTATCGTCCACGGTTCGCCCACGCAGTCGCGCACGAGCGAGCGGCGCAGCGGCGTGGCATGTTTTGCGTCGATGGTTACGTGAACCATCACATGACGGCTCTCGCCGAATGGCGCGACGCGGCCCGGCGCGGTTCTCGCGAAGCCCAATCGCGCGATGAAGGCTGACAGCGCGCTGACCATGTCGACTCCTTTACGGACGCGTGGCGAAGCAAGCACTTCAGCATAAACCCGCGCACATGAAGACGACGTAAAAATGCTCAGGCGTGTGGAGAGCGAGACTCGTATGAAGCGCTCACGGCGCTTTGCATCGTGATCAGAGGGACGGAAGGGACAAATCGCGCACGTCGGAAGAGCAAAACGCGACGCGCGCGCCGATCAGTGCATGCAGGTTATGTTGCAGGCAGCGTAGAAGATACGCGGAAGACTGATCTTCGCGTCCGAGTTGCCTTTGCTTTGCGAGGCGCGTCTGCTGCCGGGCGATCATCCCCTTGCAGTCTTGAATATGGCGGTCGATTACCGTCAATTCTTTGCTCAATCTGTCACCGATACGAGAAAAAGCCCGCCGTGAGAGAGGGCGGGCCATGCGTTGCGAGCGCGCCGAGGCGGGGGCCAAAGCGCCATTTCAGAATAGCCCGGTTCGTCGATGGAATGGCCGTCCGTAACTGATCCCAAACGGGCGGCTCATGGCGTTTTTCGGGCTCGCCGCCCTCCAGTTCCGGCCGGGGTTGCCGATAAACCAGCGATCCGCGTCCCAAAGCGCTCGCAGCGTCTATCCACACTTTCCCGATGAAACTCAGTCTCAAGATTCCCCTCGCATTCGCCGCCGCGCTCGTTTTGATGTTCGCCGGCGCCCTCTATGGCATTTTCGCGCTCAACGGCTCCATCGACGCGTACCGCACCGAAGTCGCGGCCAACGTCGCCAGCGAGCGCATGGTTTCGGAGATGCTCGTCACGTTCAAGCTGCAGGTGCAGGAGTGGAAGGACACGCTCCTGCGCGGCAAGGATCCGCAGAAGCTGCAGAAGTACTGGAGCGCTTTCGAAACCCGCGAGCGCACCGTCAACAAGCTCGCGGACGAACTCAAGCGCACGCTGCCCGCAGGAGAAAGCCGCGATCTGATCGAGCGATTCGCGTCCGCGCACCTCGCGATGGGCACGGGATACCGGCGCGGCTTCGAAGCGTTCAAGTCGGCGGAATTCGAGGCATCTGCCGGGGATAGCGCAGTTGCAGGCGTCGACCGTGAACCGGCCGAGCTGCTCGAACAGGCCGCGAGGAAAATCGCCGCCGACAGCGCCCGCGTCTCCGCGCAAGCCGACGCCGATTCGCGGCAGGCATCGTTCGCCAGCATCGCGTTGATGCTCGTCGTGCTGGCGCTCGCGCTCATCGGCGGATACGTGTTCAGCCGCAGCGTGTCGCGTCCGCTCAATCGTGCGCTGGGCTGCGCGCAGGCTGTTGCAACGGGCGATCTGTCGCTCGAGTTCGATGCGCGCGGCAAGGACGAAATCGCGGAACTGCTCGTCGCGCTCAAGCACATGCAGACGAGTCTCGCGAAGGTGGTCGGGCAGGTGCGTCATAACGCGGAAGGCGTCGCGACCGCGAGCGCGCAGATCGCATCGGGCAATCTCGATCTGTCCTCGCGTACCGAGGAACAGGCCGCATCGCTGCAGGAAACCGCGGCCAGTATGGAAGAAATCACGGCGACCGTGCGGCAGAACGCGGAGCACGCGGCCGCCGCGTCGTCGCTCGCGCAAACCGCATGGCAAACCGCTGCGTCAGGTGGCGACACGATGGAGCAGGTCATCGAGACCATGCAAGGCATCTCCGAAAGCTCGGGCAAGGTGAGCGAGATCATCGCCGTCATCGATGCCATCGCGTTCCAGACCAACATCCTCGCGTTGAACGCGGCCGTGGAAGCAGCGCGCGCCGGCGAGGAAGGGCGCGGCTTTGCGGTCGTCGCGGCCGAAGTCCGCTCGCTCGCGCAACGCAGCGCGTCGGCGGCGAAGGAGATCAAGGTGCTGATCGAACAGTCGACGGGCCGCGTCGAAACCGGCGCGGCGCTGGTGCGCGATGCGGGCGCGATCATCGCCGATATCGTCGGTTCGGTGCAACGCGTGACGGGCGTCGTCGGCGAGATTTCGGCGGCGTCGGAAGAGCAGCGCAGCGGCATCGAGCAAGTCAATCTGGCCGTGACGCAAATGGACGAAGTCACGCAGCAGAATGCCGCGCTGGTCGAGCAGGCGTCCGCGGCCGCGCACGCGCTGGCGGAACAGTCCGCGTCGCTGCGTGACGCGGTGGCGGTGTTCAGATTGCGCGGTGACGCGGTTCAGGCTGCATGAGCACGCGCGATAAACTGTGCCGCATGAACGCAACGAAACGGAAAGACTCTCTGACGATGCAACGAAAGGAGCGAGCCCCCACGCGCAATCACGACCAGGCGCGGCCGGCCACGCTGATCGACTCTGTCTGGCGCGTGATGCTTCGCGTCGCGTTCCGGCTCGCGCGCGCGTGGTGGAGCCTTCGACAGCCTGAGCACGAAGGCGCGCTCGTGGCGATCTACGTCGGATCGATGCTCCTCCTGGTGAAGCCGTCGTATCGGCTCGAATGGAACTTGCCCGGCGGAAGTATCGACCCGGGCGAGACGCCTCATGCCGCGGCGCTGCGCGAACTCGAAGAAGAGATCGGCCTCACGTCGCATCCGCTACGCCCTGCGGGCAGCGCGTGCGGCATATGGGACGGGCGGCGCGACACCGTGCATTTCTTCGAGCTGCATCTCGATGCGATGCCCGAATTGCGGCTCGATAATCGCGAGATCATCGCCGTGCATTGGGCGTCGCCGGAAGAATTGCGCGGCCTTGCGTTGACGGACGCAGCGGCCGCGTATTGCGAGACTCAGCTTTGATCGCCCCAGAGGTCGTCGACCGCGCGGATCGCGAGCAAGTAGCCGTTCGCGCCGGCTCCGCAGATGACCGCGGTGGCGGCCACCGAGATCGTCGAATGGCGATACTCCTCTGAGCGCCGATGAATGTTCGTGATGTGCACTTCCACCACCGGCCGGCGAATCAGCTTGACCGCGTCGAGCACCGGAATCCGCCCGAACGAAAAACCTGCCGGGTTGATGATCAGCGCGGCGTCCTGCAAGAACGCCTCCTGAATCCAGTCGATCAGTCGACTTTCGCTGTTGGTCTGACGGAATACGCAGTCGAACTTGAGCGTCTCGCCGAGCGCGAGACAGTTCTGTTCGATGTCCTTTAGCGTCGTATGCCCGTAGATGTGCGGCTCCCGTGCGCCGAGCATGTTCAGATTGGAGCCGTTGAGAATGTAGAGTTTGCGAGCCATGGTGTCAGTGGGTGGCGCTGCGTTCGAGGGACGTGTCTTTGGTTTCCCGCGACGTCGCGATCATGAGGAAGGAAAGCAGGTTCAGCGAGCCGCAGACAGCGACGATGGCCCACGGTGAACCGTGAAAGGCATTGAGCAGCGCGACCGCGACGATCGGCATCGGTCCGCCGGTGAGCAGATTGGCGCCGGAGTAGGACAGCGCGGAGCCCGTGTAGCGCGCTTCGGTCGGAAACGATTCTGCGAACCACACCGGCTGAATGCCGCTCTGGAACTGTGTGAAGCCGAGGAAGGCGCCCATCACGGCCATCGTCATGGCGATGGAGTGCTGATTGAGGATCGGAAAGTAGATCAGGCAGCAGATCAGCGTGCAGAAGGAGCCGATCATCAGCGCGCGCTTGCGCCCGATCCGGTCGCTCAGATAGCCGCCCGCCAGAGCGCCCACGATGGCGCAGACATTGGCGACCATCAGCAGCATGAAGCCGGTCTGTTTGGGTACGCCGAGGTTCTTCGTCAGATAGCTGAGCGAGAACACCACGATCAGATAGAACAGCGCAGCCGGGCCGCAGAAGAACAGCGTGAGGCGCAGCGCGGTGCGCCAGTGGAACTTGAATACGACGCCGAGGGGATTCGCGGCGCGCGCGCCTTCGCCTTTCTTCCTGAGCGCCTCGAATGCCGGCGTCTCGCTGACCTTCATGCGGATATAGATGCCGAGCAGCACGAGCACGAAACTCGCGAGGAACGGGATTCTCCATCCGAACGATTCGAAGTCATCGGCCGACAGCAAGGCGGACAACGTGAAGAGCGCGAGATTGGCGAGTATCTGGCTGAGCGGCGAGCAAATGCCGAGCAGGCCCGAATACAGCCCGCGCTTCGAAGCGGATGCGTGTTCGACGGCCATCAATTGCGCGCCCGTCGATTCCCCGCCGAGCGCGAAACCCTGAACGATGCGCAACGAGACCAGCAACGTGGGCGCGAGGATGCCGACTTGCTGATAAGTGGGCAGCAGTCCCATCAGGAACGACGACGCGCCCATGACCGAGACCGTTATCAGCATGAGGTTGCGGCGTCCCCAGCGATCGCCGAGCATGCCGCAGATCACCGCGCCGAGGGGCCGCGCGGCAAGCCCGGCCCAGAAGCTCGCGAGCGATGCGAGCAGTGAGGCGGTCGGGTCGAGGGACGGGAAGAACAGCTTGGGAAAGATCGTGGCCGCGACCACGCCGTACAACGCGAAGTCGAACCATTCCAGCGCCGTACCGACGGTTGCGCCCGCCACCGCGCGACGCGCCATCAAGTGAGCCTGTGCGGATCGTTCGCTCGCGGCAATGTTTGGGTCAGCGATGACTGACATGACGTCTCCTGAGTTTTCGGTATCTTCAAACGTTCGTTTCTGGTGACGAACAGATGCTATTGTTTGCGCTGCCAAAGCGAGGCGTTCCGCACCGGAACTGCGTTTCATATCACGAAAACAGCCAAACGATGTCGCTGAAAAACGGTCTGCGTGTCCTCGACTTTCTCGCGTCGCAAGGCGAAGGCGCGGGCCTCTTGGCCATCGCCGATGCGCTCGCCTTGCCGCGCAGCACATGCCACCGCGTGCTCGTCGAGCTCGTCGAAGGCGGGTATGTCAGGCAGATGGCCGATCAGGGCCGCTACATCCTGACCATGCGGATGACATCGAACGGGCTGGAATTCCTGAGTCTCACGGGCATCGCGGATATCGCCCAGCCGATCATCGAACGCGTCGCCGCGCGGACCGGCGAACTGGCGCGTCTGTCGCTGGTGGACGGTGAAGCGATCATCTGGGTAGGGAAGGCGGACGGGCAACGCACCGGCTTTCGCTACGATCCCGACATGGGCCAGGCAGCGCAGCTTTCGTGCACATCGACCGGACACGCATGGCTCATGACGATGTCCGATGAACGCGCGGCCGCGCTCGTGCTGAAGCAGGGCTTCGGGCAGCCGAACGAGTTCGGACCCAATGCGCCGACGACGCTCAAGGCGCTACTCGGTTTCCTGCACGCGGCGCGCGTGCGTGGCTACGCGATGATCGACGAGGTGTTTGCGCCGCGCATGTCGGCGGTGGCCGTGCCTGTGGTCAGCGGCTCGCGCTGCGTCGGCGTGATCAGCCTGGCCGGTCCGCGCGTGCGGCTGACCGCCGAGAAGATTCACGAGTATTCGGTCCTGCTACTCGAAGCTTCCAGTGAGCTGGCCCAGTTGAGCAATCTCGCGGGATTTCCGAGCCGGCCGCCGCTCGGCAAGGGATGAGCGTTCGGCCCTTTCGGTCGCGCCCGGCAGCGACTCGCGCGGCATCGGGATCGGCCTGGTGCACAAGTTCTGATCGCGACGGCGTTCTGTCGACGATCGAACGCACATCTCACCGATTCGCTTGCTGCGCCGCTACCAGCGCACGCCAAAAGCCGCGCACAAGTCAGCGATGGCGGACTGATCCAGCGGAGCGGGACGCGGCGTCGTCATGAGCCACAGACGCGCGGTTTCTTCGAGTTCCTCGAGCGCATACGAAGCGTGCGAGACGCTGCGTTCCCACACTACCGGCCCGAGCCGTTCGAGCAATACGGCCCGCACGGACGACGCACGCCGCGCGATTTCCGCGGCCACCTGCGGGTCGCCCGGACGCCGGTATCGCACGAGCGGCACATGCCCGACCTTCATCACGTAGTACGGCGTGATGGGCGGCAGCACGTCTTCATCGCTCCATACGCCCGCGAGCGTCAGCGCGACGAGCGAAGTGGAATGCGTATGCACGATGCCGCGCGTGTCGGCGTTGTTTTCGTAGATTCGGCGATGCAGTTCCAGCGTCTTCGATGGCCGCGCGCCCGACACATGCCGGCCTTGCGCATCGACCTTCGCGATGTCCGCCGGATCGAGCCGCCCGAGACAGGCGTCGGTCGGCGTGATGAGCCAGCCATCGCCGCAGCGCGCGCTGATATTGCCCGCGCTGCCCACGGTATAGCCGCGCGCATAGAGGCTCGCGCCGACCGCGCAGATTTCCTCGCGCAATTTCGCGTCGGTCATCACGAACGTTCTCCTTCGGCATAGCGCAGGGCCTTCGCGAAGAAATCGCGTGCGCCGAAGTTGCCCGACTTGAGCGCGAGCACGAGCGGCGTCTCGCCGAGCGCGACCGTGACGGGCACGCCCGGATCGATCGGCGGTCCGATCTGCAGCATGTCGACGCCGAGCGCCTGCACCACCGCGCCCGAGGTCTCGCCGCCCGCCACCACGAACTTGCGCACGCCGCGCGCCTTCGCCTCGCGGGCGATGGCGGCGAGCGCATCCTCGACGAGCTTGCCCGCCGCCGCGACGCCCAGCTCGCGTTGCACTTCGCTCACTTCGTCGGGCGCGGCGGTCGCATAGACCAGCACCGGCTGCATCGCGTGCGTATCGATGAAAGCGAGCGCTGCCTCGACGACGGCTTCGCCACGCGCGAGCGCACGCGGATCGATGCGGTACGCGGGGCGCGTCTCGAGCCATTCCGCGACCTGCGCGTTGGTTGCCTTCGACGCGCTGCCTGCCAGAACGAGCGCCGGGCCGCTGACGGCCGGAAGATCGGCGGCCTTGTCGTTCGGCTCGATCAGTCCCGCGCGGCGGAAATTTTCCGGCAATCCGATGGCGACGCCCGAGCCGCCCGTGACGAGCGGCAACTCAGCGCACGCTTCGCCGAGCGTGCGCAGGTCGGCATCGGTGAGCGCATCGGCGATGGCGAGGCGCACGCCGTCGGCGCGCAGCTTCGCGATCGCGTCGCGCACGGCATCGGCGCCCGCCGCGACCGTCGCGCTCGCGATCAGGCCGACTGTCGACTTCGACTGACGCTGCAGCACGCGCACGAGGTTGGGATCGCGCATCGGCGTGAGCGGATGGTTCTCCATGCCGGATTCGTTGAGCAGCGCGTCGCCGACGAACAGATGTCCGCGATACACGGTGCGCCCGTTCTCCGGAAACGCCGGGCAGGCGATCGCGAAGTCGCCTTTGCCGCCGTCGGCGAGCGCATCGAGCAGCGCCTCGGCAACCGGTCCGATGTTGCCCGCATCGGTCGAATCGAAGGTCGAGCAGTACTTGAAGAAAAACCGACGGCAGCCCTGGCCGCGCAGCCAGTCGAGCGCGGCGAGCGACTGCGCGATGGCGTCGTCCGCAGCGATGGTGCGCGATTTGAGCGCGACGACGAGCGCGTCGACATCGTCGAGCACGGCGGATGCTGGCACGCCGATGGTCTGGATCGTACGCATGCCGCCGCGCACCAGCGTGCTGGCGAGGTCGGTGGCGCCGGTGAAATCGTCGGCGATGCATCCCAGAACGGGACGGCGATGGCTTGTTTGCATGGTGTTCCCTCCGGCGGCCGATTGTACGGCGCAGTGAACATTCCGTGTTAATCGATGTTAAAAAAATTGACTGTAATGATAAAGAGCGTTAACGTCTGCTCCATTGGGCGCGGGCTGTGTCCGCGACCTGTCACCCCGTTCGCCGGCTAACGTGCGTCGGCAACGCTTTTTTGCGCGGATCCCAAGATGAACTTCGAACTTCTGTTTTCCCCGGCTTCGTCGGCGCACGCGGGCCAGCCGGTGCGTTACGCGCTGACCGGCGCGAAGGGCGGTTTCGCCCGCACGCTGCTCGCGCAGACGCGGCTGATGGCGCGCCTCTTTCCGGCGGTCCTGTGCGATCTCGACGTCGCCGGGTTGCGCGCGATGTGCATCGAGCTGGGTTTCGATGAAGCCGCGCTCGTCGAATGCGCCGATGCCGCGAGCGTCGCCGCGCTCGACGCCGGCAAGATCGCGCTCGTCGCCGACGTCGCGCTGATCGCCTCGGCGCAGTACGACATCCTCGTCGAAGCGACCGGCAATCCGTCGGTGGGCTATCGCGTGGCGGTCGCGGCGCTCATCGCGAAGCGCCACGTCGCGATGGTGAGCAAGGAAGTCGATTCGGTCGCGGGCGTGTCGCTCGCGCGGCTCGCCCAGCGCCAGGGCGTCGTCTACACGACGGCGGACGGCGATCAGCCGTCGAACCTGATCGGCTGGGTGACGTGGGCGCGCGTGCTGGGGCTCGATGTCGTCGCGGCGGGCAAGTCGAGCGAATACGACCTCGTGTTCGACGATGCGACCGGCAAGGTCACACAGCTCGATCAGACGTTCGAAGCGCCGGAACTCGCCGGCCTCATGTCGCTCGGCGACGACATTCCCGCGACGCTCGCCGCGCGCCGCGAAGCGCTGCGCGGCCGCAAGACATCGGCGACGGCGGATTACTGCGAGATGAGCGTCGTCGCGACGAACACGAACCTCGTGTCCGACGTCGAACTGCTGCATTACCCGGTCGCGCGCACGACCGAACTTGCCGACATCTACGCGCTGCGCGAAGACGGCGGCGTGCTGTCGCGCTCGGGCGTCATCGACGTGTTCAACATGCTGCGCCGTCCCGACGAGGCGAGCTTCGCGGGCGGCGTGTTCGTCGTCGTGCGTACCTTCGATGCGCCGACGTGGGAACTGCTCGCGCAAAAGGGCCACGTCGTGAGCCGCAACGGCCGCTACGCGTGCCTGTATCTGCCGTATCACTTCATGGGCGTCGAGACGCCGATCACGCTGCTCGACGCGGTGCTGCACGGGCGTCCGTCGGGCGCGGCGAAGCCGGCGCAATGCGTCGTGCTGGCGGGCCGCGCGAACGTGGATATCGCCGCGGGCACGGTGCTGCACATGGGCGGCCATCATCACGACGTGACCGGCGTGCAGGCCGTGCTGCTCGATCGCAGGAACGCCCCCGCCGATGTCGCGCCGCTGTATCTCGCGGCTCACACGACGCTCGCACGCGATGTGAAGGCGGGCGAACTCATCACGATCGCCGATCTATACAACCCCGACGAAGCGCTGTTGAGCGCATGGACGACGGGCTGCGCCTGAGCGCCGCACGTTCCGATAACGACGAAATCATTCGAACACTGAATCAGGAAGGGGACACCATGCGGGGAGAATTCGGGACGATCACGATGGCCGTGATCGCGATTGTCGTGCTGATCGTTTTGATCGCGCGATACAGGCTGAGTCCGTTCATCGCGCTGACGCTGGTCGCGCTCGGACTCGGGCTCGCGGCGGGCGTGACGCCGGAGCACGCGATCGACAGCTTCACGAAGGGCTTCGGCGGCGCGCTGGCGCGCACCGGGCCGGTCGTGGGTCTGGGCGCGGTGCTGGGCGGCATCATGATCGGCACGGGCGGCGCGGACCGCATCGCGAATGCGTTCGTCGGCAAGCGGCCGTTGTGGCTCGCGCCGTGGACGGTCTGCGCGGCGGCGCTCTTGATCGGCATGCCGCATCTGTTCGACGTGAGCTTCATCATGCTCGCGCCGCTCGTCTATACGATCGCGCGGCGCACCGGCAGCCATCTGCTGTATATCGGCTTGCCGCTCGCAGCCGGCCTTTACGTGTCGCACGGTCTGCTGCCGCCGCATCCGGCGCCGACGCTCGCCGTGACCGCGTATCACGCCAACACCGGCCTCACGCTGCTTTACGGTCTCATCATCGCGATTCCGGCGGCGGTGATTACCGGTCCGCTCTTCACCGCGTTCGCGCGACGCAGCTTCGGCCCGGCGCCCGATCTTTCGAAGGGCCCCGGCGGCACGCGCACCGATGCGGAGAACGCCACCGACGTGTCGCTCGCGCTGTCCGTGCTGTGCCTGCTGATTCCGCCCGGACTGATGCTCGCGGGCACCGTCGGGATGGACTACAGCACGAAGGGCACCGGGCAATACGTGTTCTTCCAGTCGCTCAACGATCCGATCCTGTCGCTGCTTGCCGCGGTGATCTTCGCGTTCTTCGCGCTCGGCATCAAGGCGCGATTCCCGCTCGCGGACATGCAGAAGATGATCGGCAAGGGCATCGCGCCGCTCTCGGCGATCCTGCTGATTCTCGGCGCGGGCGGCGGCTTCAAGCAGATGCTGACATCGATCCATCTGGACACCATCATCGTCACGCACACGGCGAGCTGGGCCGTGAGCCCGCTCGTGCTGGCATGGGTGATCGCCGCGCTGCTGCGCGTGTGCGTCGGCTCGGCGACGGTCGCGACGGTGGCGGCTTCGGGCATCGTCGCGCCGCTGCTGGTGTCGCATCCGGGCGTCTCGCCGGAACTGATGGTGCTCGCGACCGCATCCGGCGCGGTGATGCTGTCGCATGTGAACGACTCCGGCTTCTGGCTTTTCAAGGAGTATTTCCAGCTGACGGTCTCGCAGACCCTGCGGACGTGGACGCTGATGCTGTGCGTGCAGTCGCTGGTCGGGCTCGCGGGGGTGCTGCTCATCAACATGTTCATCGGCTAAGATAAGCGACCCCCGGCGAGCCCGCGCGCCGGGGCGCTTAATGAAGGTTTTCTCATGTCGAGCCAGGCCAAACCCGATGCATCCGATGTCCCGCTGATTCCCGATCAGCGGCGCGAGGCCATGCTGCGCCAGTTGCGCCGGGACAAGGTGCTGTCGGTGCATCAGCTGATGGAATCGTTCAACTGTTCGCACATGACGGTGCGGCGCGATATCGCCGCACTCGAGGAAGCCGGATTCGTCTATACGGTGCCGGGCGGCGTGCGGATCGCGAGTCATCTGAACAGCGAGCCGAGCCATCAGTCGAAGGCGGTCGTCGAACAGCCGCAGAAGCAGGCCATCGCGCGCCGCGCCGCAGAAGGTCTGCGCTCCGGCATGTCGATCTATCTCGATGCCGGCACGACCATGCTGTCGTTCGTGCCGCATATCGTCGAGCTGTCGGACATGACGGTCGTGACCAACGACTTCCAGATCGTGCGCGAACTCGCCAGCGCGACGCATGTGAACGTCATACACATCGGCGGACAGCTCGATCACCGGAACCTGTCGAGCGTCGGCACGCTCGCGGCGGCGACGCTGCGCCAGGTCGTGCTCGACGTCGCGTTCATCTCGGCGAGTTCGTGGGACTTGCGCCGTGGCGTGACCACGCCTTCCGCGCCGAAAGTCGAAGTCAAGCTCGCTGCGATGGAAGCCGCCTCGCGCAACGTGCTCACGGTCGCGAGTTCGAAATACGGCACGGTCGGGCTATACAAGGTAGCGAGTCTCGAAAGCTTCGATCAGGTCATCACCGACGATGGCCTCGCCCCGGCTGCCGCAACGGGCATCCGTCAATCGGGAATCGATCTGGCGCTGGCCGCGGTCGAGTGATCCCGGCGGCTCGCCGCATGCATCCATTTTTCGAAAGCGCGTTTCACATCGCGGGACACGCGTCGCGCGTACGGCGCTTTGACTTTTCGCGGCTTGAAAGCGTGTTTTGCATCGCAAAAACAGTCGACTATCTCGTTGATATAAAAGGATAAATGCTGTCTTGTGTCTTATATAAGACCTGGCTCGCCAGCGAAGAAAGGGCGTTACCATGTAGTCATGCGGTTTCGCTTCGACTATTCATCTAACGCGCTTTGTTCTTAGGAGAGTCACATGGCCCAGTATCAAGACGACATCAAGGCAGTTGCCGGTTTGAAAGAGAATCACGGCAGCGCGTGGAGTGCCATCAATCCCGAATATGCCGCGCGCATGCGTGCGCAGAACAAGTTCAAGACGGGCCTCGACATCGCGAAGTACACGGCGAAAATCATGCGTGCCGACATGGCCGCCTACGACGCCGACCCGTCGAAGTACACGCAGTCGCTCGGTTGCTGGCACGGATTCATCGGCCAGCAGAAGATGATCTCCATCAAGAAGCACTTCAACAGCACCGAGCGCCGTTACCTTTATCTGTCCGGCTGGATGGTCGCCGCGCTGCGCTCCGAGTTCGGTCCGCTGCCGGATCAGTCGATGCACGAAAAAACCTCGGTCAGCGCGCTGATCCGCGAGTTGTACACGTTCCTGCGCCAGGCCGACGCGCGTGAGTTGGGCGGCCTGTTCCGTCAGCTCGATGCGGCCGAAGGCGCTGCCAAGGCCGCCATTCAGGAAAAGATCGACAACCACGTGACGCACGTCGTGCCGATCATCGCCGACATCGACGCGGGTTTCGGCAACGCGGAAGCGACGTACCTGCTTGCCAAGCAGTTCATCGAAGCGGGCGCGTGCTGCATCCAGATCGAAAATCAGGTGTCCGACGAGAAGCAGTGCGGTCACCAGGACGGGAAAGTCACCGTGCCGCACGAGGATTTCCTCGCCAAGATTCGCGCGATCCGTTACGCGTTCCTGGAACTCGGTGTCGACGACGGCATCATCGTGGCGCGTACCGATTCGCTCGGCGCGGGCCTCACCAAGCAGATTGCCGTGACGCGCACACCGGGCGACCTGGGCGATCAATACAATTCGTTCCTCGATTGCGAAGAACTGACGGCGGACGAACTGGGCAATGGCGACGTCATCATCAAGCGTGACGGCAAGCTGCTGCGTCCCAAGCGCCTGCCGAGCAACCTGTTCCAGTTCCGTGCCGGCTCGGGCGAGGCGCGCTGCGTGCTGGATTGCGTCACCGCGCTGCAGAACGGCGCCGACCTGCTGTGGATCGAAACCGAGAAACCGCATATCGCGCAGATCGGCGGCATGGTCAGCGAGATCCGCAAGGTCATTCCGAACGCCAAGCTGGTGTACAACAACAGCCCGTCGTTCAACTGGACGCTGAACTTCCGCCAGCAGGCGTACGACGCGATGAAGGCCGCGGGCAAGGATGTTTCGGCCTACGACCGCGCCCAGTTGATGAGCGTGGAATACGATCAGACCGAACTCGCGCAGCTCGCCGATGAAAAGATCCGCACCTTCCAGGCCGACGCGTCGCGCGAAGCGGGCATCTTCCATCATCTGATCACGCTGCCGACGTATCACACGGCCGCGCTGTCGACCGACAATCTCGCCAAGGAATACTTCGGCGACCAGGGCATGCTGGGTTATGTGGCGGGCGTGCAGCGCAAGGAAATCCGTCAGGGCATCGCGTGCGTGAAGCACCAGAACATGTCCGGCTCGGACATCGGCGACGATCACAAGGAGTATTTCAGCGGCGAAGCGGCTTTGAAGGCGGCGGGGAAAGACAACACGATGAACCAGTTCTGATCGCGCTCGTACTTCACGCGAAATGACAAATGGCCCGATCGGCTTGCGCTGATCGGGCCATATTTGCGTTCATCAAGACCTACCGGGGAACGCGCCGCGCTGAATCAGGAATTCGTCCAGTTGCTCGAACGTTTCGGGCATTGCTTCGTCCATTCCCTCGATGGCGACGTCGAGCGCTTCCTTCGACGGATACAGCTCGTGCATCACGAGCAGCGTCTTGCCATCCTTCTCTTCGAGGGTCACGGTCGTGACGGCGCCATCGTCGCTTTCCTCGTTGGTCCAGACGAGGCGCGCATCCGGAACCACGTCGAGGTATCTGCCGAAGAACGCCATGGGCGCCGATGCCTCGGGATGAGCGAACGCCAGCCGATAGCGCCCGCCGACACGCACGTCCTGTTCGCACGAGAGCAGGGTCGCACCGCTCGACTTCGGCACCCACCATTGCCGGAAAAGCTCGGGCGTGGTCCACGCTTCGAACACGAGCCGCGGCGGCGCGTCGAAGATGCGCGTGATGACCATCTCGCGCTCGGACTTGCGCTCCGATGCGGTGCGGTTGCTCGTGCGGTTGTTCGTGCGGGCCAGCTCATTTTCTCTGCTTGCGACCATCACGTTTCTCCTTGCGTTCGAGTTCCTCGATGACCGTGTCCAGCGCGTCGAAACGTTCATGCTTTCATGCACTGTCGATGCTCCGGCCGTTCGCCGCCACGAATGCGATGGTGAATTGTGCGCCACCTTCTTCGCGATTGACAGCCGCGATCCGCGCGCCGAATCCGTCGACGATGGGCGACGTGATCGCGAGCCCGAGGCCGGGTCCGTGTCCGCGCGGCTTGGTCGTGACGAGGGCTCGAACAGAAGCGCGAAGTTTTCCGAAGGCGAGGTTCGCGGCACGCGCCGCATTCCGAAATTTCAGAATCGCTCGATTTTCGATGGGCGAGCTTTTAGACTGCGAGTTGCCCTTTCACGCAACGGAGCGCTTCACGCATGACGAGAACCAACGAATATCAGCAGCCGATCGGCGAAGCGGTAACGGACTGGAAAACGCGTGAGCGCCCGGCGCGCATCGGCATCGACGGCAGGCATTGCCGCATCGAGCCGCTCGACTTGGATCGCCACGCGGCCGATCTCTTCGATGCCTACGGCCGCGCACCGGACGGCAGCGACTGGACTTATCTTTTCGTCGGGCCGTTCGCGGATTTCGAAACCTTTCGCGACTATCTGGCGAAAGCCGCCGCGTCCGCCGATCCGCTGCATTACACGGTCATCGATTCGGCGAGCGGCAAGGCGGTCGGCACGCTCGCGCTGATGCGGATCGAGCCTGTGCATGGCGTCATCGAAATGGGCAGCGTCACGTTCTCGCCCCTGCTCAAGCAGACGCGCATATCGACGGAAGCGCAATATCTGCTGATGCGCCATGTCTTCGACGATTTGGGCTACAGGCGCTACGAATGGAAGTGCGACAGCCTGAACGCGCCTTCGCGCAAGACGGCGCTTCGGCTCGGCTTCGAGTTCGAAGGCATCTTCAGGCAGGCGATCGTCTACAAGGGACGCAATCGCGATACGGCGTGGTACGCGATCATCGATAAGGACTGGCCGCGCATCCGGCGCGGCTTCGAACGCTGGCTCGCCGACGATAACTTCGACGTGAACGGCAGGCAGCGTGCATCGCTCGCGCAATTGCGGGACGAGGCCGCTTAGAAAGCGCATCGCCCGCGATTGCGCGTGCTTCGATTACTTCTTGATTTCGAGCAGTTCGACTTCGAACGTCAGGTCGCTGTTCGGCGGAATCGTGCCGACGCCGCGGCTGCCGTAGGCGGTTGCGGCCGGGCAGGTCAGCTTCGCCTTGCCGCCGACCTTGATCTTCTGCACGCCTTGCGTCCAGCACGGAATCACGCGGTTGAGCGGGAAGGTCGCGGGGCCGCCGTGCTTGCTCGAGCTGTCGAATTCGGTGCCGTCGGCGAGCGTGCCGCGATAGTTGACGCTCACGGTGTCGTCGGCGGTGGGTTGCGCGCCGGTGCCTTGCTTGAGGTGCTCGACGACGACACCCGACGGCAGCTTCTCGGTGGTGTTGGCGGCGAACGCGGTGGTTGCGATGGCGGATGCGGCGAGCAGAGCGATGACTGATTTCATGCGATAACCTCGTTGAACGGAAGGGCCATTATATCGACAGCCCTTTGGCCTCAATTCGTCCGCGCCTCCGGGCATTCCGTCCGGTACCAGATATCGACCTGACGTTGCGCCGCATGCAGATCGTCGGGATAGTACGGGTCGAAAAATTTCGACGGATCGTAGCCCGCTCGTTCGAGCGCGGCCAGTTCGCTCAGATTGCGCTCGCGCGTCAGCGGCGCGTGGTTTCTGAGCGCGGTGAGATCGCGGCATTGCGCAGCGCTCAGATTCGGCGCGCCTGGCTGCGAGCCGCCTGCGGCACAACCGGCGAGCGCAATGGCGAGCGCCGGGATCATCGATAGTGTTTTCATGTTGCGTTTTCCTCCGGTTCGGGGCGTCTATCGGAAGTATCCCTAGTTGAGCGGAAATCCGCTCGAACTGCTTCGCGCAGCCCGGCGAGCGCTGCAGCCGCGCCATTGTTTGCGAATCGCGAATGACGCATTCGGCGGTTCGCCCGTTCTTTTCGAAGCGCGTCTGAGTCACCCTCTGTTGCGTCGACGATGCCGCATTTCAACCACGCGGCGCGCGATTCTGACTCAGGAGACAAAGATGACCTCGAACCGGTGGGATACGTCCTACGAATGGAAAGCCGTGACGCTGCTTGCGCTCGGATTCGGCCTTGTCGGCCTCGATCGATGGCTGATCGCGCCGCTCTTTCCGGCAATGATGAAGGACCTGCATCTCACCGCGCAGGATGTCGGCAACTGCATCGGCATACTGGGGCTGTCGTGGGGCGTGTTCGCCGCGCTGATGGGCGGCATCTCCGACAAGATCGGACGTCGCAAAGTGCTGATTCCCGCGATCATCGCGTTTTCGCTGCTATCCGGATTTTCGGGCGTCGCGGGCGGCCTCGCCAGCCTGCTCGCCGTGCGCTCGCTGATGGGCGTCGCCGAAGGCTCGTTCTGTCCGACGAGTTTCGCCGCGACCGCCGACGCCTCGCATCCGAAGCGGCGCGGTTTCAATCTCGGGCTGCAGCAAAGCGGATTCGCGCTCTTCGGGCTTGCGCTTTCGCCGATCATCGCGACGCAACTGCTCAACGTCGTGTCGTGGCGCTGGGTGTTCGCGCTCGTGTCCATTCCCGGCTTGATACTCGGCGTGCTGATGTTCTTCGTGATTCGCGAACCGGCGTCGGCGCCTGCGCAACAGCAGGCCGCGAAGGGCAACTGGCGCGACGTGCTGAAGAGCCGCAACATTCCCGTCGCGATGGTCGCGCTCTTCTGCGCGATGACGGGCGTCTTCGTGCTCGGCGCGATGCTGCCGCTTTACCTCACCGACTATCTCGCGCTCGACACGCAGCGCATGGGCATCGTCGTATCGGCGATTGGCTTTGGCGGATTCGTCGGCCAGTTCGCGTTGCCGGGACTCTCCGATCTCGTCGGACGGCGGCTTGCGAGCATCGCCGGTTTCGCGGGCACGGCCGTCATGCTGTACGTGTTTCGCGGCGTCGGGGCGCAGCCGCTCGTTCTGTTCATCGTGCTGTTCGTGGCGTCGTTCTTCACGCTCGGCCTCGTTTCGCTGCTGTCCGGGCCGGTCGCGACGGAAGCGGCGCCGATCGGCATGGTGTCGACGGCGATCGGCATCGTCGTCGGCGCGGGCGAGATCTTCGGCGGCGGCGTGGCGCCCGCGATCGCGGGTTTCGTCGCTACACGATTCGGAATCCAGAATATTCTGTGGCTCCCGATTTGCGCGGTGATTCTGGGCATCGGCGCGAGCCTGCTGCTCGAAGAGACCGCGCCCGCCCGCGTGCGCGGAAAAGCGCGCGGCGTGGGGCTCGTCGGAGGCGAGCAGCCCGAGTAAGCGCATACGCGCGCTGCGGATACACTGACATGCTGGACACGCTCGAAAGGGACCAGCATGGATCGTTTTCTCAGCATAGAGGCCTTCGTGCGCGTGGCGGAGACCAGCAGCTTCGCGGAAGCGGCGCGGCAGCTCGGCGTCGCCAGTTCGGTCGTCACCACGCGCATTCAGCAGTTGGAGAAATTCCTCAATGTGCCGCTGTTTCATCGCAGCACGCGGCACGTCAGGCTATCCGATGTCGGCGAGGCGTTCTATCGGGACTGCGCGGAAGTGGTGGGGCGCGTCAACGAACTGACCGACCAGATGCGCGAGTTGCGCGCGACACCGACCGGGCGGCTGCGCATTCAGATGTTGCCGGGCTTCGCGCTGGGTCACTTCGGCGCATCGCTGGCCGAATTCAATCGACGGTATCCCGGCATCCAACTCGACGTGATCGTCAACGACCGTGTCGTCGATCCGATCGAAGAGGGCTTCGACGTCGCGTTCCAGATCTTTCCGGCGATCTCCGAATCGCTGATCGAGCGGCGTCTCTTCACCGTCCGGCGGCTCTTTTGCGCCGCGCCTTCCTACGTGAACGAACATGGCGCGCCGCGGCATCCGCGCGAACTGCTCGATCACAGGACGGCGCTTTACTCGGGCTATCCGTCGCGCAATCGCTGGACGATGACGCGCGGCAGCGAGGTCGTCGAAATAGAACTGCCGGGCATCGTGCGTTCGAATTCGGTGCACTTGCTGCACGACTACGCGCTGACGGGCGGCGGCGTGGTGTGCCTGCCGACGCTCGTCGCGAGCGCGTCGCTGCTCAATGGCTCGCTCGTGCCGATTCTGCCGGACTACGCGCTCTCTCCGATGAACTTCGCAGCCGTCTATCCCGCGACGCAGCGGCAAGGGCTCAAGGTGAAAGCGCTGGTCGAATTTCTCGCCGAGCGGCTGGGTCCGGAGCCGGCGTGGGACGTGCCGCTCATCGAACGAGGATGGGTTAGTTAGCCATGCAACTAACTTTCCTTTCGCGCCCGCCCCTTGAACAACGCGCTCAACGACGCTGCGGCCCGAACATGCGCGACAAGGCCCGCGCGAGTTCCTTCACAACGGCATCGGCAGTCGGGTGATGCAGCAGCGCGATATCCATTGTCTCGATGGCGGGCAAGCCGCTTTTCGCTGTCAGCACGACGTGATCCGGCGATACGGCGCGCGCCGGAAGCAGGCTGATGCCCAGACCATCGGCGACGGCCGCCTGGATGCCGCTCAGACTCGAACAGATGAACGCGAGCCGCCAGCGTCGGCCGATGCTTTCGATCGCATGGGTCATGTCGTCGCGATACAGCCCGCGCGGCGGAAACGCGACGAGCGGAATCGGATCGAGTTGAATCGACGGATTCGTCGCGCTGTCGATCCATCGCAATTGCTCGGGCCATGTCGCGACGGCTTCGCGGCTATTGCGCCGCTGCTTCACGAGGACGAGATCGAGATCGCCGCGATCGTAGCTGTTGCTCAGATCGCGGACCAGTCCGCTCGTCACTTCGAGCTTCACTTGCGGATGCTTGCGATTGAAGGCCGCGAGCATGTGCGTCGTCGGTCCGCCGACGAAGTCTTCCGGCACGCCGAGCCGGACCGTCACGCCGACGTTCGCGCCCGATAGCGCCTCGATCATTTCGTCGTTGAGCGCGAGCATGCGGCGCGCGTAGGCGAGCAAGGTTTCACCGGCGTCGGTCGGGCGAACATCGCCGCTGCCGCGTTCGAGCAGCTTGTGCCCCGCCATGTCCTCGAGCCGGCGCACCTTCTGGCTGATCGTCGATTGCGTCGAATGAAGCCGCGCGGATGCGGCGGTGAAGGTGCCGCAATCGGCCACCATGACGATGGCCTTCAGCAAGTCGAGGTCGAACAGCGGCGTGCGTGCGTTGGGAAGGTGTTTCATCGACCCGATGGATCTTCGAATGGGACATCGACTTCTATCACGCGCGAAGGGCGCTGGCAATCGCGTGATAGTGTTCCGGTAGGGCAGTGCGTCCGCTTACCGATATCGCCGACATGACTCGTTCTCTCTATCTCTGCAATGTCCGCCTGGCCGATGGCCAACGGGTTTCCGTATCCATCGTCGATGGCCGTATCGACGCGCTCGGCGCAGATGCCGCCGCCCCACGCGATGCGCAGATCGAAGACGGCGGCGGCGCGTTGCTGCTGCCGGGCTTCGTCGAAGGTCATACGCATGTCGATAAGAGCAACTGGGGGCGTCCGTGGTATCGCAACGAAGTCGGCCCGCTGCTCACCGATCGCATCGGCAACGAACGCGAATGGCGCAGGACATCGGGACACGATGCGGCCGCGCAATCGCTCGCGCTGTCGCGTGCATTCGTGGCTGCGGGCACGACGCGTCTGCGCACGCACGTCGATATCGACACCGACGCACGCCTGCGCCATCTCGAAGGCGTACTCGCAACACGGCAGACGATGCGCGATACGCTCGACATGCAGATCGTCGCGTTTCCGCAGTCGGGCATGCTGATTCGTCCGGGCACCGTCGAGCTGCTCGGCGAAGCGCTCGCAGAAGGCGCCGATGTGCTCGGCGCGCTCGATCCCGCGTTGATCGACGGCGATCCGGTCGCATCGTTGAACGCGACCTTGGCGCTCGCGCAACGCTATCGCAAGCCGATCGACATCCATCTGCACGAACCGGGCGAGATCGGCGCGTTCACGCTGAAACTGCTGCTGGATCGCGTGCAAGCGTCGGGCATGCAGGGACAGGTCGTCGTCAGTCACGGCTTTTGTCTTGGCGCGCTGCCGGAGCGCGAGCGCGATGTGCTGCTCGATCGCATCGCTGATTTGCGCGTGGCGCTGCTGACGAGCGCGCCGCCTTCGTGCACGGTGCCGCCGCTCAAGCTATGCCGCGAGAAGGGCATCACGATGTTCGGCGGCAACGACGGCATCCGCGATACATGGACGCCGTACGGCGTGCCCGACATGCTCGAACGCGCGATGCTGATCGGCATGCGCTACGACTTGCGGCGCGACGACGATCTCACGATCGCGTTCGATTGCGTGAGCGATGCGGCAGCGCGCGGCTGCGGTTTCGCGGACTACGGCCTGCGCGTGGGCGCGCGCGCGGATCTCGTGCTCGTCGATGCCGAGACCGTCGCCCATGCGGTCGTGACGCGGCCCGTGCGCAAGCTCGTCGTTGCGAACGGACGTATCGTCGCGCGCGACGGCGTGCTGACGCCGCCTCGCGCATGACGCTCAACGCGGTGCGTTGAGCGTCAGCTTCATATGGCGGTTCACGTCCTTGTACAGCAGATAGCGGAAGCGGCTCGGTCCGCCCGCATAACAGGCTTGCGGACAGAATGCGCGCAGCCACATGAAGTCGCCGGCTTCGACTTCGACCCAGTCCTGATTCAGCCGATACACCGCCTTGCCTTCGAGCACATACAGGCCGTGCTCCATCACGTGCGTTTCTGCGAACGGAATCACGCCGCCCGGCTGGAACGTAACGATGTTGACGTGCATGTCGTGACGCATGTCGCTGGTATCGACGAAACGCGTCGTCACCCAGCGGCCTTCGGTGCCCGGCATCGGAATCGGCTCGATGTCCTGCTCGTTCGTGACGAACGCTTCGGGAAGCGGCACGCCATCGACGGCTTCATAGTGCTTGCGAACCCAGTGAAAACGCGCCGCATCCTTATGACGATTGCGCAACTGCCAGTTCGTGCCGGGCGGAATGAACGCATACCCGCCTGTCTTAAGAACATGCAAGGTGCCTTGCAAAGTCAGTTCGATCTCGCCTTCGACGACGAACAGCACGCCTTCGGCATTCGGGTCCTGTTCGGGCTTTTCGCTGCCGCCGCCCGGCGCCACTTCCATGATGTATTGCGAGAACGTCTCGGCGAATCCGGTAAGCGGACGCGCGAGCACCCAGAGACGCGTCTTGTCCCAGAACGGCAGATGACTCGTGACGATATCGCGCATCACGCCTTTGGGAATGACGGCATACGCTTCAGTGAACATCGCGCGATCGGTGAGCAGCTCGGTCTGCGATGGATGACCGCCGTGCGGCGCGTAGTACGTGTTGCTTGACATACGAAAGTCTCCGTTAGGTTCACGCCGTCGTCGTGATTTCGACGCCTTGGTCGTCCGGCTTTCCCGGACGCTAATGACAGGCGCGACGAATTTACCCGGCAGAACACATACAAAATATCGGAGATGCGCGCTATCGACAAATTAAATGTTCGAATGTAGGGTATCCATTTCCTGAATGGGGCAGCGAACGATTCTTTATGCAGACGCTTACGAAGATCAGCGAAGAACATGCCCGAGCACGATCACATACACCGCCGTGATCGCAAGCTGACATAAGGTGAACGGCAATCCATAGCGCAGAAAGCGCCCGAAGCTGACCGGCGCGCCTTCCTGCGCGCAGATTCCCGCTGCCACGATGTTCGCCGCCGAGCCGACGAGCGTCGCGTTGCCGCCGAGCGTCGCGCCGTACATCATGCCGATGAAGACCGGAATCACCGCGTCGGGCCACTGCGTGAACTGGTCGGAGAGCGCGGCCTCCGGCACGAATTCCGCCGTGACGAGATAGCCCTTGACCATCACGATCGACGCAGCCGCGACCGGCACGTTCGCGAGCACGGAAGAGAGCAGGCCGATGCCGCCGATCATCGCGAGCGCGACGAGCGCGAGTCGCGTACCGAACACTTCATACAGCTTGAGCGACATGACTTGCAGCAGTCCCGTCTTGGCCATGCCCTGCACGAGACAGAAAATGCAGGTGAGGAACAGCAGCGTCTTCCAGTCGACGTCGCGCAGCACGCGATCGGTCGGCTCGACCCTGAACGCATACGCGACGAGCAGCGCGAGCGCACTCGCGATCACGGCGACGACGGGTGGCACGATGCGCGTCGGCAACTCTTCGCCGAGCACGAAGAGGACCATCATCAGCGCGAGCACGACGACGGCGAGCGCCGCGTACACGGGCCGCTTGAGCTTCGTTCCCGGGCTGCGCGGCGGTAGCGGCGTGACGCTGCGCCAGATGCCGCGCATGAGGATCGGCAAGAGCGGAATCACGACGATGATCGCGAGCAGACCACCGAGGCTCGCGTGCCGCAGATACTCGCCGAAGCTCATGCCGATCGAACTGCCGACGAGAAACGTCGCCGGATCGCCGACGAGCGTCAGCAGGCCGGCGGCGTTGCTGAGCAGGGCGGTGAGGATCAGCGGCGGCACGATATCGAGTTCGAGCGCGCGCGCGACCCGAACGATGATCGGCGCGAGCAGGATCACCGTCGTCGCGTTGGGAAGCAAGGCGCATAGCGGCGCGACGATCACGATCAAGAGAAGCAGGAAGCGTTTGCCGCTGCCCGCCGTCGCGCGCAGATAGTATTCGCCGACGAGATCGAAGAGACCCGTCGTCGAAAGAATCCGCGCGACGATCATGCCGCCGAACAGCAGGCTGATCGGTCCTGCCGCGGTGCGCGCGGTCGCGATAAGATCCTGCTCGTCGATGATGCCGAGCGCGATCAGCACGCTTGCACCGACGAGCGCGGCGACGGCGATGTCGATCAGATCGAAGGCGATCACGAGGATCACCGCCGAGAACACGCCGACTACGAGATAGATTTGCCAATCGCTCATGATGGGCTCGCGCGGGCGCTATTGCATCGGCGGCGCATACATCAGGCCGCCGCGTCGGTAGAGTTCGTTCAGTCCGCGTTCGAGTTTGAGCGGACTTCCGGTGCCGAGATTGCGGTCGAACATTTCTCCGTAATTGCCGGCGCTTTTCAGCGCACGAATCGTCCAGCCGGGGTCGATGCCGAGCGTCGCGGTGACGCTCGCATCCGGCACGAGCGCGCGGGCCACGATCGGATCGCGGACGCGCTCCGCTTCGTTGCTCCGCGTCACGCCGACTTCTTCGGCGGTGATGAGCGTGAAGAGCACCCAGCGGACGATGACGAGCCAGCGGTCATCGTCGCCGCGCACGGCGGGCGCGTGCGGCTGCTTCGAGATTCGCTCGGTCAGGATCGTCATGGACGACGGGCCGCCCGGCGCGCGGCTGCGCAGCGTGGCGAGCAGGGAGGTATCGGCGGTCACGGCGCCGCATCGGCCGGAGACGAACGCGTGCTCCAGTTCCGTCACCGAGCCGAGCACGAGCGGCTTCAGGTCGAGCGCGTTCGCATTCGAATAGCCGGCGAGATTGCTTTCGCTCGTGGTCTCGCGTTGCACGCAGACCGTGGCGCCCCTGAGCGACGCGAGCGTGCGAATGCCGCTCTTCGCCGGCACCATGAACGCCTGAGCGTCATAGAACAGCACGCCCGCGAACTGCACGGCGAGCGTGCCTTCGCGCAGCAGCGTCCAGGTCGTGTTGCGCGCGAGCAGATCGACGCGGCCCGTCCTGAGCGCCGGAAAACGCGCGGACGTCCTGAGTGGAACGAAGGCGACCTTGTTCGCGTCGCCGAGCGTCGCGGCGGCCACCGCGCGGCAGAAGTCCGCGTCGATGCCCGACCAGTGCCCGGACGCATCCTGCTGTGAAAAGCCCGCGATGCCGTCGCTGACGCCGCATCGCAGAACGCCGCGCGCCTTGACTTGCGCGAGCGTGTCCGATCCCGCCGCGAGGACGGGCGCGCCCGATGTCAGCAGCGCGAGCAGCACGGCGCCGACGATCGCGATGAATCTCCCCGATGCGTTTGCCATCGTCTTCTCTTGTTGAAGACTTCCGTTCACGGCGTATTGCCACGCAGTTCATGCTCGAAAGGCGAGCGTGTGATATTGCTTGTTTCTACCCGTTCGAAGAGACACGTGACAATAAGGTTGTAGACGAAAACGGATTCAGTTCAAGCGGTCATTTACCGGATACTGTTGCCCCGCCAGGGGCTGGGAGAATTCGATGCGCGCCTTCGTCTCGCTGCCGGTTCTTGCGTTGCCGATGCTTCTCGCCGCGTGCAACACGCCGCCGATTCCGCCGGGCAAATCGGTGGACATACCCACGGCGCTCCAGAACGTCCTCGATGGCGTGTGCAACTTCCGGAAGACGCAGGCCGAGCGCAAGCAGAACTACGGCGTGGCGATCGATTCGATCACCGTCGAACTCGATCTGACCGTCGATGGTGCGCAGACTCCGCCCGTCGCCGTCGCGCCCGATATCAAGTTCATCCCGACCGTCAGTTACGGGCACATCATCACGGCGAACACGGGAAGCAGGCTGCTCGTATCGCTGAAGAATCTCGATGGCGCGAAAGGCGCGGACATGCAGTGCCCGCCGCCGCCGCCGCCCGCCAGCCCCGCTAAGTAAGCGAGGGTTTACCGCAATCCATTCCTGCTTGACGTCGGCTGCGCTGCGCCGGATACTTTGTCCGTACAAAGTGATGTTTAAGACAGGAGGCATGACGCAATGCATTCGGACAGAGTAGGCAAGCAGCGATATCGGGCGAGTTACGGCCGTTATCTGGAGGATTTCACAGTCGGCGATATATACGAGCATCGCCCGGGCCGCACGATCACAGACGCGGACAACATTCAGTTCTCGCTGCTGACGATGAACTTTCATCCGATGCACTGCGACGCGCATCACGCCTCGAAGAGCGAGTTCGGCAAGCTTCTCGTGAGCAGCGGCCTCACGGTCGCGATCGTGCTCGGCATGTCGGTGAACGACGTGAGCGGCAAGGCCATCGCCAATCTCGGCTGGAAGGAAATTCGCCTGACGGGCCCTGTTTTTGCGGGCGATACGCTCTATGCGGAGTCGGAAGTGCTCGAAGTGCGCGAATCGAAATCGCGCCCGACGCAGGGCATCGTCACGGTGCACACGCGCGCGTTCAATCAGGACGGCAAGCCCGTCATGGATTTCATCCGTACCGCGCTGATCGCCAAGCGCGGCCACGGCACCGCCGAAGACTGACCGCACATATCGCCGGCGTTGTCGCGCGCCGGCGTCCCGTTTCCGTTTCGCATACAAGACCGTTCGATTGCATCGATGCATCGGCGCACGGCGGCGAGACGGTTCATCGTCACAGTACTGGAGACAACTGTGAGTCATTACGTTAGCTCGGGCGCCCGGCTGGACCGGCTGCCGATGTCGCGTTTTCACTGGAAGATTCTGGGCCTCATCAGCGCGGGCGCGTGCCTCGACGCGTTCGACGTCTATCTCGCGGGCGGCGTATCCGCCGCGATGCTCAAGGCGGGTTTCTCGACGATGCAGCTCAACGCATTGTTCGTGTCGTCGGGCTTTTTCGGCATGGTGATCGGCGCGGGCTTGTCCGGCTATCTCGGCGATCGCTTCGGACGCCGCTCGTCGTATCAGTTCAATCTCGCGCTCTTCGGTTTGATGTCCTTCGTCGCCGCGTTCGCACCGAATATCCAGTGGCTGATCGGCGCGCGCTTCGTCATGGGCATCGGGCTGGGCGCGGAGCTGGTCGTCGCGGCGGGCACGTTGTGCGAGTTCATTCCGCCCGCGTATCGCGGACGCTGGATTTCGCTGCTCGGTCTCATCGTCAATTCGGGTCTCGTGCTCGCGACGAGTGTCGGTTACGTGGTGATTCCGCATCTCGGCTGGCGCTGGATGTTCGGCATCGCGGGCATCGGCGCGGTGATCGTATGGGCGCTGCGTCATCGCATGCCGGAATCGCCGCGCTGGCTCGAATCGGTCGGACGCACGCAGGAAGCCGAGGACACCGTGAGCGCGATCGAAGCGGAAGTCGCGCATCAGAAGGGACCGCTGCCCGACTGTGCGCGCACGCAGAATCTCGAAGTGCCGCGCGCGCCGCTGTCGGCGCTGTTTCGCCGCGGCATGATCGGACGCACGCTGACGGCCGCATTGACGGCGATCGCGGTGAACGTCGCGGTGTACGGCTTCGTCGCGTGGCTGCCGACGTTCTTCGTCCACGAAGGGCGCGATATTGTCACGTCGCTCGGCTTCACGACGCTGATGTCGTTCGGCGCACCGTTCGGCGCAGTGCTCGGCTACCTCACCGCCGACCGCCTCGGACGCGCGAAAGGTCTCGTGTTCTATAGCGTCATCGCGATCGTGCTGGGCTTCGTCTATCCGCAGATGACGGCCAACGCGGCGATCGCCATCGTCGGCTTCACGCTCGTCAGTTGCATCTTCGGCATCGTCACGCTGGGTCTCTTCGGCTACGTGCCCGAGCTCTTCCCGACCGCGCTGCGCCTGCGCGGCACCGGCGTGGCGGGCGTGTGCGGACGTATCGCGTCGATGCTCACGTCGTATGCCGCCGTGATCCTGTATGCGCAACTCGGGCTGTTCGGCGTGCTCGGCATGGTCGCGGGCGTTCTGATCCTGCTCGTGATCGCCGTGCTGAGCCTCGGCGTGGACGCGAACCAGTTCTCGCTGGAAGAAGTCTCGCCCGATGAAGAAGCCAACGCAGACGATCTGCCGCTCAACCATCAGGGAGCCACGCGATGAACGCACGCAACGACATGCAGCAGGCGCAAACCGTATCGCAACGCCTTGCATCGTTTTCGACGCATCTGCAATTGAGCGACGTGCCGCAAAGCGTGCGCGAGCGCGCGAAGCATCTGATTCTCGACGGCATCGGCCTGGCTTATGCGACCTTGAAACTGCCGTACGCGACCTCGACGCTCGCCGCGATGCAGGAGCTCGGCAGCGGCGAAGCGACGGTGTTCGGCCACACGCAGAAGCTCGCATTGCGCGATGCGATGCTGCTCAACGGCCTTCTGATTCACAGCCTCGACTTCGACGACACGCATGCACGCGGCGTGATCCACTCGACGGCGAGCGCGTTTCCGGTCGCGTTCAATCTCGCCGAGCGCGAGAACGCGAGCGGCGCGGATCTGCTCACCGCGTATCTCTGCGCGATGGAAGTATCGACGCGTGTCGGCTCGGCGGCGAAGAGCGGCTTTCACAACGCGGGCTTTCATCCGACGGGACTCGTCGGCGCATTCGGATGCGCGCTCGGCGCGGCGCGTCTTCTGGGTCTGCCGGTCGAAGCGGCGCGGCATGCGCAAGGCATCGTGCTGTCGATGGCATCGGGCAATCTCGAGTTCCTGCAGGACGGCGCGTGGACCAAGCGTCTGCATCCGGGATGGGCGGCGGTAGCGGGCGCGACTTCGGCGACGCTCGCGAAGCATGGTTATATCGGTCCGGGCGCGGCTTATGAAGGACGCTTCGGTCTCTATGCGCTTTACATGAAGACGCCGCTCGAAGCGGGCGATATCGATATCGCAACGGCGGGCCTCGGCGAGACATGGGAGATCGACGGCGTTGCGTTGAAGCCGATTCCCGCGTGTCACTTCACGCATGCTTCGTCGGATGCGGCCATCGCGCTTCATCGCGCACATGGTTTGCAAGCCGACGACATCGAGCGTGTGATCGTGCGCGTGCCCGGCCCGACGATTCCCATCGTGTGCGAGCCGGTCGCGCCGAAGCAAAAGCCGTCGAACAGCTATGACGCGCAGTTCAGCATTCCGTACATCGTCGCGACGGGGTTGTTGCGCGGCCGCTTCACGCTCGACGATCTCGAAGCCGAAGCGCTCGCCGATGAAACCGTGCGCGCCGTCGCGGCCCGCGTCACGCACGAAGCGGATCAGGACTCGACGTTTCCGCGTCACTACACCGGCGAAGTGATCGTCCATACGCGGGACGGCCGCATGCTGACGCATCGCGAGTCGATCAATCGCGGCTCGTCGGACAGGCCGCTCACGAATGAGGACATCGTCGCGAAGTTCTTCGACAACGCGCAGCGCAACGTATCGCGCGATGCCGCCGAGCGCATCTGCGAAGCGGTGCTCTCGCTCGACACGCGACCGGCGCGCACGCTTGCGCAAGCGCTCGCATAAGACGTACACACGAATACAGGAGAAGCAATGGCCACCATCGACGCCGATCAACAGCAGGACATGAGCAATTACGAAGAGAACGAGACGCTCATTCTCGACATGCTCGACCGCTTCCTCAAGACGGAAGTGAAACCCTACGTGCACGAACTCGATGCGAAGGACGAGTATCCGCACGAGATCGTCGAGAAGATGAAGGACATGGGACTCTTCGGCTGCCTGATCTCGCCCGAGTACGGCGGCCTCGGTCTCACGACTTCGACGTACGCGAAGATCGTCGATCGCATTTCCGCGGTATGGATGTCGGTGAGCGGCATCATCAATTCGCATCTCATCATGGCGATGACGATCCAGCGCAACGGCACCGAAGCGCAGAAGCGCGAGTTCCTGCCGCGCATGGCGACGGGCGAGCTGCGCGGCGGCATCGGCCTGACCGAACCGGATTGCGGCACGGACCTTCAGGCGATCCGCACGGTCGCGAGGCGCGACGGCGATCACTATGTCGTCAACGGCAGCAAGACGTGGATCACGAACAGCAAGTACGGCAACATCCTCGCGCTGCTCGTGAAGACCGATCCGGAAGCGCAGCCGCGTCACAAGGGCATGAGCCTTCTGATCGTCGAGAAGGGACCGGGCTTCGAAGTGAGCCGTCAGTTGCAAAAGCTCGGCTATAAGGGCATCGATACGTGCGAGCTTACGTTCACCGATTTTCGCGTGCCGGTGTCGAGCGTGATCGGCGGGCAGGAAGGGCTCGGCCTCAAGCAGATTCTGAGCGGGCTGGAGCTGGGCCGCATCAATGTCGCCGCGCGCGGGGTCGGTGTTGCGCAAGCCGCGCTCGATGAAGCGGTCGCGTATTCGCAGCAGCGCAAGACCTTCGGCAAGCCGATCTGCGAGCATCAGGCGATTGCGCTCAAGCTCGGCGAAATGGCGACGCGCGTGGAAGCCGCGCGCCTTCTGACGGACTCGGCCGCGCGCGCATACGACAAAGGTCTGCGCTGCGACATGGAAGCGGGCATGGCGAAGTACTTCGCAACCGAAGCGGCTGTCGAGAACAGCATGGAAGCAATGCGCATTCATGGCGCGTATGGCTATTCGAAGGAATACAACGTCGAGCGGCTGTATCGCGATGCGCCGCTTCTGACCATCGGCGAAGGCACCAACGAGATGCAACGCCTGATCATCGCCAAGATGCTGATTGCGAGGAACCCTGCATGAGCCTGCCTCTTTCCGGCGTACGCATCGTCGCCATAGAACAATACGGCGCGGGTCCGTTCGCGACGCAACATCTCGCCGATCTCGGCGCGGAAGTCATCAAGATCGAAAACTTCCGCGAAGGCGGCGATGTGGGCCGCAACGTGGGACCGCATTTTTTCGGCGAAGGCGATAGCCACTTCTTCGAAGCGTTCAATCGCAACAAGTGCAGTCTGACGCTCGATCTGAAGAAGCCCGAAGGGCGCGACGTGCTGCTCGATCTCGTCAAGTCGAGCGATGCCGTCTTCAACAATCTTCGCGGCGATCTGCCCGTGAAGCTGGGTCTCACTTACGATCAGTTGAAGGACGCGAATCCGGCTATCGTATGCGCGCATTTGTCGGCATATGGACGCACCGGCAGCCGCGCATCGTGGCCCGGCTACGACTATCTGATGCAGGCGGAAGCGGGTTATCTCTCGGTCACTGGCGAGCCGGACAGTCCGCCGGCGCGCTTCGGTCTGTCGATCATCGATCTGATGACGGGCACCACCGCCGCGATGGCGCTGCTCGCGGGTCTCGTGCAGGCGCGCACGACGGGCATCGGCCGCGACATGGACACGAGTCTCTTCGATGTCGCGCTGCATAACCTCGCGTATGTCGGCACTTGGTATCTGAACGGCGGCACGGTGACAGGACGGGACCGGCGCTCCGCGCATCCGTCGCTGACGCCGAGCCAGCTGTACAAGACGAAGGACGGCTGGATCTTCCTGATGTGCAACAAGGAAAAGTTCTGGGGCGTGCTGGCGGAGATACTCGACAAGCCTTCGTGGATCACCGATGAACGCTTCTGCAATTTCAAGGCGCGGCTCGCGAATCGCGATCTCGTCGAACAGGAACTCGATGCGGCGCTTTCGCGCGCGACGACCGCCGAATGGCTCGCACGTCTGGGCGGACGCGTGCCCGCCGCGCCGGTGTACGACATCAAGCAGGCGCTCGACAATCCGTTCGTCGCGGAGCGGCAAGGCGTGACCGAAGCGGAGCATCCGCGCTTCGGCAAGGTGCGCAACGTGGCGGCGCCGGTTCGCGTGAACGAGACCTTGCCCGCGCGTTCGGCGCCCGAACTGGGACAGGACAACGCGAGGCTTTTCGCCGAACTCGGTTACGATGCTGGTCGGATCGCCCGGTTGCGCGAGAGCGGTGCGGTGCAATGACGATGCTCGCACCGGATGATGTCGCGCGACAGGCGGATCCCTCCGTCAATCCTTCATCGTGCGTGCAAAAGATGGTCAACGTGCTCGGTCAGCAGCCGCGCTATCTGCAATTGGCGCAGACGCTCATCAACGAAATACAGAGCGGGCGCTTTCCGGTGGGCTCCACCATTCCCACCGAATTCGAACTCTGCGAGCAGTTCGGCGCGAGCCGCTCGACCGTGCGCGAGGCAGTCAAGCAGCTCGTGCAGCTCGGCATGGTCGTGCGGCAGGCGGGCATCGGCACGACCGTCAAGGCCGTGAATTCGGAAGGCAGCTATCGGCAGGTCATGCAGCAGTTGAGCGACCTGCATCGCTATTCCGCCGATACCGCGCTCGAGGTCCTGAAGAAAGAGACCGTCGAAGTGAGCGATGCGTCGCTCTGCAAGATGTTGCAGGCGAAGCCCGGCGAAACGTGGTTGCGTCTCGAAGGCATTCGTCGTTCGCCGGAGAGCGTCGATCCGATCTGTCATACCGAGGTCTATATCCAGCCGGCGTTTCGTTCGCTGACAGGCATCGAGGATGATCCACACACGCCGATCTTCACGATGATCGAGCGTCAGTTCGGCGAGCAGATCGCGCGCGTGGAGCAGGAGATTCGCGCGGTGGCGCTGCCCGCGAACATCGCGCGTCTCGTCAACGCGAAGGCGCGTTCGCCCGCGCTATGGCTGTCGCGCCGCTACTTCAACAAGCGCGGCGAGATCGTCGAAGCGGCGGTCAGCATTCATCCCGCCGACCGCTTCAGTTATTCGGAGACGTTCCAGCGCGGCTGGAGCGGCACCTGACGCATTCGAGGAAATCCGCATGATTGCACGCAGTTTTCTGTTCGTTCCGGGCGATCGTCCGGAACGGTTCGACAAGGCATTGGCGACGCACGCGCATCGCGTGGTCATCGATCTGGAAGATGCCGTGGCCATCGATGCCAAGGCGCAAGCTCGCGCGCAGATCGCGCATTGGTTACGTGAGACGCATGAGCGCGTCGTGATTCGCGTCAACGCTTTCGGTACGCCATGGCACGAAGAAGACGTCGCGATGATTCGCGCGGCGAACGTGCGCGCCGTGATGGTGCCGAAGGCCGAAGATGCGGCGCAACTCGCGGATATCGCGGCACGTTGCGCCGATGACGTCGAGTTGATCGCGCTGGTTGAGAGCGTTGCGGGCGTGGTGCGTATGCGCGAGATCGCGCAATGCGGGCGCGTTGCGCGGCTCGCGTTCGGCTCGTTCGATTTCGGCGTGGACGCGGGCATCGACGGCACCGGGCGCGAACTGGACTACGTGCGTTCGCAGTTCGTGATCGAGTCGCGGTTTGCGGGCCTGCCGCCGCCGATCGATGGCGTAACGCTCGCGACGGGCGACCTCGACGCGATCAACGCCGACGTGCTCGATGCGCGCCGCTTCGGTTTCGGCGGCAAGCTATGCATTCATCCGAAGCAGGTGGACGCCGTGAATGACGGCTTCGCACCGAGCGCCGCCGAACGCGAATGGGCGGCACGCGTGCTCGCTGCGCTGGAAGCGAATCCGCGCGGCGCGATCTCGGTGGACGGGAAGCTGGTCGACAAGCCGATCGTCGATCGTGCGCGAAGAATTCAAGCCGCGTGAACGGGGTTCAACGGAGAACAACCGAATGAAGATATTGGTTCCAGTGAAGCGCGTCGTCGATTACAACGTGAAGGTCCGCGTGAAATCGGATAACACGGGTGTCGATATCGCCAACGTGAAGATGTCGATGAACCCGTTCGATGAAATCGCTGTTGAGGAAGCGGTGCGATTGAAGGAAGCGGGCGTCGCTACGGAAGTGATCGCTGTGTCGTGTGGTGTTACGCAATGTCAGGAGACGTTGCGGACGGCGTTGGCTATCGGTGCGGATCGCGCTGTGCTGATCGAAAGCGCAGAGGAATTGCAGCCGTTGGCGGTGGCGAAGCTGTTGAAGGCATTGGTCGATCAGGAGAAGCCTGAACTCGTGATCCTCGGCAAGCAGGCTATCGATGACGATTCGAATCAGACCGGTCAGATGCTTGCTGCATTGACGGGTTTGCCGCAAGCGACGTTCGCATCGAAGGTCGTTATCGCCGATGGTAAAGCGACTGTATCGCGTGAGGTCGATGGCGGCGCCGAGACGCTTTTGTTGAAGCTGCCCGCGGTAATCACGACAGACCTGCGCCTGAACGAGCCGCGCTATGTGACGCTGCCCAACATCATGAAGGCGAAGAAGAAGCCTTTAAGCACGATGACGCCTGCCGATCTTGACGTCGATGTCGCGCCGCGTCTGAAGACGCTGAAAGTCGTCGAGCCGCCGAAGCGCAGCGCGGGCATCACGGTGCCCGACGTGAAGACGCTGGTCGAAAAACTGAAAACCGAAGCGAAGGTGATCTGAACATGACGATTCTCGTAATTGCAGAACACGACAATGCGTCGATCAAGGCAGCGACGCTGAACACGGTTGCGGCGGCATCGAAGATTGGTGGCGATGTGCATGTGCTGATCGCGGGCTCGAACGCGCAGGGCGCGGCGGATGCGGCGGCGAAGATCGCGGGCGTCAGCAAAGTGCTCCTCGCCGATGCGCCGCAACTCGCTGAAGGCCTCGCGGAAAACGTCGAAGCTACGGTGTTGAACATCGCGAAGGATTATTCGCACATCCTCGCTCCGGCGACCGCGTACGGTAAGAACATCGCGCCGCGTATCGCTGCACACTTGGATGTCGCGCAAATCAGCGACATCACCGCCGTCGATAGCGCCGATACTTTC